>NZ_JBFAMZ010000009.1:0-385466 GCF_040674635.1 Nonomuraea sp. NPDC049758
CGGTGAGGTCTCCACGCGCCATGTTCGATGGCCTACCAGGGCCACCGGCCGTACCGCAGGCAATCCCTCTGATCTCAACTCCGTACAGGCCCTAGCAGCAGCCAACCGGAAGCCGCGCGGTCATTGGCCGCGCGGCTTTCGCGTGTCGGCGAGCCCCCCACCCCCCGGCAGCCGGCCTGACGGGCGCCTGGAGTTGGTGTCGGGTTTTTGGTTCATGCTGGTGGTGTGTGGGTGGATCTCGTTGCGGCTGCGGGCCGGTGTGGAGTGTCGGTGGGGTCGGTTCGGCGGTGGGTGGGGGAGGGGTGGTTTCCTCCGGATGCGGCGGGGCCGACAACGATGCTGGGGGGTGATGGCCGACGGGTGGTGCGGTTGGACCGGCTTCTGCAGGTAGAGCGGGAGGTGCGGGCGCGGCGGTGCAACCGCGGGGCGCGCCTGCGCTTGGGATAGGTCAGGCCGCTGCCCTTCCATGCTTGGGAGAGTGCAGCCGCTGCGCCGATCAGGGCGAGGCCGGTGAGGAGAATCTCCTCGATCAGGTGGCGGAGGTCGGCGAGCTGGTGGACGGGTCCGTCGATGAGCTGGCTGAGCCAGCTTAGTGTGTGCGTCACTGGCGCTCTTGCTGCGCTCGCCTTTCATGCCGCCAGGCCATGGTTGAGAAGCTGGCCTATCGATATGGAAGGCGAGCGCAGCAAGAGCGCCAGATCTCAAGTCTGCCACGTGCGGCGTGCAGGTGCGGCGGTGTGACCGGGGGCGCGGTAGCCGGTGCTTCCGGGTGGCTGAGTTGGGGTTGGTTGCGTCGGTCTGGTCTTTTGGGGGACGCTGCGGGGGAGGGGGTGTTGTGTGATGGACGTGCAGGGCGAGCTGTCGGTGCAGCGGGCGGCGGACATGTTGAACGTGTCGCCGGCTTTCGTGGTGAAGCTGTTGGAGGAGGGCGTGATCCCTGCCTGGGTGGATGGCGGTGAGTGGCGGGTGGCGCGTGCGGATGTGGAGGAGTTCCGGCGCCGGGATGATGTGGCGCGGCGTGCTGCTGCGGACGAGCTGGGACGGTTGGGTCAGGAGTTGAACGCCTCTGAGTAGCGTGCCAGAGCTCGATCAGTGAACGTCTGCGAGACGATGCGTTCGCGCGTAGGGTCTGTGCTCTGCGGGGAATGCCAACGATTCGTGTGATGACGGGTGAAGCATGTCTGCTAGGAAGCGCGCGCCGAAGGATGCTCCTACTGAAGGCGGGCAGGTTGAGCTCGCGGAAGCAGATGGGTCTTCATCAAAGAACGCCGTCTTGGTGGCGGTGATTACGGCTGTGAGCGGCGTTGTTGTAGCTGGCATTACTGCTGCTGCAACGATTTTCGGCGGTGGTGATGCTTCCCCTGCGGCTCCGCCCACCGACAGCCCGAGTGGCAGTGTCTCCGAGTCCTCCATTGTGCTTGGTATCACGTCTGTGACCGTAGAGCCCATCAGTCAGCCGAAGGGTAACGTTCGCTACACGCTCATGGGGACAGCCCGGACCAGAGAGCGCGGGATGCTCCGCCACGTCGTGGGCGGCTGCTACGAGACCAGAGCGGGCCTCGCTGATGAAGATGCTCCAGGCGTTGCCTCCTATACCGCCGTGGAGTCCTTCTCGCCTCCGGCGATAGTGAGCGAACGTGCGTCGGCAAGAACGGCTCAGGAGGATGTAGCAGACTGGACGATCATCTGGGATCGCCCAGAACCCAAGGGGAAGCGCTCCATTCGCGTGTTCCTCCTGCTCGACACAATCCGATGTAAGCAATATGGAGGCGACCCAACGGTCGCGCAGTCTGAAGTTGTCGAGTTGCCTCGGGCTGAGCGGGAGTTGCCGCGCAAGGGGCATGGTCTGGCAGTAACGTGGGGCAGCTGACCTGCGATTCTCTGTCATGTCGGGTTTCGAACTGGTGGCGTCTCTCGTGGGTTCTCTCGCCTGGCCTGTGGCGGTGGTGGTCGCGGTGTGGGCACTGCGTCGTCCGTTAGCTGCGGCGATCGGACGGGTGAAGCATTTGGAGGCGGCGGGGGTGGCGGTGGAGCTCGCCGAAGTGGAGCAGGCTCGGGAAGGTGTTGAGGAGGAGTTGGCGCAGGCCGGCACGGAAGGCGCCTCTCTTGGATTCGCCGAGGTTGATGAGCTGGTTAGAAAGGCGGCCGAGTTGGGCTGGCATCTCGGTCGGTCTGCGCCTGAGCTGAGACCGGACGTAGTCGTTGACCGGTCAGGGGAGAAGCCGGTGGTGCGGTCACGCGCTGAAGACGTGCTGAGAAAGGAGGTCGATCTCATGGAGGTGTTGCGGGAATCGGTGCGCGCTGCCACACGGCAGCCGGTGAAGTGGGGGCCGACGCGTCGTGGGTGAGCTTGGTCGAGGGGGGATTGGCTGAGCGAGGGTGCCCCTCCGCCGCTTTGTGATCAAAGTCGATGGCTCACGATAATCTCTCATCGTGAGTAAGAAGCAGTGCCGCTGCTGTCGTCCTCCACGACGTCAACGGGCGAGATGCGTTGGCAGAGGCGTAGCCGGAAGGTTTAGAACGTGGTGGTGGCGTCGGTGATGGCCATCTTCCGCACCTGCTCTGGTGACATTTCCTTCATCCCGCCCAGGTAAGCGCCGCGCAGGTCTACTTCGCGTAGATCCGCGTCTTTCAGGGACGCATTGGTCAGGCTCACCCTGGACATATTTGCTTGCCACGCCACTACCTTGGTCAGGTCCGCGGCCATCAGCTCTGCGTTACGAAGATCAGCCAGAATCATGTTCGCATTGCTTAAATCTACGCCGTTGAGGTTGGCGCCCCTGAGGTTCGTCCTGCCTAACTGGGTATTTCTCATGTCTGCGGCAGAGACCCCGTCAAGACCGAGATCTGCGCCGCTCATGTTCGCGTCATTCAAGGATGCGCGAGTCAAGTTTGCGCCACGTAGATTCGTAGCGATCAGGATTGAGTTGCTCAGGTCTGCACCCCGCAGCGTCGCGGCGGTCAAATTCATGCCGCTCAGGTCTATGCCACGTAGATCAACAGAGGGGAAGCGTACCCGGGCAAGATCGAGTCGGTCGTCTCCGGCAACTGTCAGAGCTCGAGCGATGTTCAGCGCTGTGCGAGTATCAGTCGGCAGCTGTGTTAGCTCAATTCGGAGCCCGGCACCAGCCTCCGAATCCTTCATGCTGCACTGTTTCGGCAGTGGCTGGACACTGCAAGCGTCGTGGTTGCGAACGAAGGCAGCGAGCAGGTTGCGAATGGTAGGACGGTCGCGAGAGGAATCTATGGCGATGCGCTGCAGGGCATAGAGAGCGCCGAGACGTACATCAGTAGCGGGAGAGGCAAGCTGCTCAACGGCTTTCGTGTAGCGGTCAGTGACCTGACCTTCTTGGGTGGCGGCCAGGGTGCGAGCGGTGTAGACGAGGCCGAATGCCGTAAAGATGACACCTACCAACACGCCAACGGTGGTAGCAAGGGAAGTGAGCGCCTGTAGTGGGCGTGGTCGGTGGGCGTCCCACAGCTCCTGACGCTCCTTGACCGTCAGCGTCCGTAGTTCCTCCGCTGTGGGCGCTGCGACCGGAGAACGCCGCAGAAGTAGCCGCCCCAACCACGAGGACTCCTGTGGCTGGGGTAAGGCGGCCGGTGATTGCACTTCGGAGCCGGACCCATCCTCTGTTGGTGTCATGTAGGTCATTGCATCGATCTGGCCCAGGAAACTCCAGCAGGCTTCCCGGCGAGTCTCAGGACATCGGGATCGCCGTCACGACCGCGACCGTGACGGCGGGCCTAGAGGGCATCACTCGGCCCGGCATGCGCCAGCCTCGCGACGGCGGTGAGAGGCGAAGCACGACTACTGGACGATCGCCGAGCAGAGCGGATGGGCATCGAGGTTGACCGCGCTGCAAGAGTATCTGCAGGCGCGGTCACCGCACCTTGCGCATCGTCGGCAAGGGCGACAAGGCGAAGACGCGCAAGGTCCCGCCGGCGGCGGCGCACGCGATCGACGTGTACCTGACCGACCGCGCCGAGCGGGCCGGGGTGGCGGTGGCGGTGGCGGCGCTGACCGGCCCGCTGTTCGCGTCCGCCATCGGCCGGCGCCTCGACCGCAAGGACGTGTACGAGCTGGTCCGACGCATCGGCCGTCCGGCCGGGATCGAGGGACTGCACCCACACAAGCTGCGGCACACCTTCGCCACGCTCGCCGAGGAGGCAGGCGTCAGCGTGAAGAAGATCCAGGAGGCGCTGGACCACGCGCAGTCCTCGACCGCCGACATTTACCTCACCGCCGCTAGGCAGTGGAGGACGACCCCTCCGACCTGGTCGCCGCGTCCATCGAGTGACCTCCGTCCCCACCCGAGTCGGGGATGCAGTCCAGCCGCTGAATAGGAGCCGGAGGAGCGCACCGCGCCGCCAGAGTCACAGTCGTCGGGGCGAGCGATCATGATGACCGCAGCCAGGCGTGGTGTTGGAACACCTTGTGCCGCAAAGGGGGGCCTTAGAAGCGCGAATTTAATAACGGACAAATTGCAGCCTCAATGGGCGTGCGCAATGCAGATCTGGGCCTTGACAGATCTGCGCCAACGAGATACGTGTAAGAGATCGAGCGGGTAGCAATTCCAAGATCAGTCCCACTGTGCACGCGCGTGGCTGGGGATGTATAAGATGGATACGGGCGCCTTAAATACCGTTTGGGATTTAGTAGCAAAAATCGCAGCCTTCATAAAGAGCTGGCCAAAGATCGTCAAGATTAGCGTTTCTCTCTTGATGATTCTCGCAGTTCTTATCTCTGGATTCCTTTGGGGAGTCCGCTCCGCAACCAAACCGGTCCATCTCGGCGGCGTCAAGCTAGATAGCTACTGTGGCTACTATAAACTCGCGGTGAAAAATCTAAAGCTATGCGCCTCTCAGATAGATCTCGATCAAGTCTGCAGGGTCGAGAAGGGAGTGCCGGACGCCGTAAACAAGTTCAAAAGCAGCGATCTCAACAGTGGCATCTGCTACTCCGCTGACGGGAAGAAAAGCCTGGGCGGCATAAGAGATATGCCTGGACACTGTCGCAAGACCCTCGATCTAGAGACTGCTTACGCAACTCCCTCTGGGGGCGTATGGGAGTGCCAGATACCGATAGATCCGCCGGTTGCATGCAATCTTCAATACAATAGAACCGACACGGAAGCTCACTTGGAGCACGGCACGATTCAGTGTTATGGGTAACGTCTTCCCTCGGCCGCCTACACGACCAAGCTGGCCAGCACCTACATGATGGCCATCGTCGTGATCATGTGGGTCGCATACGGCGTTGATGCAGAGGTGCCTACCACGCTGCCCGTGAGATAGCTCCAGACGGCATTGCGATCGAAGTCATTCCGCAGGGGCCCCGATCTATCGTTCGCCACCAGCGCCACTTGCCCCGAGCTGCCACTTGCCGTCGCTTGACAACCGTGTGTACCCTCATGATCAGTCTGGAATTGGTGTCGGTACACACCGGTTTGCAAGCGCGTGCGAGGTTCAGGGAAACCGTTGTAAGCGTCCCTCCCGCACGAACGCGACCCTCCCAACACCTCGGGATACCCCCGAGAGTTCCCCCTGAGACTCAAGATCACGAGCTAGGCCCTGGATACTCCCCGGTCCAGGGCCTTTTCGTATGCCCTCAACCAGCGCAGGAGCCCTCCGCATGAGCGCCGTGCCGACCCTCGGCCGCATCGTCCATGACCAGCTGACCGACGAAGACGCCGATGCCATCAATCGGCGCCGCGACGACTACGAGGCGTTCCAGCGGGGCCGCACTCCCGCGCTCCCCGGCCAGACCGGCAGAGACGGCCACTTCGCGCACGTCGGCTCCCGCGTCATGGCCGGCGACGTCTTCCCCGCCATGGTCGTGCGCACGTCCGGTACCGGCCACGCCAACCTCCAGGTCCACGTGGACGGCAACGACACCTACTGGGTCACCGGCCGGATCGAGGGCGGCCAGCCCGGCACCTGGCACTGGCCGCCCCGCGCCTGACATCTCTCACACCTCGGAGAACTGATCATGTGGTGGCACTCGACCGACTACCTCAAGCGCGACGGCCGCCAGCGCGGCATGCTCGTCCACCGCGGGTTCTGGGCGCACCAGGTGCCGCGCCTCATGCTCTGGTGCAGGCTCCGTGGTCACAAGCCGGTGGTCGACGGGTACGGGCCGACGCCGCCCGGCACCGACGCGGCCCGGTGGGTGGTGTGTGACCGGTGCGGTGTCCGCCCTGACCCGCAAGGCAACCTGCCTGTGAAGCACTTCGACGTCGGACAGCCCTACAACGGCAAGGTGTACACGCCTCAGTTCACCCAGGCCATGCAGGCTCTCGGCTCGACAACGTGGGGGCCCGGCCCGTGGCCAGACCGGCCGACCGGCACTCTCGGCGGCGAGCTCGTCCTCGGCAAGACGTTCGGCGTCTTCTCCGCCCAGCTCACCATCGGCGCGGCCGGGGCCGATCACCCCGTATCCGGGCACATGCGGGTGTGGCCGCTCGGCGCGCTCTACCTCCACACCGAAGCGTTCGGCACGTGGCTACAGCGCCGCCTCGTCCCCGAGGGCTACGAGTCCCGCGTCATCAACGTGTCGATCGGCGAGTGGACGATCCGCTGGAAGTGGTGGGCGCGCGAGAACCACTGGTCACGTGACGACCCATGGTGGATGCACGGCTCCATCAGCCTCGACCTGGTCCAGGCGCTGTTCGGGCCGAAGAGGTACAGCTACGAGACGGTTGAGGGGCCGGTGCTCGGCTGGATCAAGATGCCCGAGGGCGACTCCCATCAGGTGCAGCTCACCCTCCAGCGGCAACGCCTCGGCCGCCCCAGGCTCAAGCGGGCCAAGTGGGCTTGGAGTGTGGACTGGGAGACCCCGAACGGCGGCATCCCCACCAAGACGAACGGCCGGAACCGGATCACCGGCTCGGCCGTGAGCATCCTCGACGAAGCCGTCGAAACCCACACCTGGGACGTGCTCGCGTGCGCGCTCATCGCCCGCCAGCTCAGCGACGAGCGAGCCCAGTACGGCTACTGCGCGCAGAGCACGGAGGGCTGATGCGCCGCATCGAGCACATGCGCTTGCACGCGATCCCGCGCGCAGTCCGCAATCCCAAGGAGCACGACCTCCCCACCATCCGCCGCTCGGTCGAGGAGTTCGGCTGCGTCATCGCCGGCGAGCTGGATGAGCGGACCGGCCGGCTCGTTGTCGGTCACGGCCGTCTCCAGGTCCTTGAGGAGATGGCCGCCGAAGGAGAGTCCCCACCCGAAGGCGTCCTGATCGACGACGACGGAACGTGGCTGCCGCCGATCGTGCGCGGCTGGTCGAGCCGCAGCGACGCGGACGCCGAGGCATACCTGATCGCGAACAACCGCACCACCGAGAAAGGTGGCTGGGAAGAGCGGATGCTCGCCGAGGTCCTGGCCGACATCCGCGACGCCGACCCGGACCTTCTCGCGGCGACCGGCTACACCGACGACGACCTCACCCGGATGGCCGCGGCCGACGACCATCAGCCCGAGGAGGAGCTGCCCGAGCCGGGTGACGCCGACGAGGACGTCCGCCCTGAGGTGTGGGGCATCATCGTCACCTGCGACAACGAGGAAGAGCAGACCCGCCTCCTGGAGCGCCTGGCCGACGAAGGATGGCAGGTAAGAGCGCTGATGTGACCCTTGTGTGACGTCGGTAATTCCTGGCTGGTATTGCTGGCTAGATCTAGGGCGAGCGCGACGGGCGGCCGGGAACTTGGCCCTTCTTCCTAGCGGCTAGCTTTCCAACCACTTCGTAGATGGCAGCCCCAAGAAGGTAAGCTGCGCCGAAGATGATCGGATAAGGCCAGTCTGCTGGCTTCATCGCAAGGCTTGCTGCGTAGGTAATTGCCACGCTCAAAAGGCCAACGGTGATGACATATCGGGCAGCGGAGGATCGGATCCATAGCTCTCGCATGTATGCCGAATCCCACTCGATTGGGACCTGTCGGAGAGCCCCCGCAGAAGCCGCGGCTGCGAATCCAAGCGCAGTTACCAGTTTGAAAAGCTTTCCTGGCCGTTCGTTGATCAGTGCCTGAAGCTCTTCGGCGCGCATTGTCGCCCTATCTGTCCGGCCGTACTGAAGGCGAGCGGCCCACCGGACCACTCCGCGCGCAAGCCAGGGGGAGAGGTCGCACAGCTCATTGACCATCAACCCCAAGCCGATCCCAGAGATGATCTCGATGCTGCTCACCAGCCGCTCCCTGGGAGCAGGCCACTCAAGTGCCTGAGTGCGGCGGATCCGAACGTAGGGTGAGGCTTGAGTGCTGCCGGGCGGCGCTGGGCGAGAAGTGTGCGAGCGGCCAGAGCACCTTCGCCTGTGAGGCGGTAGAAGCGGCGGCGGGGGCCCGACTGGTCGGGGCCCAGTTCTTCCCACTCTCCGCTGATCATGTTTGCATCTTCGAGCCGGTCAAGCACCTTATAAACAGTTGGACCGGCTCGCCCGGTCGCTTTCATGATTGCCCAGCCGTGGATCTGTTCATCAGCGCCTTCTGCGGTGATGAGGATTTCAAGGACGTCCAGGGTGGGTTGCGTGATCCGTTCGATCCCTGCCATGCCACTATCGTACCTAGGTGAAATAAGGTTTGCGGCCCCATTGGAGGACAGGTTTCGTTGCCCTGATGTCCCTACGACTCCGCAGCGGCGCGCCTCCGCATCGCCTCCCGATAGCTCTCCTCTGCCTTGCGGTCGATCTCTTCCTCGCGTTCGCGAAAGTCTCCGGACCAGCCAAGCACGGCAGCGACATCGACGGACGGTTCAGGCAGACGCTGGCGTCGCCGAGTGGCCCGCAAGCAGTCGATGATGTCGTCACACAAGACCTCCCGGACGCGCCGTTCCCGAAGTTCGGGAAGATGGAACGTGAGCCACATCCCATCGTTGAATCCCATCGCCTCGGACGCCTGCTTAACCCGCTGATAAAGCTCGTCGGGAAGATCGAGGCTGGTAGCCATGAGATTGGCTAGTAGGTCGTTCCGTCCTGACAACCATCGATCATGTGCCTCGCGCTCATCCTGCTCCGATGGTTGCCATTCCTCCGACTGTTCGGGCTTCCGTGGATACCTGGCGATCTGGGCCACTATGTCCAAAGCTTCCTTGGCGGACGCTCGCTCCAGAGCGCGGAGCTCTGATGCGTGAGTCTCCTGCCTCTGTCGCGTGAAGAGAAACCATCCACTAAGAATGGTGAGTGATCCACCGGCCACCACGCCGGACATGGTGTTCACAAACTGGATCCAGCTCCACGTGTCTGTAATCGCCACAAAGTCACGGTAGCCGCTAGGAGCGGGGGAGCGAATGCAAGCCGAAATTTCACTGTCGTCGCCCGTCAAACGGAGCGCGCGGGTGCTCCAGTTGCAGGGCCTGTTCGACGTGCCCGTCAGTGAGAAGCTGGCCAGCTCGTGGAGCGTCAACCTGCCCGTCGAGGACAAGTCGTGGAACGTCGGCCTGCTCGTCGGCCCCAGCGGGGCGGGGAAGTCCACGATCGCCCGGCAGCTCTGGCCGGACGCCCTCGTCGGCGCCCAGGAGTGGAGTGATCGGGCGCTCGTGGACGACTTTCCGACCGGCATGTCGATCAAGGACGTCGTCGGGCTGCTCGGTGCGGTCGGCTTGAACTCGCCGCCGGCCTGGCTCAGGCCTTATGCGACGCTCTCGAACGGGGAGGCGTTCCGCGCTGGGCTCGCGCGAGCGCTGGCCGAGTCGGAGGGCCTGGTCGTGATCGACGAGTTCACGAGCGTCGTGGACCGGCAGGTCGCGCGGATTGCCTCGCACGCGGTGCAGAAGGCGGTCCGCCGCCGTAAGCGCCAGCTCGTCGCTGTCACCTGCCACTACGACGTCGAGGACTGGCTGCAGCCGGACTGGACCTACGACGTCGCCGCCGCCGCGTTTACGTGGAGGTCGGTTCAACCCCGGCCAGAAGTCCGACTCTCGATTCACCAGGCGGACCGCTCCCTTTGGCGAGTGTTTAGCCGCCATCACTATCTGACCGCTGACCTGCACCCGGCCGCACAATGCTTCGCCGGATATGTGGACGGCGAATTGGCCGCGTTCACCAGCTACCGGCATTTCCAGCACCCGCGCACGCGGAATCTGAAAATGGCACATCGCACGGTGGTGCTACCCGATTACCAGGGATTGTCGCTCGGCGGCCGGATGACGGAATGGATGGGCCAATATCTGTATGAGCGCGGCTACCGGATGCGCGCCGTCTCCTCCCATCCGGCGCTCAACGCTTACCGGGCCCGGAGCCCGCGCTGGCGCATGCAGCGCCAGGACCGCAAGCTGGGCACCGCCAGCAAGCACGCCTGGATGCATGAACAGTCCCTGGACCCGCGCAGACTCGGAGTGATCTCTTTCGAGTACGTGCCCCCCGCCGCCCGGCTCACGTCACGTTGAGCGCGGCCATCAGGGCCGCCGCCGGATCTACCCGGAGCCGGAAGGGCGATCCGAGGTCATCCGGCTCAGCGTCCCTGACCCGCGACAACGCAGCCCGGGACGCATCGGTCTCGGAAAATCCCCGCTGCCAGTCGGCCGGTGGATCGAACAGCCGCCCCTGCTGGCCCCGCACCTCCAGCAGGCGCACGGCCGGGCTCGGCTCGGAGATCTGCCAGTGCTGGCGGAACGGCCGGGCCCACGGGCTGCCGCTGTCGCGCACGATCTCGCCCAGCACGACCGACCCGAGCATCACCCCGCGGTGCAACGTCCCTACGACGTCCAGCCCGAGGGCGTCCACCCTTTGCATGCCGGCCGGGTCGATTTTTCGCGCGGCGTGGATCAATAGTTTCCCCTGATAAGCGGTCGTCCATGACCGATTCTCGACGTCCTTAAACTGCCGATTTCCATTCTCGTCCACGTATCCGTACACGACGAGGGCGGCCCACGGTTGCTGAATGGTGATCATTTTGACGTGCTGCATTTCCGCAGATTAACCCATTGATCGCGACCACGGATGGTGTCCGTGGTCACAATTCACATATTCGGGGGTTCCCTCATGGCCCGTCCTACTAAGGCCCGAGCGGTCGCAATCGCTGAACGGCGCACCAAAGCCGTCCAGATGAGGCTGGCAGGCGTCCAGTACAAGACGATCGCCGACAAGCTCGGCTACAGCAGCCAAGCCGCCGCCTCGAAGGACGTCACGCGCGCCCTCCAGATGGCCTCTCGCGCCCAGCAGGAGTCCAGCGAGCAGCTCCTGCAAATCGAGATCGACCGGCTCGACCGGATGATGGCCGCCCTGTGGACCTCCGCGTGCGGCGGCGACGTCAAGGCCGTCGAAGCCGTCGAGCGGCTGATCGCCCGCCGCAGCAGCTTGCTCGGCCTCGACCTCCTCAACCGCAACGGCGCCGAGAACAGCGACGTCGTCTCCCTGCTGGGCAACCTGTTCGCGCAGATCCAGGCCACCAACGGCCAAGCCGCGCTTCCGTCCGCCGTCCTGGACGCCGAGGAGGTGGAGGTGGTGGAAGCGGTCGAGGTCATCAGGTGACCGCTCCCGTCTCCCTGTCAGCCAAGCAGGCCCGCTCCATCGCCGAGGCGACCGCCCGCATCAACATCTGGAGCGGCGCAGTCAGATCCGGCAAGACCATCGCCAGCCTCTTGCGCTGGCTGATGTACGTCGCGACAGCACCACGCGGCGGCTCCCTGGTCGTGGTCGGGAAAACGAACGACACCGTGGCGCGGAATGTGTTCGAGCCGTTGATGGACCCCGCACTCACCGGGCCCGTCTCGCGGCGGATCTTCTACAACCGCGGTGCACCCACCGCCAACGTGCTCGGCCGGCGGATCGAGATCGTCTCGGCGAACGACATCCGCGCTGAGTCACGACTCAGGGGAATGACCTGTGCCGGAGCCTACGTGGACGAAGCGACCTTGATCCCTGAAACGTTCTGGGACCAGCTCCTCGCGCGGTGCAGCGTGCCAGGATCGATGATCTTCTGCACGACGAATCCGGACGCGCCCAACCATTGGCTGCGGCAGCGGTTCATCCTGCGGCAGGGCGAGCTCAACCTGAAGTTCTGGCACTTCGTCTTGGACGACAACCCGTCGCTGGATCCGGCGTACGTCAACAACCTGAAGGCCGAGTATTCGGGGCTCTGGTACCGCCGCTACATCCTGGGCGAGTGGTGCATGGCGGAGGGCATGATCTTCGACTCCTTCGACCCCGACCGGCACGTCGTGGACCACCTGCCGCTGATGGAGCGCTGGATCAGCGTGGGCGTGGACTACGGCACGGTCAACCCGTTCGCCGCGATCTTGGTCGGCGTCTCCACACCTGACGCCGACCGGCAGCGCCGTGTCTACCTCGCGGGGGAGTGGCGCTACGACTCCCGCCAGGAACGCCGGCAGCTTACCGACGCGGAGTACAGCGCCAGGCTGGGCCGCTGGCTCGACACGTTCCCCGGCAGTTATGGGCCCGGCACGTCCGGCGTCGCACCGGAGTGGATCGTGGTGGATCCGTCCGCCGCGTCGTTCATCACGCAGTTGCACCGTGACGGGCTGCTTCCCACGATGGGCGACAACAGCGTCCTCGACGGCATCCGCACCGTCGCCAACCTGCTCGCCGCTGACCACCTGCGCATCCACCGGAGCTGCCAGGGCTGGCTGTCCGAGGTCGGTAGCTACTCGTGGGACGACAAGAAGGCCGCCATCGGCGACGACGTCCCGATCAAGCTGGACGACCACAGCATGGATGCCGCCCGCTACGGCCTGCACACCACGCAGGCCGCGTGGGCGCCGCTGCTGGAGCCCCTCCCCGCCTACTGACCATCGGCCACCCGGTCCTCTCCTTCCGTTCCGGATCGCACGCCCTCCGCGTGAGGACAGGGCCGGGCCAAGATCACCTCGACGCAGGAGAGCACGTGACGGTCTACCGCAACAGCTTCGACGGCGGTGTCGCGGGACAGACCGTGACGGTCGCCAACTCCGGAGGAGTCAGCGGCGATCCGTTCTACTCCGCCGACCCCTTGGTGTACGCCAGTTCGCCAGCCCGCGGACTGCTCTCAGCATCGAGCTCGTTCCTGTACTACACGCTGAAGTGGTACTGCGCGTCGTCATTCTTCGGGCCCTGGTACCTGCGCTCCTACATCTACACGCTGACACTGCCGAATGTCGTTGCGCGTATCCAATCGATCGACAGCGGCTCACAGCTCAATCAGTACGTGGCCGTCCGCCCAGATGGCCGACTGGAGCTGTTCACTGCTGCCAGCTCCACGCCTACGTTTCAGTCGCTGGGCGTCACCACAGCGGTCATGGCCACTGGCAGGTGGGTCCGGATCGAGACAATGTGGGACCTCAACGGACCTGCAGAGACCAGGTTGTTCAACGACGCGGACGCTGCCACACCTACCGCCAGCGTCTCCGGCAACCTCAACGGCGTGTATGCGGCGTTCAGCACAGCGAACTTCGTGACCCCTGACGGATGGTGGATCGACGACGTCGCCGTGAGCGACCAGGGGTGGATCGGCTCCACCGTGCCGGCCTCGCAGGGCAGCCGCCTCGTACCCCCTCTCGCCAGCCAGCGGGCCAGCCGCTGGTAGCAGACCGAACTTTTTCGATCGTCCGCCCCGCACCTACAGCTGGGGCGGGCCCGCTCCGCACGCCCTCACGTGGCCTGCGTCGAGCAGCAGGTGTGATCCCTGGCCCCCCGTTGTTGAGGGGCAGCTGGCGGCCAGGGATCACACCCCGCACCTCACCTTCGAGGGGAGGAGTGCGATGGCAGGAGCGAGCAACAGCTTCGATGGCGGTACTCCCGGCCAGGCCATCACTCCCGCGAACAGCGCGTCATCCGGCACAGCGTTCTTCACCGCAACCGCCATGACGTACAGCAACGCCCGAGTCCACCGTGGCAGCCTGTCAGGGCTGATCGCGGATGGCGCCACAGGCTACGTCGAGCACAGCTTGACCGGCAGCGGCAACCGCTGGGTGAGGGCCTATGTGTTCTGCCAGACGTACAACTACGACCTCGTCTCCCTGCAGATGGCCAACGGCGAGTACCTCAGCGTCGGCTTCATCGAAGGCGCGGCCGTGCTCTACAAGGGCGCCCCGGGCACCGCGGATGCCTGGATGGACTACGTGACCTTCTCCCCGCCCGCGGGCTGGGTGCGGGTCGAACTGCAGGCCAGCCCCGCCGCCGTCAGTACCGCCCTTGCCCGGATCTACACCGAGCCAGAGTCGAGCACCCCCACCATCGAACTGTCCGGCCCCGTCCTCCGCACCGCCACTACCTGGATGGTTGCCCGGTACGGAGGCGAGAACGTCAGCGGTGCGCCCCGCTACACCGACTCTGTGGCCTGGTCCGACCAGGACTGGATCGGCCCGCTCCTCGACACGTCGGCGCCCCGGTCACTGATGCCCGTCACCGCCGTGCACCGCTCGGCCACCTGGTGATTCCTCATCCCGCACGACACCCCAACCAAGGAGGAGGGCCCCTGTGGCCGACTTCGAGTTCAACATCAGCAAGGGCAGGAGCGTCGAACTGTACAACCGGGTCAAGACCGGCGACCCAGCCACATCGGCGCTGATCATCGTCGCCCTGGCCGCGGCGAATGTCGAGAGTGACGCCCTCCTGAAGGACAAGGACACGCTGGCCGACATCCTGTCCGGCCCGACCGACGAGGCCACGAACGCGGGCTACGCCAGGAAGGTTCTCGGCGCCGCTGACCTGAACGCGCTGGCCCCGAACGACGCTCTCGACCGGATGGACATCGACATCCCCGACCAGACCTGGCTGGCGGTGCAGGCCGCCGGGGGAGCGTGGGCGAAAGTCTTGGTCTGTTACCGGCCCGCCACCGCCGCACCCGACGGCCAGGTCATCCCCATGACGGCGCACGACTTCCCCCTCACCCCCGACGGCAGCAACATCGTCATGCAGATCGACCCGGCCGGCTTCTACGGGGCGGTGTGACCATGGCTAAAACGGGATACTCCGCCATCACCCCCGCCGCCGTCACGCTGGCCGCCGGGACCGCGCGCAGCGTGCTCGGCGTGCTCGCCCCCGCCTCGTTCGGTCTGGAGATCAAGAAGATCAGGATCGGCACGCTCGGCACCGCCTCAGGCGTGCCAGGCGACATCGAGCTGTGCACGGCGACGTTCGCGACGAATCCGCCCGGCACCGCGGACTCGACAGGGGTCACGCCTCAGCAGCTCTACGGCCGCCCGATCACGCCGGGGTTCCTGGCGGCCTCTGCGTGGGCAGCGACCAAGGAACCGACCGTGCTCACGCCGGTCGACTACTGGCCGCTCACGCCCAATGGCGCGACGGTCCTGTATGACCTGCCGCTCGGGGACTCGCCGGACTGCGGGACGAACACGGGGTTCGTGCTGCGCGCCAAGTTCGCCGCGGCAGTGTCGATCACGGCCTGCCTGTGGGTCGAACGGTGCTGAATGCCTTCAGTCCGTCCAGAGATCACCACGCTGACGGGTGCCGTCACCTCGATCCCGACGCCTTCTACGGCGGCACCTGCTGATCTGCTGCTGGCCTTCGTAGCCAACGAGAGTTCTACCTTCGGCATCTCCTTGACCGGCGGGACGCCGGAGTGGCAGCCCTTGATGTCGAAGGCCACCGTCAACGGGAGCGGCGAGAGCACGAAGGGCGTCATCTCGTCCGGCGTCTGGTGGAAGCCGGCCGTGCCTGGCGAGACCGCGTGGACTCTGGCGGCGCCTACGGAGTACCTGGCCGTCGCCGTGATCGCCGTCACGGATGCGCAACTGGATGCCCCCCTGTTCACCGCGTCCCCTGATCAGACTTCCGCCACGCTGCTCACCACGGTCACCAGCCCGGCCGGACCGTCACCCGGTATCGGCGACCTGGAACTGCGGTGGGTGGCTGGCGATGACTACACCTCCACGTCGGAGCGCTCCTGGACTGCCCCGGGATCGACGACTGAGGTCTGCGACCTGACCGACCGGTACGTGACAGCACAACTGACCAGGCAGACCCTGACGAGCGCGACCAGTGCGGTGCGCAACCACACGGTCGGAGCCGCCGGCCTCTACGCCGCCCACGGCTTCACGCTCCGAATCCCGGCGCCTGGGTCCGGCCGCGCCGTCCCGATGACGTCTGCTGCCGTGCACCGCGCCGCGACTTGGTAGAGGAGGCAACGCCATGGCGAGAGCAGGCCGCGCCTACCCCAACCGTCCGGTGCTCACCCGGTCGCCGGACCTGATCGCGGCCCGAGTCCAGACGCAGGGCGTGACGTCCGCCGCACTGGCCGCTCGCTCCAGGCAGGCCAGACAGGTTGCCGCGGCAGGTGTCGCCCGGCCGTTGGTGGCGGTCAAGAAGCGGACGATCAACCCGGCGTCAGCGTCCGGCACGGCCACAGCGACAGTCCCGACCAGGATGCGGGCTGCTGGCCATGTCACAGGCACGGGATCCACCGCTGCCGTCGTCCGCATCAAGCGCAGGACAACGGGCCAGGCCGCGGCGAGCGGAGTCGCGCGGACGATCAGCAGCGACCCGCAGGCCCATCAGGTCGTCACATCCGGGACGGTCCGCTCCATGCGCCTGGGCAAGGCGTACATCGCGCCGCGCGTGGTGGGCGTCGGGCAAGCCCGGACGGTCAACCGGGCTCAAGGCGGGCCAGTGGGCCAGGCCGCGTCGACGGGCAACGTGTTGTCGCTGCGCGGGTCGAAGACGTTCCGTATCGGTCGCGTCGCCGGAGGCGGCTCCCCGAGCCTGATGCAGCGCCGTACCCCGCCACTGCGGGTCGGCCTGCCGATCCGCTCCTGGTCCGCTCGATTCGTCGGAAGGGGGCGCGGGGGCGTGGAACCCATGAGCAGCCTGTCGCTGGAGTACCTGGAGTTTTTCGTCGAGAACGCCTCCGGCAGCGAACAGGTCGAGGTCGCGTTCACGGCGCCGGGCCAGGAGCCGACCGAAGGCCAGTGGCATCCGGCCTCCTGGGGAGCAGCGGGCCGGGCCGGAGCACGGGCCCGGATCCGTGTCGGCCCAGGCGCTCTGGTCCTGGTGGACGGCACCTATCAGGGGTGGGTGCGCGTCACCACGCCCAGTGAGCGGCCGGTCCTGCCGTCCGGGCTCGTCCCCATCACCTGACGCATGACGTTCGACGACGCCATCGACCACGCCGCCCGCCTGCTGCTGAATGCCGAACTCGAGGACGAGCTGCCGCGCATGCAGCGCATGGAGGGCCTGGCCGACTCGTGGCTGACGCTCGCGCGGCTGCTGGCGGAGAAAGAGAGGGATTGACGTGCCGCTCCCCACCACTGATCAGGAGTGGCCGCCCCCGGTGATGAAACCGGAGATGCTCCTGTACGCCCAGCATGGCGCCTGGTACGCGGGCGATCCGGACCAGCTCGCGAGGGTGTACGGGGCTGGGGTGGTTCCCGGCATCGGCCTGGATCTGAAGGGCTGGGATCGGCCGCTCGTCCGGGGCGGAGGGTGGCTCAACAGGATCACCCGCATGTTCTGGGGGACACCGGTCCCAGCAGGGCAGGCCCGCTCCACGAAGATCCATGTTCCGATCGCGGCGGACATCGCGTCCACGTCCGCCGACCTCTTGTTCTCCGAGCCGCCATCGCTGCGCCTATCCGGCACCCCGAGCCAGAAGCGGCTCGACAAGATCCTCGCCGACGGCGGCGTGATCCCGGTCCTGCTGGAAGGCGGCGAGCTTGCCGCCGCGCACGGCGGTGTCTTTCTGCGTGCAGGCTGGGACACCGAACTGTCGGACATGCCGATCATCGACACCGTCCCGGCTGACGCGGCCGTGCCGGAGTTCTCCAAGGGCAGGCTGAAGGCCGTCACGTTCTGGCGGATCGTCCATGAGGACGAGCACGAGGTGTGGCGGCACCTCGAACGGCACGAGTTCGGACGCGTCTTCCACGGGCTGTACCGAGGAGATGCCGATCGGCTCGGCATGCAGGTGCCGCTGCAGGACCTTCCGGAAACGGAGTCGTTCAGCGAACTGGTGGACGCCGAGGGCGGATTCGACAGCCACTACCGCGGCCTGCTCGTGCACTACGTGCCCAACATGAGGCCGCACCGGACGCTCCGCGGCACGGCGCTCGGCCGCTCCGACTACGCCGGCGTCGAGATCCTGATGGACAGCTTGGATGAGACGTTCACGAGCTGGATGCGGGACCTGCGGCTCGGCAAGGGCCGCATCATCGTTCCCGAGGTCTACTTGCAAAACACCGGCCGGGGCAGGGGCGCGATGTTCGACCCCGACCGCGAGGTCTACGCGCCGCTCGGGATGCTGCCACCGCCCGGTGGCAGCGGCTCATCTATGATCACCGTCAGCCAGTTCGACATCCGCGTGGCCGAGCACCAGGCCACCGCCAAGAGCTTGCTCGCCCAAATCCTGAGGGGTGCGGGCTACAGCGTCCAGTCCTTCGGGGAGGCGGGGGAGGGCGCGGCTGCGACCGCGACCGAGATCCACTCCCGCGAGCGCAGGAGCTTCACCACCAGACGCCGCAAGATCGGCTACTGGACACCGGCCCTGAGCTGGTTGTCGGAGTGCCTGCTCGCGATCGACAACGCGGTCTACGGCACCAAGGTCGTCGCGGAGCGGGCGCAGGTCGAATGGCCGGATGGTGTTACACCCGACCCGGAAGCGCTGTCACGCACACTGGACATGCTCAACCGCGCCCAGTCCGCCAGCCTCGACACGCGGATCCGCATGCTGCACCCCGAGTGGGAGGACACCCAGGTCAAGGCCGAGGTGGACCGCCTGCGCGACGAGCATGGCCTGAACGCCCCAGATCCTGCCGAGCTGCGCGAGATGATCCTTCCCGAGGCCGACGATTTATCAGCTAGCGAAACGGCAAGCTGATGGACTCTCCTACGCGGGAGATCGCCACAGCGATCGAGCAGGCCCAGCGTGTCGCCGACATGTACGCCGACGCCGAACAGGTGCTTCTCCAGCGGATCGCGGCCCGAGTCGCCGACGGCGTCGACCAGGCCGACGAGGACCTGCACGCGTGGGAGGCCGCGCGGCTCGCCGAACTTGCCCAGCTCCGCAAGGAGGCTGAGCGGATCATCGGCCGGCTGCAGCGCGCCGCGAAGGCCGCCGCGCGCAAGTCGGTGCTCGGAGCGTGGGCGGCCGGGATGGACCAGGCCGTCATCAACGCCGTCCTCGGCGTGCATGACGCCAAGGTCCGCAAACGCCTGGAACAAGTCCTCCGGGACGCACGCCGGCTCGGCTCCGAGAAGCTGATCAACCCAGGGCAGGGCGTGGACGAGCTGGCCCGGCAGACCATCGAGAAGATCGCTGCCGTCGAGCTGGCCGCGCTGCGCGCGGTCGATGACATCTACCGGCAGGTCATCGCCGAGACCGCGGGCCGGGCGCTGACCGGCGCGCAGACCCGGCGCGAGGCGGCGCAGGAAGCGCTGGCCCGGCTCGCCGCCCGGGGGGTGACGGGGATCGGGCCGCCCGACACGATCCGCAGGTGGAACCTGGAGTCCTACGTCGAGATGGCGATGAGAACCGCGACCGCGCGCGCGGCCGTGGACGGCCACCTTGCGACTCTGCGGGACGCGGGCATCGACCTGGTGATCGTCTCGACCACGCCGTACTCGTGCTCCCGGTGTGACCCCTGGGAGGGCAAGGTGCTCTCCCAGCGCGGGGGGAGCGGGGACCGTGAAGAGGTCAACCTGCTCACCAACGAGCCGGTCACCGTCCGCGTGACCGCGACTGTTGAGCAGGCCCGTCTCGCGGGACTCCTGCATCCGGGATGCCGCCACTCGCTGTCGGCCTACCTGCCCGGCGTCACCCGGGCCGCGGCCAAACCCGCGACCAGCGGCAGTTACGACGACACCCAGCAGGTCCGCCGCAGGATGCGGCAGGCCCGCGAATGGGAGCGCCGGGCCGCCGCAGCCCTCACCCCCGAGGCGAAGAAGAAAGCTCTCGCGACGGCCCGCGAGTACCGGGCCGACGCCCGTCGCATCTCCACCTCGAAGGGCCTGCCCCGGCCCCGCTGACCAGCACACTTCCGCATCCACGGTCCGCCAGGCGCGGGCCTTCGTCATGTCCGGCTCCAGGAGGGCCACACCGTGAAGCACCACACCCTGCCGACCGCGCCCGGCGCGCTACTCGGCTACCGAGCTGATGGCCGCCCGATCTTCCTGATCGCGGGCGGCTCCGAAGCAGCGCCCGAAGGCCAGCCCGCCGCACCCGCCCCCGCGGACGCGGACGGCGGCGCCGAGGTCACGGGCGCCCCCGTCGAGCCGGATCAGCCCACGGTCGCCGACCCGCGCAAGGTCGCCGACCTGCCCACCTGGGCACAGAAGCTGATCAAGGACACCAGGGCCGAGGCCGCGGAGTTCCGCACCCAGCTCGCCGACCTGCGCAAGCAGAGCGAGACCAAGCCGGACGGCCCCACCGCCGAACAGCTCGTCGAGACCGCTCGCCAGGAGGTGGCCCAGCAGATCGCCAAAGCGCTCGGCCTCGCTCCGGAGGAGGAGAAGCCTCTCGACCCGGCCGAGGTCATCGAGCAGCTCACGGGCGAGAAGGCCGCGCTCACGCAGCAGAACAGCGACACCGCGAACCTGCTGCGCCGGACGCAGATCGAGCTCGCCGTCGTGCGCCAGTCCCTCAAGGCCGGCGCCGACGCCGAAGCGCTTCTCGACAGCCGGTCGTTCCTGGCGAACGTCCGCGACCTCGACCCGAGTGACAAGGCGTTCGCCGAGACGGTCACCGCCACGATCCAGAAGGCGGTCGAGGAGAACCCGAAGTTCGCGGCGGCCCAGGCGGCGGCCCACACCAAGTCCGGAGGCGAGTTCGGCGGCGGGCCCGGCGGACGCACCGGCGAGGACCAGCTCACCGTGGACGACTTCCGCAAGCGCCGCAAGCGCGAGTCCACGCCCTGACGAGCGGCTCTGCCGCAGCGCTAGCTGATTCGCTAGCGCTTTTTCATTGTAAGGAGACGGCCTTATGGCCAATGTATTCCTCACTCCGCAGGTCATCGCGCGTGCAGCGCTCGCGACGCTTTATGAAACCTGTGTCATGGCCCAACTGGTTCACCGGGACCTGGACGAGGATTTCGCCGGTAAGCAGGGCGACACCGTGAACGTCCGAAAGCCCGCGACGTTCGACGCCTACGAGTACGACCGTAGCGCCGGTATCCAGATCCAGAACGCCGTCGAGACCGATATTCCGGTGCGGCTGAACCATTTCGCGGACGTTTCCTTCGCTGTTACTGCTGAGGAAATGACGCTGCAAATTCAGGACTTCGCCACGCAGCTCCTTAACCCGGCGATGGAGGCGATTTCTCAGAAAATCGACCGCGACCTTCTCGCCCTCCGGGACGACATTTCCCAGGAAGTGGGGAACGGCGGCCTGCCGAACATTCACACGTGGGACACGCCCAAGGTGATGATCGACGCCGACCGTGTGCTCAACGAGCGCAACGTGTCCCCGTCTCAGCGGTCCGTGGTGATCGGTCCGCAGGTCAAGGCTCACTGGCTGTCCGACCCGCTGTTCCATCAGCTCGACGTGCGCGGCGACACCGACGGCCTTCGGGAAGCGTCGCTCGGCCGTCGCGTTTTCGGGTTCGACGCGTATTCGACCCAGAACATCAAGGTGCCGCCGCAGACGTCGGGAAACAGCAAGAGCGAAGTCGGTGTGGCGTTCCACAGGACTGCGTTCTGCCTCGTCACCCGCCCCCTGATTTTGCCGCAGGGTGCCGCAAATGCAGTCGTCGCGAATTACAAGGGCTTTTCGCTCAGGGTGGTCATGGATTACGACATCGACCTCAAGCAGGACGTCATTTCCATCGACACCCTTTACGGCACCAAGACCCTGGACCCGAACCGCGCCGTTCTCGTCAAGGACGTGGACAACTAACGCCGAAAGCCGCTAGCGAAACAGCTAGTGGTCTTCTTCCTGAAGGAGAAGTTCCACGATGGCATACAAGCCGCGCCTCACCGAGAAGACGCTCACCCTGAAGGGGGCCGACATCGCGGCCGGCTCCTTCGTGCTGTGGCGGGCGTCCGTCCCGTGCAAGATCAAGGCCGTCCGCGCCTACCGCGTCGGCGGCACCGCCGCGGCCGTCAACGGCACCAGGACCACCATCAACCCGTCCAACGGCTCGCCAGTCACCACCAACCTGCTCACCGGCGACCTGTCGGTGAGCAGCGCGAGCACCTGGATGGCCGGTTCACTCGCGGGGCTTGCCAACCGGCGCTTCCTGGAAGGCGACACCCTGGCCGTCACCGTCGTGTCGGCCGGAGGCAGCCCGACCGACCTCATCATCCAGGTGGACATCGAGAAGGACGCCAACTTCTGATGCCCGGCCCCCGGACTCCCGTCGACCACATGGGCGCCCTGACGGCACGGGAGAACGTCAACGCGATGGGCGCACTGTCCAAGGTGGAGGACATCCACGCCGATGTCTCCTCCACCTACCAGTACAAGAACGTCAACACCGGCCAGGTCGTGCAGTACCCGCACCGGTCGGCGCGTCTGGACGCGCTGGAGGTGTGGATCCTCATCGGCGTGCCGGACGAGCCCGCCGCAGGCCCCGTGCAGGGGCAGGCCGGGCCGGGACTGGCCGACGTGGCCACCGCGATCACCCGGCCCGCTGAGCATGAGCCGAAGAAGGAATGGGTCGCGTACGCGATCCAGCGCGGCATGAAACCCCGGGACGCGCAGGCCCTGTCCAAGCAGGCGCTGATCGAGGAGTTCGGCCAGGAGGGAGACATCGTCAATGGCGAGGACTGATCTCACCGTCACGGCCGTGCCGCGCGCCGGCCTGAACCTCGCAGCGGCGCTGCCGAACAACGCGAACGTGGACGGCAACGCGTTCGCCTGGTCCGAGAAGCGCAGGCTGCGGTTCAAGAACACTGACGGCACGCCGAAGACGATCACGATCGAGATCCCCGGCACCGTGGACGGCCAGGACATCACCGACCGGCCGTACACAATCCCCGCGACCACGGGCGACGTGCTCGTCCCGCCGCTCCCCGCCGTCTACCGGCGCAGCGACGGCAAGGTGTGGATCAACTACAGCGGCGTCACCGGCCTGACCGTCGCGGTCCTCGAAGAGCCGTAGGGGGTCAGCGTGCTGGTGTACGCGACCGCCCAGGACTTCGCCGACTACACCAAAGCCCCGGCACCGGCAGACATCGACGGCGACCTGGAGCGCGCGTCGGAGCGGATCGACGAGCTGCTCCTGTGCGCCGTCTACCGCGTGGGCGGAGACGGCAGTCCGGCCGACGCGAGGGAGCGCGAGGCGATCACGCGGGCGACGTGCGCGCAGGCCGCGTGGTCGCGGGCGGTGGGCGATCCCTACGGCGTCGCTTCCGCTTTCGGCACGGTGAAGATCGGCAGTGTCCAGCTCGAACGCGGCGGCGGCGGCGCGGCCGGCCCGCCGCGCTACGCCCAGGACGCCGTGTCGATCCTGCGCGCGGCCGGGCTGCTGCCGGGTTACGTCATCGACGGCCCCTACTGGTGAGCGGGGGGAGGAACCATGGGGACTTCGCTGCCGCAGTGGGTGTTGCCGCACACCGCCACGATCGAGCCGTTCCGCGGCAACGGCGCGTACGGGCCACTGTATGAGCCGCCGATCGAGGACGAGCCGTGCCTGATCGATGACGAGCGGCGGATGGTCCGCGACGACGAAGGAACCGAAGTCGTCAGCGACACCACGATCTTCTTCCTGCCGGGCACGCGCTGCCCGGCAGGCTCGCGGATCACCGCCAACGGCCGCCAGATGATCGCCATCGCGAGTTTCAACCGCGACGGCGGCCGACTGCCCACCCCTGACCACGTGGAGGTGGTGTGCAAATGAGGTCGGAAGAGTGGCGGCCAGGCCACACCCCTGCCGAGATCAACACGCGCTGGAAGGCAGGTGCCGTCGAGGGCCTGGAGCTGTCCGCCGAGCACGTCTTGCAGGCGTCCCGGCAGCGGGTGCCGCTGGAGTTTGGCGACCTGGAGCGGTCGGGGGCCACCAGCGTGGACCGGTCGGAGCTGCGCGCGGCCGTCTCCTACGGGACGCCGTACGCGGTGTACCAGCATGAGACGCCGGGCCTGAACCACCTGCCCGGCCGCGAGTGGAAGTACCTGGAGAACCCGGCCCGCGAGGAGGCCGAGGTCATCGAGCGGATCATCGCCGCGGCGATCGAGCGGGCGTTGTCGTGACCGTGCCGCCGCCGGGCTTCTCCCGCAAGCTGCTGACCGGGCTCGCTCAGCTCCTCGCCGCTGGCGGGGTCGGGGACTGGGACCCGGACGGCGTCTACACGCCGGCGCAGACCGCGCTGACGATCGGTGGGCTGCCGCCGTCCCCGGACGGCGCGATCGCGTTGGCCATGTACGGCACGGGCACGAGCCTGGACGACCCGGTCAACGCCGACACCGTCGTGCAGGTCCAGGCCCGCATGCGGGGCGGCGCTGACCCGCGCCTCGTTGACGACCTCGCCGACGGCGTCTACGACCAGGTGCACGGCCTGGCCGACATCCGGCTGGTGACGGGCGTGTTCGTGCTGCTCGCGCAACGGCGCATCGTCGCCCCGCTGGGCCGAGACGATTCCGGCCGGTGGGAGCGGGCCGACTCCTACGAGCTGACGGTGCACTGGCCGACGCGCCACCGCGACTGACCTTCTTCCTTATCCGCTAGCGGTTCGGCTAGCGGCTCTCTCGCATGCCTGAGGAGGCACCCCTATGGGATGGCGATCCCTGCTGGCCAAGGACTGGGTCGTGGAGGTCAACACCACGCCCGACGCCTCGGCGACCTGGACGAAGATCCGGGGCCTGACCTCGTTCGAGGAGGAGATCAAGACCAAGACCGAGGACGACTCGGATTTCGACGGCGACGGCTGGGCGTCCGAGGTGGCCACGCAGAGGGCGTGGACGCTGAAGACGAAAGGCAACCGCAAGCGCGACGACTCCTCGCCCACGTTCGTGCCTGACCCGGGCCAGGACTACGTCCGCCGCGCTGGCCGGGTCGTCGGTCTGGAAGCGTCCGTCGAGGTGCGCTGGTACAGGCGGGACGGGGCGCCAGACGCCTACACCGGTACCGCCACCGTGGACTACAAGGGTAGCGGTGGTAAGACCACCGACTTGGAGCCCTTCGAGATCGAGTTCGTGGGGCAGAGCGCGCCGGTCGAGATCACGAACCCGGCGGCGTGACCCATGGCCAAGTTCCGTGATCTTGACGAGTTCTTCGACGACTCGCTGCCGCTCCCGATCGGCGGCAAGACCTACCGAGTCCCGCCCCCGGACGCCGACACCGGCCTGCTCTGCCAGCGGCTCATGACCGCAGGCATCGCGGCCGCCAACGGCAAGGAGGTGGACGCCGCGCAGCTCGACGACGCGGGCGAGGTTGACCTGTACCAGCGTGTCCTGGGCGCGGCCTATGACGAGATGCGAGCCGACGAGGTGTCGTGGCCGCGGCTCAAGCACGCCGGCGTAACCGCGTTCCTCTGGATCGCCGGTGATGAGGAAGCCGCGGCGAAGTTCTGGGACGCCGGCCCGGAATCCGAAGCCCCGAAGGCGGAGGCGGCGACTTCGACGCCATCACGGGGCTCTACGAGTGGTACGAGCCGGACCCGGCCTACCCAGGCGACGGGCAAGCGGTCGGCTGGGAAGACCTCCTGAGCCGGTGGGCGCTGATCGAGTGCGACCTGCACTCCGTCTACGGCATCGACCTGGAGACGCCCGCGTCGCTGGAAGGCCGGTCCTGGCGGTGGCTGCGGACCCGCGTTCTCGGTCTGCTCGACGCTGACACGCGGATTGCCCGCGCCCTCACCCCTGACAAGCAGTGACCAGGTGAGGAGGTTCGGCTGTGGGCCTGAACGTGGGCGAACTGTTCATCACCCTCGATCTGAGGGAGCGGGTGTCGAGCACGCTGTCGTCGGCGGTCGCGAAGGCCCGCGCGGCGAGCCCGTTGTTCGGCGCGGTCATGGACGCCATGACGGCGGCCGGGGCCAGGATGGGCGACGCGGTCGCTTCGGCCGCCAAGGAGGCCGGGCTCGCGCTGGCTGAGATGGCGATCAACGCCGCCCTGTCCGGCACCCGGCTGGGCGAGGTCGTCTCCGGGGTGCTCGGCAGTCTGGGGGGTCTGTCCGGGGCGATCTCCAAGGTGTCCGCGGTGGCCGGGGTGTTCGGCCAGGCGATGGGCGTCATGGGGTTCACCTCGCGGCTGTTCGAGTCCGAGTCCAGCCGCTCATTCTTGAAGGTCATCGCGGTCCTGGCGCTGCTGGCTGCCGCCGTGATCATCGCCCGCAAGGTGATGAACGGCGAGATGTCCGGGCTGCGCGCGGCCATGCTCGGCTTCTCCCCGGTCGCGCTAGCGTTCCAGCTAGCGTCCATGGCGGTCGGCAAGGCCGTCGACGCGCTGCGGCCCCGCGTGCAGGCCGCCGCCGCCGGGATCGCGGCCGGGGTGCGCGGCATGTGGGCGTCCGCGCAGGAGGCCCGCGACCGCATCTCCCAGGCGTACGACCGGATCTCCGGCGCGGTGACGAACCTGCGCCGGGCGCACACCGCGTGGACGGTCATCTCGGGCCTGGTCCGGCTGTCGTCGCTGACCGTGCGCGGGGCGCTGGCCACGATGAGCACCGGCCTGCTGCAGTTCGGCACCGCGTCCCTGTCGGCCACGCCGATGATGCTCGGACTGGCCAGCAA
This sequence comes from Nonomuraea sp. NPDC049758, assembly GCF_040674635.1. Classification (NCBI taxonomy): domain Bacteria; kingdom Bacillati; phylum Actinomycetota; class Actinomycetes; order Streptosporangiales; family Streptosporangiaceae; genus Nonomuraea; species Nonomuraea sp. NPDC049758. Next base: position 26,550 of record NZ_JBFAMZ010000009.1, read on the forward strand.
GACCGGGCTCGCGCTGGTCGGAATGGGCGCGGCAGGGGTCGCGGCGGGCGGCGTGCTGGCCGGCGTCTTCGCGGGGATCACAGCCGGGATCGCGGTCATCGGCATCAAAGCCGCGATGGAGAGCGCGAAGGTCAAGGCCGCGTTCGCGGACATGAAGAAGTCGGTGCAGGCCGACCTGGCGCAGGCCGCATCGGTCCTGCAAGGTCCGCTGACGCAGGCGGCCGGGTCGCTCAAGAGCATGTCTTCCACGCAGATCGCGCCCGCGCTCCAGCAGATGTTCCAGCAGATCGCGCCGCTGATCACCCAGTTCACCGCCGGGCTGGGGCAGTTCCTCGGGCCGATGCTGCCCGCCATCCAGGGCGTGGTCGCGGCGGTGACCCCGATGCTGGCGGCGGTCGCCGGACAGCTCGGCCAGTTCGGGTCGCAGCTCGCCGGCTTCCTGGCGCCGATCTCGGCCGCGCTGGGCCAGAACTCCGGCCTGCTGGCCACCCTGATCACCGGACTCGGTGGGCTGCTCCAGGCGGTCGCTCCTCTGCTCGGCGCTCTGGTGACGCTAGCGGTATCGCTGGCGGGTCCGCTCATGTCGGGCCTGACCTTGATCGCGCAAACGCTGGCCGGGCAGCTCGGGCCGGTTCTGGTCCAGCTCGGGCCGTCGATCGGTGTGCTGGTCGCGTCGTTCGCGCAGCTCGCCGCCGCGCTGATCCCGCTGCTGCCGCCCGTGCTTCAGCTCGTGGCCGTCTTAGCCGCGTCGCTGGTCCCCGTGCTGCTCCAGGTCGGCCAGACCCTGACCTCGGCGCTGGCTCCGATGCTGACGCAGCTCCGGCCGGTGATCGGCCAGATCGCGCAGGCGTTCGGGCAGCTCGTCATGGCCCTGCTGCCGGTCGTGCCGCCAATCGCTCAGCTCGCGACGCAGCTGATCACCGGGCTTGTCCCGGCGATCGCGCCGCTGATCCCGGTCGTCGGCCAGATCGCGGCCGCGCTGGGCGGCGTGCTGGTTCAGGCGATCACGATCCTGGTCGGGGCGATCACTCCTCTGCTGCCGCCGATCTCGCAGATGGCCGTGCTGTTCGGGCAGACCATCCAGCAGGCCATCACGGCGCTGTCGCCGATCTTCACGCAGCTCGCGCAGATCTTCGGCCAGCTCATCTCGGCCATCCTGCCGATCTTGCCGCCGATCATGCAGCTCGCCACGAGTCTGCTGCCGCCGCTGGTGCAGCTCATCACGGCGCTGTCGCCGATCCTGCTCGGGCTAGCGTCGATCTTCACCAAGATCGTCGGCGCGGTGACGCCGTTCTTGCCGCCGCTGATCGAGCTGGGAACGTCCGTGCTGCCGCTGGTGATCAGCATCGTCACCGCCCTGGCCAAGGTCCTGACGGGCGATTTCCAGGGCGCCTGGGACACGATCAAGAACGGCGTCAAACAGTTCGGCGAGACCATCACCGGCGCCTTCAAAAAGCTGTGGGATCTCGGAAAAGACCTGGTCAACGGCATCAAAGAGGGGTTCGTCAACGCCTGGAACTCCTTCACCTCCAGCGTCGGCAACCTCTTCTCCGGCTTCATCTCCTGGATCAAGAAGCTGCTCGGCATCGCCTCGCCGTCGAAGGTCATGATGGCGATCGGCTCCGACACCGCCAAGGGCTGGCTGCTCGGCCTCCAAGGCGAAGAGTCCAAGATCAAGGACACCGCGGGCCGCATGGTCGACGCCGTGGTGAACGCCTTCAAATCCGGCAAGATCACCTCCGGCGTGAAGGACCACCTGGTCGAGTCGATCCGCTCCGGGAACGGCGAGCTGGCCAAGCTCGCCAAGGAGCGCGAGACGATCGTCAAGGTCCTGGCCGACGCGATGGCGTACGCCAAGCAGATCGCCGACCAGGGCCGCCAGTTCGCGAGCCTGTCGAACATGGGGTTCTCGGACCAGAACCCGGTCAGCGCGCAGAAGATCCAAGAAGGGCTGAAGGGCCGGCTCGCGCAGGTCAAGACGTGGGCGAACACGATCAAGAAGCTGGCCAAGCGCGGCCTGTCGAAGGGGCTTCTGCAGCAGATCATCGAGGCCGGGCCCGACGCCGGGACCGAGCTCGGGCAGGCGATCCTCCAGGCCGACTCGGCGACCTTCAAGAGCATCAACTCGACGTACGGGATGATCGAGAAGGCCGCCAAGCAGGCCGGGCGCGCCGCCGCCGATGCGATGTTCGACGCCGGGAAGAACGCGGGCAAGGGCTTCTTGACCGGCATCGTCTCGCAGAAGAAGGCGATCGAGGCCGCGATGCGTGACATCGCCAACGCCCTCGTCGCGCAGATCAAGAAGTCGCTGAAGATGAAGTCGCCGAGCCAGGTCCTCGCCGACGTCGGCGGCATGGCGGTGGCTGGGCTCGACCAGGGCATCGCCCAGGCCGCGCCGAAGGTGCTCGCGCGGGCGTCCGGGATCGCCAGCCAGCTCTCCAAGGCGTTCACCCCGCGTCCAGTGGCGACGCTCACGCCGGGGATGGTGCCGGGAAGCTCTGGCAACCGCACCACCGTGCACGTCACGAACAACTACCCGCAGGCCGAACCCACCAGCAAGTCGGTCAACAAGGGCCTCCAGTACGCCGCGGTGCTCGGCCTGGCCTGACCGGCGCAATCGTCGCCTTGGCTCCACCTCCCCTCCGGACCCCACAGGAGGTGGAGACATGGCGATCAACGTGGGCGAGCTGTTCGTCACGATCGACCTGCGCGACCAGTCGTTCGCCGCCCGGTTACGACGCGCGGTCGGCGACGCCGAGCAGGCGTCACGCCGGTTCCGGACCTCCGTGGCCGGGATCACCACGTCCGTGGCCCGGATGGGCGTCGAGGTCGTCGCCGCGGCGGCCCGGATGGCGATCCTGTCCGCCGCCGCCGGCGCGGTCACCAACAGCGTGATCTCGCTCGGGGCGGCGCTCGCTCCCGCTGTCGGCCTGGTCGCGGCGCTTCCGGGCGCGGCAGCGCTCGGCGCGGCCGGGCTCCTCACCCTGACCGTGGCCTTGTCCGGGGTGGGCGACGCCTTCGAGGCCGCTCTGGGAGCGGACCAGAAGAAGTTCGAGGAGGCCATCTCCGGCCTGTCCCCGGCCGCGCAGGCAGCGGCCCGGGAGCTGCGAGAACTGCGGCCCGTCTTGCTCGCGGTGCGGAACTTCGTCCAGGACGCGCTGTTCGCGCCGCTCGCGGGCCAGCTCACAGCGCTCGCGGACGTGCTCGTCGGCCCGCTCGCGATCGGCATGTCGTCCGTAGCTAGCGCGATCGCCAGCGCTGCTGTGCGGGTCGCCGAGTTCGCCCGGTCGAGTGTCGCCGTGTCCGCGATCACCACGGTGTTCGCGGCCCTGCGGCGCGCGGTCGATGAGCTGGCCGTCGCGATCGATCCCGTACTGACCGGGCTGGCCCGCATCACGCAGGTCGGCGCCCAGTTCGCGGCCGGGCTCGCGCCCGAGCTGGCCCAGCTTGCGGTCCGGTTCGGCGACTTCCTGGCACGGGCGGCCGACTCGGGGCGGGCTCTGGCCTGGATGGAGGGCGCCGTTCAGGTCCTGCGCCAGCTCGGCGGGATCGCGTCCGACGTGTGGGACATCGTGTCCGGCGTCTTCGCGGCCATGCGGGCGACCGGGAGCGACGCGCTCGGCGTCCTCGGTACGGTCCTGGACCGGATCGCGGTGTGGGTCAATTCGCTGGCCGGACAGCAGACCCTGACGGCGATCTTCGTCGCCCTCGGGCAGATGGGCTCAGCACTCGCGCCCGCGCTCGTCGCGGTCGCCGAAGGGGTTGGCCTGCTCGCGCCGCTCGTGGCCGCGCTCGCCGTGCAGATCGGGCCCGTCCTGACCGCCGCGATTCAGGCGGTCGTCCCCGCGCTGGCCGCGCTGTTCCCCGGGGTGTCGGTGATCTTCGCCGCGCTCGGGCGGGCGGTTCAGGCCGTCGCGCCCGCTCTGGTGCCGCTCGCCACGGCGTTCTCGTCGATCATGGTCGCGGTCGCTCCGCTGCTCCCGGTGGTCGGCCAGCTCGCGGCGCTCGTCGCTCAGGTCCTCGCGGCCGCCGTGCAGGCGAGCCTGCCGTCGCTGAACCTGCTGGTCGCGGCGTTCGCGCTCGCGGCCCGGGAACTGGCTCCGATGCTGCCGCTCCTGGGTGCGCTAGCGGTTGTGCTAGCAGCCAGTGTGATCCCCGCGGTGGCTCCGCTGCTGCCGCAGCTCGCGGCGCTGACCGCGCAGCTGGTGACCGGGCTGGTGCCGATCCTGGGCCCGGTGATCGCGTTGCTCGCCGAGGTCGGCGGGCAGCTCGGTCAGGTCCTCCTGCAGGCGCTGGTGCAGGTGACGCCCGCGGTGATCACGTTGGTCGGCGCCGTCGCGGAGCTGCTGCCGGTGATCCTGCCGTTGCTGCCGCCGCTGCTGCAGCTCGTCACGACGCTGCTGCCGCCGCTGATCACGCTGGTGCAGTCAGCGGCGGCGCTGCTGCGCGGCGACCTGGAAGGCGCGATCGCCACTGCCGGCCGCGCGATCTTGGAGTTCCTGGTCGTGATCGACAACCTCGGCTGGCAGCTCCTGCAAGGGCTGTGGAACGGCATCCAGTCGGCGGCCGGGTGGTTTCGGGACGTGATCTGGGGGTTCTTCCGCAACATCCTGCCGGACTGGGTGCGGCAGGCGATGGGCATCAACTCGCCCTCCACGCTGTTCGCGGAGATCGGCCACTTCACGATGCTCGGCATGGCGCAGGGCATGCAGAACTCGGCTCGTACGGTTCTGGCCACCGCGAGCAGGATCGCCGGTGACCTGGAGCGGTCGTTCCGGCCGGAGCTGAGCGTGGACATCGGCTCGACCGGCCGGGCCGTGACCGGGACGCACGACCGGCCGGGCGGTCCGGTGAACATCCAGGTGACGGCGATCAACCCGGTTGCTGAGCCGACCAGCGAGACCGTCAACCGGGGCCTGGCCTACGCGGGAATGTTGGGGGTGCTGTAGATGCCGATGTATCACCTCGACGGAGTACCGCTCGATCATCCGGCCGGGTGCTGGCGGGCCAAGGTAGGGACGAAACGTCGTCCCATCCCCGGCGCGAGGTCGGTCAGCGTCACGGTCCCGGGGGTGGCCGGCGAGCTGCCGGTGTATGGGCTGGACCTGGAGACCACGACGCTGCCGCTCGTGCTCGGCGTGACCGGCCGCACCCCGGCCGGGGCCGATGGCGGGTTCGAGCAGCTAGAGCACAATCTTGAAGCGGTCTCGGCCATGCTGGGGGTGCGGCACCGGCTGATGCAGCTCACCTACACGGCGGGCAGCATCGTGCGCGTCGCGGGCATCACCGTGGAAGCGGTGTCTGAGCCGGAGATCAACACCTCAGCGGCCCGGGCCCGGCTCACCGCTGTCTGCAAGATCCCCGGCGTGTACTGGCGTGACCCGGCCGAAGTCACCTGGGCCGGGGCGGCGAACGCGGCCAGCCAGCTGGTGACCCCGCTCGCGGGCAGCACTGGCCCGATCGTGGACGCGGTCCTGCGCGTCACCGGTCCGGCCGTCAACCCGTCGATGACCGACGTCGCGAGCGGCGGCTCAGTGGGCCGTTCCTCCGGCCTGCTGGCCGGGCAGCGGCTGCTCATCGACTGCGGGCAGATGCGGGCCCGGCTCGTCACCTCCGATACCTGGGATTTCACGTCCGGGACGGACGTGACCGGCAGCATCATCGCCACGGGGCCGGGGAGCGCGTTCCGCTGGCTGCACCTGACGCCCGCGATCGCCGTGGGTGACCCGCACTCCCGCGCGGTTCTCGTGACTGCGACAGCCACGTCCACCACATCGGCATCCGGGCTTGAGATACGGGCCCGTCGTTCGTTCCTGTGAGGAGATCCATGCACGACACCGCTATCGCCGCCGCACCCTCTCTGTCCGGCCCGCCCGAGCCGCACTACCACCTGGAGAGCGCACTCTTCCAGTGGGGATTCGCGCAGACGGTGCCCACCTGGCTGGCCAAGGACCGCCTGATCAGCCCTCCCGGTGACACGCCGGGTTCGTACGCGGTCATGATGTACGTGCCTGCTGGCCAGACGATCGAGACCGTTTGGACCGCTTTCCGCAACACCCAGACCACGACCGGCACCTGGCGGGCCGCCATCTACGAATCGGGCCACGGCCAGCCGGCCGTTCCGGTGGCCGGTACGGCGGCGACGGCTGCTGGTGTCGGGGCCGGGTGGGCCGCATCGCCACTGTACGAGGTGGTCCCCGCCGCTTCGGAGGGACGATGGGTGCACGTCGTGCTGTCCTTGGGGCTCATGGAGAACGGCGGCGTGGCGGCGTACAAGCCTGAGTCGGCTGTTGCCCCGTTCACCGCCGACGCCTGCTGGATCAGCATGCAGCACGACGAGCCGCCCGCGGTGCTGGAACTGGGCCAGTGGCAAGCCTTCGGGATGACCCCGCTGATCGCGCTGCGCTGAACCAGCCGTAGAACGGGCGGAAGGGCCGCAGCGTCCCCGAGTACGCTGCGACCCTTCCTGCTGTGGTGACGGTCAGGCCGACTGGGCCGCCTGGTGAGGCAGCCGCTCGATGTCGTACTCTCCCTGCTTCACCAGGGTGACGAACTCGGTCCAGTCCGGGGCCGCGAGGGTGACCGGGGCGTCCTTGCCGTGGACGTGCCAGATGCTCACCACGCCCGCGTCGTCGGTCCTCGTCCGCACGGCACCCTCGGTCAGCTGTTCGTCTTCCTGGAGGGCGAGCAGGAACGCGCCCCACTCGTCGAGCGTCGCGATCACCGTGGGCCCGTCATCGACGTTCGGGTCGGAGAACTCGATGTGGTCGTTGACGCGCTCTGCCAGGGGTGTGCGTCGCTGTGACATGCTGATTCTCTTTCTCTGAGGTGGTTGGATCCTTGCTGCCCGCACGCATCGCCACGCTCGTGCTGATGGTGGCGGAGCGTGTGGGGCGGTCCGTGAGTGGCCAGGATCAGGAGGCGGCTTTCTCTTGTCCTGGCCACTCCCTCCACAGCGGTGTGGTGCGGAGGAGGGGAGCCCGCCGCCGCGAATCGGCGGGCCCATCCGGCATCGGTTTGCGGAAGGGATGCCGGACGTCGGTGAGCTACGGCTGAGGCATGATGCTCATCAGCGTCGCCAGCTCCAGCAGGGCGACGATCACGACCTCGTCGGGGCTCTGCGGGCGGCGGAGCGCGATAACTCCCTCCGCCCCCTGAATGGGCAGGTATTCGAGGCCGTTCTCCTCGCCGGGTCTGATCGGCGCGAACAGCACCGGGTCGACAGCCGCTCTGGCGTTGTCCAGGTAGCCCCAGTGTCGGAAGGCTCTGCTGCTGTTCATGCGATCTCTCCTGACTGCGGCCTGATGTTGTGCGTCGCCAGCAGGGCGGTGACGTGGTTTGCGTCTTGTGGCGACAGCACCCCGCGCCCGAGCCGGAACAGTTCGCTCTGGTGGGCGGCCCACGGCCTCCAGAGGACGAGCAGAGAGGGGACGTCGCGCGCGCCGAGCGCGCCGAGCACCTGGGGGACGGGTATGCCCTGCAGGAGGAGGCGGCTGGCGCTGGCCATCTGGCTGTCGTAGGCCGTGTAGGTGATGGCCGACATCCACGCGAGCTCGGCGAGCCGGCCGTTGGCGTCTCGTGCGGCCAGGCGGGACAGCACGAGCTTGCGCCAGGACTGGACCTGAGCGTTGAGGGTGTACTGCAGGGCTTGGCCCCTGGTGGTGGGGAGAAGCTGGTCCATGTCATTCTCCCAGCCTGGGCAGCGGCGGGCGGGCCGTCGGCTGGCGGGTGGGCGTCCGTTGGGCGCGGACGATGGTCCGGGTGCGGAGGTACTGCACCGCCACTTCACGGGGATCGACGCCAGCAATGCGCAGGTCTGCTTGGAGGGAGGCGCCGGGCAGTTCGCCGAACGCGGCGAGCATGGCTCCGAGTGCCTTTCCCTGGTAGCCCGTCACACCTGAGATTTCGCGATCGGCGTCGCTGCGGACACGCCAGGCATAGACCGTGGTGAATGGCTCTTTTGCGGACAGCATGAGGTGTGCTCCGGGGGAGGATGGTGCGTTTTCGCGCAGGGTCCGCCTATCTCAAGAGGCGATTCGGTTGCGCGATTACTAGCGTGGCCGCCACAGGAAGCCAGGCCCGCCCCGCTGTCGCAGATGGCGGTCGATGCTGGTGATCGAGGCCGGGCGCGGCGACCGAGCCCATGGCTGCGTCCGCTCAGCATGCGTGCTGAGCAGACGCAGCCCGTAGAGACGAAGCGTCATTCCGCCGCGGCTGCCGCGTTCTCCCGTGCAGCCCGCTGGAAGCCGTAGGCGAGGTAGCGCTCCCAATGACTGCCGGCGCTCTTGTCCGGAGAGATCCGGTCCAGGGTGACCATGCCCGCCAGGATGGCGGCGCACAGCTCGTCCTGCACCTCGGCCAGGGTGGCGGTCTGCGGGCCGTCCGTGCCCCAGCCGCGCCAGCGCCTGTACAGCTCGGCCGCTTCGTTCGCCTCCTCCGACACCTTGGTCACGAGGAGGAGTTCCTTTGCGGGGTCAGGAGCGTGGCTGCGCCGCTCGTCACGCTCACGCAGGGCGCGGATCTGGGTCCACATCGTCTCCATGTTCATGGGCAACCTCCAGGGGGTCTGGCTGGTCGGGTAGGGCGGGTGCTGAGCTGGGCGGCCGAGCTGCCATACCTGCCATCCGGCGAGGATCCACGGGCCTGCGTCGACCGCGTTGCGGACGTCCACAAGCACCCGGCGACGCACGACTGCGGCGGCCTCGTCGGGCAGGTCGGGGTCGTGGGTGAACTGTGGCCATTCGGTGCCGATCACCACCAAGTCAGCCCCCTGCAGGGCGTCGGCGACAGTGTCGGCGTAGGTGAATTCGGGGTGGTAGATGCGGGCGGCGTCGAGGGCTTCGGGGTCGTAGATGGCCGGGGTCGCGCCGCGTTCGACCAGCCGCCTGGCGAGCCGGAGCGCGGGCGAGTCGCGCACGTCGGATGTGCCGGCCTTGAAGGAGGTGCCCAAGAAGGCGATCCTGCTGCCGTCGAGCGGGCCGCCATTGGCCTTCTCCACCAGTTCGGCCGCAGCGTGGCCCCGGCCTTCGTTGACGTGCTCGACGGCGGTCAGGAGCCCGTACGCGTCGTGCGCGCCGAGCTCGCCGACGCGGTGGGTGAACGCGCGTACGTCCTTGGGCAGGCAGCCGCCGCCGTACCCGATGCCGGGTCGCATACCGCCGTGCCCGATCCGCTTGTCGATACCGATCCCGTACGCGACCGTGTTGACGTCTGCTCCGGTGATCTCGCACACCTCGGCCATGGCGTTGATGAAGGAGATCTTGGTGGACAGGAACGCGTTAGCGGCGCTCTTGAGCACCTCGGCCGTGGCCGGATCGGTGACGATCAGCTCGGCGACGCCGCTGGCCAGGATGGGCGCGTACACCTCCTCGATCGCCGCGCGGGCTTCCGGGCTGGACAGGCCGGCCACGATCCGGTCGGGGCGCAGCGTGTCCTCTATGGCGTGTCCCTCGCGCAGGAATTCCGGGTTCCACACCAGGTCGACGCGTGCGGCTGGTCCGAATTCGTCGATGATGTGCTGGAGCTGGGCGACGGTGCCGACCGTGACCGTGCTCTTGCCGACGATCGTGGCAGGCCGGGGAGGCAGCAGCGGCAGCAGGGCCTCGACGGCGCCGATCACCTGGCTGGTGTCGTAACCGTCCCCGTCCGGCCGTAGCGGGGTTCCGACCGCGATGAAGTGCAGGTCGGCGAAGTCGGCGGCCTCGCCCAGGTCGGTGGTGAAGCGGAGCTGGCCCGTAGCGGTGTGGGCTGCGAGCAGTTCGGCGAACCCGGCCTCGTAGAAGGGGGCGACGCCGGCCCCCAACGACTTGCACTTCTCGGGGTCGAGCTCGACGCCGATCACCTCGTGGCCGAGTTCGGCCATCGCGGCGGCATGAGGGGCGCCGAGGTGGCCGCAGCCGATCACGGATACGCGCATCATGATCCATTCGTCGGATTTGTCCTGTTGGGGCGCACGGTCGGTGCGCCCCAGCAAGCTATCCCGAGCGAAGGCCGCGGAAGCGGACCTTCAGGAAGTCGGGCTGATCTTGAGGTTGAGTAGCTCGCACAGCTGCGGCAGGGCGGTGAGGGCGGCCTGGCGGACGATGATGTCGCCCGCGCGCGCGCCCTCGATCGGGTACTCCTTGAAGGAGCCGTTCTCCATGAGCCCTTCCGGGTCCACGTAGAAGATCTTCATGCCCTTCGCACGGGCGCGGGCCTGGACCGCGCGCCGGTCGGCGTGCAGTCCGACCACGAGCAGTGCCTTGGCCTGGTCCAGGAGCGGCACGGGCGGGATCTTCTGGTCGTAGCGGCGCACGAACACCTCGGGCAGCCCGGCCCGCGCCGACAGGGTGTCGAAGTTGTGGGTGATGACCGGGCCGACCAGGTGACCGGCGTCGCGAAGGGCCCTCAGGGCCTGGTGGGCGGCGGTGGGCTGGGCCAGGAAGCACGCCTTGAACATGCGGACCAGGTCGGCGGCCTTGCCCGTGGCGTCGAGCAGCATCTCCTGCACGAGGGTGTCGGCCTCGGGGCTCATGGTGAATGCGTGCGACTGGGTGAGGGTGTTGTCCTTGCGGGCGGTCACCCGGTACACCTCGTGCAGGTAGTGCAGCGGCGGGATGCCCGCCTCGATGCTGGTTCCGCAGCCCACCTCTACCTGGAAGGGCAGGTAGTCCAGCAGCCCGGTCAGGTCGGGCGCGATGGTCGGGTTGCCGCGCTGCTCCTTGACGCGCATGCCGCCCGCGAGCACGTCCCAGGGCAGGTTGCGGACGGCGCGAGCCACCTCGTACCCGTCGGAGACGAAGGTGACGTCCACCGAGCGGAAGCCGTGGGGAGTCTCGCGTCCGGCACGCTCGTCCTGAGGGTGCTCGTCGTAGTCGGTCAGGGTGACGCGGAGGTCGCCCTTGCTCCAGCCGTCCGGCTTCTCCCTCCAGCCGCCGGCCCGCAGCCACGAGTCGAGGTTCTTGCGGTAGACATCGATCTCGGCCTTGGGGGCGGTGAAGGAGTGGAACAGGTACAGGTCCGTGAGCACGAGGCGCGGGATCGGGAAGGTGTAGTCCAGGTCGTACTTGTACCGGTAGTGGACGACGCGGCGGCGGCCGTCGCTGTCGGGGTCCCAGCCGGACAGTTCGGCGTTGGCGGGGTCCTGGGTCCGCCGCCAGATGCCCTCTTCGATCGACCGGGCCCGCTCGTGGCGGTCGCCGGCGAAGTGGGCTTCCCAGATCGCCACCTGCTCCGGGGTTAGCTGCTCGATGACGGAGTAGGGCAGAAACACGACGATCACCTTCCTATCGGGAGTGGGGAGAGGGGAACGGCAGCCCCTTCAGCAGGTCGGCGGTGAAGCCGCCGCGCAGGGCTGCCAGGCATTCGTTGATGCGCCAAAGCTCGTGATCGACCGCCAGGTCCTCCGCCTCCTCGGCGGTGACCCAGCGGGCCTCGGTGTAGCCGCTGTTGTCCACCACGCTGATCTCCGCGCGGGTGGGGAGGGGCACGTGGTAGACGAAGTTCAGGCCCTCGGTGCAGTGGCCGGGCACCGGCGGGGAGTAGTCCACGGCGATCAGCGCCTGAGGGGTGAGGCGCAGCCCGAGCTTCTCGGCCAGGAGCCGGCTCATGGCCCTGCGCGGGTGTTCGTTGGGGGCGGCGGACCCTCCGGGCAGCCCCCAGCGGGACACCTCTGTCCAGTACGAGCGGCTGATGATGACGTACTGGCCGTCGTGCTCCAGCAGCGCCAGCGCGGCGGTGCGCCGTGGCGGCGGGTTCTGGAAGTAGTCGGCGGCGTCTGCCATGTCCCTGTCTCCCTCCCATAAGGTCCAGGCACTGACTGTCCGCCGTGATGCGAAGGTGCCGCCAGTGGCAATTGACGCCCCTATCAGGGGCGCTTACGGTCCAGGAAGAGGGCGCGGTCAGCCCTTGCCGGACGAGCTTGGCGGCGGGAGGGTGACACAGAAGCTGTCGTCCGTGCTCGCAAGGAGATCTTGTTGAGACCTCACGAAACGCACCCAGGCGAGATCCGCGTCCGCGCGGCTGTCGATTTCGGCGACAAGGTGCCTGTGCAGGTCTACAACGACATCGCCCAGGAGATTCACCTCTGCTGCGGCCACAGCCGGCTGAAGAGCCACCGCCTTGCGCGTGGGTGGAGTCCGCAAGATGCCGTTGATCGGTTGATCGAGGTGGCCGCATCGGAGGGGCTACCCGCACGTGGAGTGGAGGTTCGGGCTCTGCGGCGATGGGAGAGCGGTGGCCATGCCGATGCCGACTATCAGGACCGGCTTGCCCGGCTGTACGAGACCGGCCCGGTCCAGCTCGGTTTTGCCACCGACTACACGCCACCTTCAGGGGGTGATCGTACGAACCGACGTGACGCTCTGCGCGGTGCTGCGCGGTTGGGCGCTGCAGCGCTGATCGCTCCGGGACTGCTGGCCACCGCTGAACAGGAGGCGCGTGAGCTGACCCGCCGCAGCGAGGAAACCGACCTCGGGCCGAGCAGCCTCGCACACCTGCAACGCGTCATCACCGACTACGGCCTTCACTACGCCCGTTACAGCGCCGACGAGCTGTGGGAAGCCGCTCTCGGGGATCGCCGTCATGTCTCCACGCTGCTCCAGCACCGCACGACGCTGAAGCAGCGGCGCGAGCTGTACGTCGCCGCGGCTTGGCTGTCCCTGGTGCTGGCGTGGGCGGCGGGCGATCGCGGTCAGGTGCGGGCATCTCTGGCGTTTGCCGCAGATGCTCGTCACCACGCGGACGAGGCTGATCATCCGGAGGCGGTCGCGTGGGCGTGGGATGTCGAGGCGACGACGTGGCTGTACAACGACCAGCCGGACGAGGCACTCCGTGCCGCGCAGCATGGCGTCGCGGTGGCGCCGGCCGGGACTGCGGCGCAGACGCGTTTGACGGGGCAGGTAGCGCGGGCGCACGCCCGCCTGGGGCACGCGGGTCCGGCGTCGGAGATGTTGACGGTGCTGCGTGGCCATGCGGAGCGGCACGCGGCGCATGCGACGGGTCTGTTCAGTGCCGATGCGGCGCGAGTGTGGTCGGTGGCCGCGACGTCCTGCCTCTGGTTGGGGGATGCTGGGCAGGCCCGCGACTTCGCGTTGCAGGCGATGGACGTGTACGAGCAGGATCCGAGCATGTCGCCGACCAGGAGGGCCATCACCGCGCTCGACCTCGGGACCGCATCTGCTCAGCTCGGCGATCCTGAGCAGGCGGTGATTCACGGCTTGGACGCGCTCGCGACGCCGCGTCACGCTGCGGCGATAGTGACGCGCTGTTTCAGTCTCCACTCGATGCTTGAGCGCAACTTTCCCGGTGCCGCGGTAGTGGGGCGATTTCGGCAGAGCGTGGCGGAGCTGTCCGGAGGGTGAGCGTCTAGCGCAGGACTTTCTCGTTCACGAGCCTCATCGATAGAGGTTCGTAAAGCTCAGCCCACCCTGCGGATCGCCGCTCGCCGGGCCGGGGCACAGCCGGGGGATACTCGTGCCGACGTGACGAGCAGACCTCGGGGGAACGCCGGTGCACCATGACGGGCCGTCCGATGACCTCGGCCAACTCCACGCCTGGCTGCGCTCCTCCAGCACGCAAGAGCTGGCCGGCATCCTCGACGAGGCCGACGACGCGCATCGACGTATGCACGCCCATCCGCCCCGCCTCGGCCAGGCGCCTCCTCCGGTCGTTGCTGGCGCGACAGAGGTGACGTTGCTCGGGGCGCTCGGGCACCGTTACGGCATGCTCGCGGGGGGCGCCGGTGGCGTGCTGATCAGGACAGGCAAATCGTGCGTGATCGTCGATCCGGGGCCTGCCGCGCTCGGCCTGCTGCTCCAGCTCGCCCGGCAGGGCCGGTTCGACTTCGCCGACGTGGACGCGGTGCTGGTCTCCCACTTCCACCCCGACCACTACACCGACGTCATCCCCTGTCTGGAAGGCGCGATGAGCGCCCGACAGCGGCCAGGCCGCGTGCTCCTGGCCGCGAACTCGACGGTGATCCAGCGGTTCGCCGCGTTCACGCCCTTCCACATGCGCCGCGTCGACACCTGCACGCTCACCCACCTCGCTGGCCTGGCGGAAGGCGAGCAGGCGGTGAAACTCGCCGACCTCGTCGTCCATGCGACCCCGACGGTCCACCACGAGCACGGCGATGAAACCCGCACCGCGATCGGGTTCGCTCTCGATACCCCGGGCGGCGGCGTCTGGTACACCGGGGACACTGGCCTGTTCGACGGGCTGCTCGACGCCGTGGCGGCGCTGCTGCCGCAGACGGCCCTCGTGATCGCCCACGCCAGTGGCACCGACCGCCACGCCGTTCCGGAACGGGCCGCGGCCTGCGACTGGCACCTCCACACGGATGCCGTTCCCGCCATCGCCGCCGTGCTGCGCCCAGCGTGCGTGGTTGTTCAGCACTACGACGCCGCGTACGCCTCAGCGCGGTACCGCATCGCTCAAGCGGTGTGGCTGCAACGGCAGCTTCATGCCCACGGTCACGAGACCACGGTCGTGGGCGGCCGGAACGGCCTGCAACTGACGTTCGACCGGCGCCAACTTCTGCACAGCGAGATCGTCCTCGACAACTCGTGTTCCGGCCCATCCTGATCGGATACGCGGGCTGAGCGTGGCCGTGGGACTTCCTGACCGGGGGGAGGAGCGCGATCATGCTGGAGCTGCGGTTAGTCGTTCATGCTCCCAATGGGGCCCGTCTGGGGGTGCTTCCGCATGCATCGAACCTGGAGGTCGCGTGCCCGCTCGACGATGTGCCCGCGCTCATGTTGTCCACCAGCGCGAACGCGGTCAACACGGATCTGCTGGCTGGGCCGGTCGAGGTCGCGGTCGAGTGGAGTATCGATGGGCAGACCTGGACAGAGGGACCGGATTGCCGGTTCCTGCGAATCAAGCGTCGTGGTGACAGCACGGATCGGGCCGGGATGGGCCGGTTCGAGCTCCCCGGTTATGCGTGGATGCTGCGCAAGGTGGTGCTCTTTCCCGGCTCAGCTCCGCTGGTCGACGGGAAGCGACCTTTCCTGAGTTCGACGCCGGGCGCGATCTTGGCCACGTTCCTGCAGGAGGGGCAGGCGCGCGGCGCGGTGCCGGGCGTCTCCTGGGATTTCACGCCGACGCACGACAGCGCGGGCCAGCCGTGGGCGAAGGTGTTGACCATCTACTACCAGCCGGGGATCGACGCGCTGACGACGCTGATCAACCTGGCCGAGCAGGGCACGCTCGACTTCCGGATGAACGGGCGCACGTTGCAGGCGTACAACGCCGACACCGTGCTGGGGCGGGACCTGGCCAGCGGTGCCGCGCCGGTTGACCTGCGGTTCGGGCGTGACATCGTGGCCGCTCCCGACATCGGCACCTACGAGGACGCGGCCACATCGGCACTCGTGGTCGGCGATGACGGGTTCCGCATGTCGTTCACGAACGGGGCCGCCGAAGCTCCCTGGGGCCGGTGGGAGGCGGCGATCGGCCAGGGCGGCGTGTCTGATCCGGGGACGGCGTTCCTCCTGGCCGAGGCGCTGCTGCTGCGGGTTGGGCACGAGCGCGTCCAGCGGACGCGGCAGATTACCCCGCACACCGCGCGCTGGCTGCCGTGGCGGGACTACCGTCCCGGGGACCGCATTCTCGCGCCGGGCGAGGGCGGGGCGATGGAGTCGCTGCGCGTCAGGCAGATGACGATCATCCGCGATCAGAAGGGCGTGCTGGGCGGAAACCTGGTGCTCAACGATCGCCTGTTGGAGAGGGACTTGCGGTTGGCCCGCCGCACGGCCGGCATCGTCGGTGGCTCGACGGCCGAGGGCGGGTCGGGTGCGCGGCCGGCGCCGGAGTCGCCGACGCCGCGCACACCTGCGGCTCCGGCCGGGCTGATTGTCGATCCGCTCGCGTACATCGACGAGCACGGCCTGCCCAGAGGGCAGGTGACCGCCACGTGGGGCGCGGTCACCCAGGACGTGAACGCCGTGGCGCTGACCGTGGGCGGCTATGAGCTGTTCATGCGAATCAACGAGGTCGGAGCGCCCTGGTATCTGGTGGCCGCGACGGAGGCCGCCGACACCAACGCGACGTTCTCGCCGTTGGTGGTCGGGCAGCAGTACCAGTTCAAGGTCCGCGCGGTGAACCTGGGTAAGAAGGGCCTATTCTCCAGCTCGGTGGCGGTGACGATCCCGGACGACACGACCGCGCCGCCCGTGCCGACCGCTCCCACGCTCGCGTCCCGGCTCGGCGTCGTGCACGTTGCATGGGACGGGCTCGGCGTCGGGGCAGCCCCGATGCCCGCCGACTTCCACCGGGTGCTCGTGTGGATACAGGACCCGCTGGCCCCCGGCTGGGAGGAGATCGGGTATATGGACGCGGCCGGGTCGCTGATGGTGCCCGGCCTGCCGTACGGGCTCGACAGGGAGTTCTCCTTCACCGCGATCGACCGCTCCGGCAACACCTCGGCGCGCTCGGCCACCGCGACGATCGCCGCGGTGCAGCTCGTCCAGGGCGACGCCGCGAACGACTCGATCACCACCGGCGCGATCCTGGCCAACGCGATCACCGCGGCGAAGATCGCCGCCGGTCAGATCCTCGCTGGGCACATCGCGGCCGGGGCGATCACCGCCGCGAAGCTGGAGGCTGTGCTCGCGCTGGCCTCCCGGATCGTCGCCGGGGATCCGGGAGGGGCGCGCGTCGAGCTCAACAGCTCGGGCCTGGAGGCTTACAACGCCTCCAGCGTGCAGACGGTGTTCATCTCCTCCGCGTCCGGCGCGGTCAGCATCGTGGGCCAGCTCGCGACCGGCGTGACCGGCCGACGCATCATCATCAACCCGGCCGGGGCGGCCGACCCTGAGATCCGCTACTACCCGGGCAGCGGAACGAACTACGCCCGCACGTACGCCGACAGCGACGGCGCGATCATCCACGTGTCCGGCCTGTCGCCCGACACCACCCGCCGCTCCTACGTCATCCAGCGCGGCGACGAGTGGCGCATGCACATGGTCCAGGCCAGCGACGGGCTCGCCGGGGGCGGCTACATGTTCGCGCAGCCGACACAACTCGAGGTCGGCCACAACGACATCCAAGGCCGCCTGAACCGGTTTCTGTTCTCTCGGGGTGGCACATCCACGACGGGCTATACCACGTTCCGGGGCACGTGGTCGTTCGAGACGGGCGCCGGGATGCTCATGTTCGCGCGGTCGCTGCCGGAGTCGGGCGGGGCCGCGGCCACGTACTTCGTCGGGTTCGCCGTCACGCTGGCGTCGACGCCGCGGCTCGTGTTCTCGGCCGACAACCCGGTCCCGGACAGGTTGTCATTTCACATGCGTAACCCGGGGACTGGCGGGTTCACGCTGCGGTCGAGCGAATCGAGCCTGGGCAGTCCGCCCACGTTCACGGTGGCCCTGCATGTGTGGGCCTGGAGACAGCATGGGGTGACGTGATGGTGCAGCGGTGGCGGATCTCGGATGTGGTCGAGGGGCCGGAGAGCTGGCTCATCTTCTATGAGCCGCTGGACGACGGCGGCGAGGCGTTCGCCGCGTCGTGGCCGAAGGAGGCGTTCGAGATTCGGATGGCTGAGCACGGCCTGGAGACGGTGGACGAGGCGATCGAGGTGCTGCTGTACACGCCGCTGCTGCACGCGATGCACGCCGATGGCCAGGAGGACGCTCTTCCTGTGCTGGAGGGCGATGCGACCTCCGCGCGGGCGCGTGTGCTCGGCCAGGTTGCCGCCTGCAAGGAGCGCTTCGGGGAGGTGGCCACATCGAGGTCAGCGGTCCGGCGTGGTCAGGCCGATCCGTTGCAGGTGCTGCGCGACGGCGTCCGGACCGATCCAGTGCGGATCGCGGCCATGAGGTTGGACATCGACAGGTACTTGCTCGCGTCTGAGCGGGCAGATAAGGAGTAAAGATCATGTGCTCGATCACCGTGAACTGCTCATGCACGCAGGAGCCGCAGGAGCCGCCGCCCGCGGGCACGCCGGTGATGGTGCCTCCTCCTCCGGGGGCCCCGCTTGGCTGGGGCGGCTGGATGTCGTCTGCTCACCCTGACGCATGCACGAGTTCCGTCCAGCCTCCGGCCGAGGTCAGCGCGGTGTACATGGCGCGGCTCGTGCAGCCTGCCGGCCTGTCGATCAATGGTGTGTGGGTGACGACGTGCGCGCCGGCGTCCGGCCTCGTCAGTGGTGAGTCGAGAGTCGCCGTCTACGCGGAGGAGCTGGGCACCATGTCGGTGTACTCGTCGGTGCCGCGCACGGACGCGTTCTCGGAGCAAGGCAATCGCCGCTGGCGGCTGGAGTCCGAGCCGGGGGTGCCGAATCCCGTGCCCGCTCCGGCGACGGATCGGTTCGTGTGGGTGGCGGTCCTCGTCGCCGCGTACACGACGCCGCCGAAGCTGCTGTCCACGAGGCCGGTTGAGCTGCCCGGTCTCCCGGGCGGTGACCAGTTCCTCAAGAACTCGCTGTTCGGCATGCGCAGCCGGGTAGGGCAGCGAGCGACGTTGCCCCCCGTTGAACTGGTGGCCGGTGCCACTGGGTATGGCGACCTGCTGGATCGCGTGATCATGGTCACCGCTGACGACTGGAACTAACTAACCCGCACCAACATAGAAACGGTGTGAAGAGATTGCTCCGGTTTCGAACGCACCTTTGTACAACCATGCGTCGAAGCAGCGGATCAGACGGGTAAGTTCACGGCCCAGATCAGGTAGCGGCGCAGATCGGATGAAGCTCCGAATGTAGACCGCCTTTCCCGCTCGGTTTCTGCCTCATCTTCGGAAGCGCCACTTCCTGTAGATGGCGGCTGCCAGGACCAGGCAAATCCCTGCGAGTAGCCTGATCAAGATGGGCTCTTTGTGCACGGCGGGCGGAGGGGATACAAGCGGGTTGGGTTTCACAGGCTCGGCCCTTGTTAATTCTTCGTCCATGATTCGACAGAAGGTTCGCTTGCGTCGCCCCTGCGTGTCGGCGCGATATCCGTACGCATTGGCTCGCCAGTGCGCTCTACCAGCTTCCCCCCTGAAATAGTTCCTTGCCACTGTCCGCAATAGATTGTCATCCATAACGCCAGAAGCGTGCATGCCGAACCAATAGCTCGTCCAGGCGTTAGCCATTACCTTGATTTGCGTATCAAAATCGTCCTCTGGACCAGACCACTGCCCTCCGTGTGCCTGACTCAGAGCAGGGCGATCAATTGAGCGGAGGATTAGGTCGAGGTGCATTGTCCTCATTGAATCTTGAGCCATGATGCCAGCGGTCCGTGCCTGCACGATCAGCGAATAGGCGACCCCTAGAAGAGAAAGGGCTGCCAGTAGGGCGGAAGCCGGGCCATACGCCTGCCCTATCTCGCTCAAAACAGCCCACTCGTCAGGTGGAATCATATTAGTCATGAGCCTTAGGGCTGCAGGTGAGAGAATAAGGCTCCCGGCCATTAGAGCGAGCGCGGCCAGCAGCAATATTGCCAGTACCACTCGACGTGCCCGGCGTGTCACATGCGCCTCCTTGAGTCGCTGCAGATGCCTGTAGACGCATCAGGCGGCCGAGGTCAATCGTCCTCATTGCTGTTCTGCCTCATCGGTCGCATTTCTGCAAGGTCAGCCACATCAATGTGCGGTTGGAGAATCTGTGCAAGTCATCACGCCGGGCGAGCCGATGCGGTTCGGGCTGCGCTTGGTCGCCTACCAGCCGAACGGGCCACGACTCGGAGTGCTCGGGCGGCATCTCGGGTTCGAGATGGGCATGCCGCTCAACGACCCGCCGAGTCTGAAGGTGACGTACTCCGGGCATGCGGCCGGTTCGCAGTGGCTCGCTTCGCCGTGTGAGGTGGCGGTGGAGTGGTCGGCGGGCGGGGCGTGGACGGAGCCGGCGAACGGCCGGTTCCTTCGGATCAAACGGTCCGGGGACGGCGCGGATCAGGCGCTCAGCCGCTCCTACGACATGCCGGGCTACTCGTGGATGCTGCGCAAGCTGACCTTGTACCCGGCGATCGGGATGATCGATGGGAAGAGGCAGTTCCCGGCCGCGAGCGTCGGCGACATCGTCTCGCAGATGATCGACGAGGCGCAGGGACGTGGGACGCTTCCCGGCCTGTCCTACGACTTCGACGCCGCCCAGGACTCCAATGGTCAGGAGTGGGCGGCTACGCTGACGCTCGGCCTCGACCCGGGCACGGACCTGCTGGCCGTGTTGATCAACCTTGGCGAGCAGGGCGTCTGTGACTGGCAGATGCAGGGCCGCACGTTGCAGGTGTTCAACCCCGACACCGTGCTCGGCCGCCAGCTCGGCTCCGGGCCCGCGCCGGTCGAGCTGCGCCTCGGGCGGGACATCGACCAAGCCCCCGACGATGCCACGTTCGAGGACGCGGCGTCGGCGATCCTCATCACCGGCGAGGACGGCCTGTCGGTCGAGGTGACCAATCCCGGTGCTGCCGCGCCGTGGGGGCGGTGGGAGGTGGTCCAGTCGCAGGGCGGGGTGAAGGACGAGGGCACCGCACGTCTGCTCGCGCAGTACGCCCTCGACCGGGCGTCGGGGGAGCGGGTACAGCTCACCCGGCAGATCACGCCGTACGCGGCCCGATTCCTGCCGCTACGCGACTACCGGCCGGGTGACACGATTCGTGCCCCAGGCGACCAGGCGGTCATGCAGGCGCTGCGCATCCGGCAGATCACCCTGTCGGTGGACGGCGACGGGCTGATCAGCGGGAACCTCGTGCTCAACGATCGGTTCTTGGAGAGGGACATCCGCCTCGCGCGGCGCGCGAACGGCATCCTGTCCGGCGGGGTGTCGGAGGGCGGGAACGGCGGCGAGCCGGCGCCGGAGAGCAAGGACCGCGTCCCGGCCGCCCCGACCGGGCTGGTGGTGAATCCGCAGGCATACCTCGACGCGGAGGGCTACGCGCACGGGCTGATCACGGTGTCGTGGCTGCCCGTCTCGACGGACGTGAACGGCGTCTCGCTGGCCGTGGACGGGTACGAGCTGATCGGGCAGACCCCGCCGGGGACCGGCGCAGAACGAGTGCTCGGCCACACCGACGGCACCTCGATCTCCTACAGCCCGCTGACCCCGAAGAGCCAGTGGCGGTTCGGTCTGCGCGCCACAAACCAGGGCGTCAAGGGGCAGCTCGCTACCTCGGCGGTCATCACCATTCCGGACGACGAGACGCCGCCGCCGATCCCGTCGACGCCGGTCGTGGACTCCCGGCTGGGAATCGTCCAGGTCACGTGGGACGGGTTGACCAGCTCAGGGACGGGCATGCCCGCCGACTTCCACCGCGTCCTGGTCATGGTGCGTGACCCGCTCGACTCCGAGGACGAGGGCCAGGCGGTGGAGTGGCTGGAGCGGGCGGGGACCGCGGTCGTGCCCGGTCTCCCCTACAACGCCGACAGGGAGTTCTGGCTCGTCGCGCTCGACCGGTCGGGCAACGTGTCCGGAGAGTCGGCGAGGGCAGTCGCGGCCACGCACCCGCTGGTGGACACCGACCTGATCGGCGAGGTGATCGACGGTGCCGAGCACATCATCTCGGGGTCGATCCCGGCCGACGCGAAGATCGTCGCCGGATCGATCACGGGCGGGCTGATTCAGGCGCTGGCGATCCAGGCCGGGCACATCCAGGCCAACGCTGTGACGGCCGACAAGATCGTGGCTGGGGCGATCCAGACGGGGCACCTGGCCGCCGCGGCGATCACGGCTGACAAGCTGGCGGCAGGGTCTGTCACCGCCAGCACGATCGCCGCCGACGCGATCACCGGCAAGATGATCACCGGGTCTGTCATGCGAAGTTCGGCCACCGGCCGGCGCTTCGTGCTCGACTCCAGCACGTTGGACCTGCGCTTCTACCCGGCGAGCAACAACAACTACACCCGGATCTACGCCGAGGATGGCTGGTACCCAGGCGAGACAACGACGTTCATCACCAGCGGCACCAACCAGTCCGGGACCGCGCGGGCCGAGCTGCAGGTGGCCGCGGGCCTGGTCCGGCTCGGCATCAGGGACGCCTCGTTCTCCAACCGCCAGGGCGGCGGCCTGGACGTGGCCGAGGGCTACGCGATGTTCGGGTACTCCACCGGCAGTTCGTCGTTCGACACGTTCATCTACCTCAACAGCACGGGCCGGTTCTACATCAGGGGCCGGGTGTGGGACGCCAACGAGACCTCCCCATACGACGCGTTCGCCGCCGGGTCCGTCTCGGTCGGCGGGGCTGCGTCGCCGAACTGGGCCATCTACCGTTACGGGCCGCCCAGCTCGCCGACCTCGATGGCCACCAACATGGGGCCGGTCGTCGCGCTGCGGGATGGCGGCTCGGGCGGTCCGTCGGCGTTCACCAACAACTACGTGCCGAAAGCGTGGGCGCTCACGGCGTCCGACACCAGTGGTTTCCAGGTGAACCTCGCGAACAGCACGTCGTTCGCCTTCTACTTCTGGGTCCACCGGCATTGATCACGACACCAACGGGAGAAGGGACCGGCATGCCGCAGGTCATACAGGTGTGGGACGCCGAGCTCGGCTACTCGCGTGCCGCGATCGAATCGCGTAAGGAGGGCGGGCCTGTCGAGATCGACCCCGGCGCGCCCGGCGCGGAGCCGATGTGGGGGATCTGGATGACGAACGGCGTCGGCGGCGTCGGCGTGATGGTGATGCCGCACGCGCTGTTCGAGTGGAGGTCGGCCGCCTACGGCATCGACCCGGGGGACATGGC
The DNA here is from genome assembly GCF_040674635.1 of Nonomuraea sp. NPDC049758. NCBI lineage: Bacteria > Bacillati > Actinomycetota > Actinomycetes > Streptosporangiales > Streptosporangiaceae > Nonomuraea > Nonomuraea sp. NPDC049758. The sequence continues at coordinate 49,181 of NZ_JBFAMZ010000009.1, forward strand.
GACGTTGCTGGACGTCGCGCTGCACGAGATGGGCATTCCGTACCCGGATGACCCTCCGAGCCTGCCGGATGAGGCGCATGCCGCGATCCTGGACGCCACCCGCGATTTGCCCACCTGCTGGACGCCTGGCGTATCCGACGCTGACCGGCTGGCCGCGCACCTGGAGCGGATCCGGCTGGTCAAGCAGCACCGCTTCACCATGCAGGCAGCTCCGCTGCACGATCGGCAGGGCGCGCTGACGTACGTGGGCGCCGCCCGTGCGGCCTCGGCCGACCCGCTGGACCCGATCACGAGCCAGGCCCGGATCGACCCGATCAGGGTGGAGGCCAAGCGCATGGCGATCGAATGGGGCAGGGAGTCGTCGGTGCGGACGGTTCCGCCGAGCTTCGCGTTGAAGCCGCCGCTGACGTTCCTCAGCGCCGCCGAGACCGGGGGCAGCGCGTGAGCGAGGATTCGCCTAACTTGGCGCTGGCCTTGGCGGAGCTGCGCGGCGCGGTCGAGCTGGGGTTCGAGCGGACGAACGGGTCCACCGCTTTAATCCTGCAGCGCTTGGATCAGGTGGACGACCGGCATGCCGAGCTGGTCAAGCGGGTCGAGCAGAATCAGGCCGCCGCTGAGCTTCGTCATGTCGCGATGGAGTCGAGGCTCGACGCGCTGGAGCGGGAGGCCGTGACGCGCGGCCAGCTCGCGGAGCGGACTCGGCAGATCATCGCTGTCGTCACCATCGTGGTCGCCGTGGCGGGCACGGTGATTGCGCTCATCCAGCTCACCCGAGGCTGACCCGCGGCCTTGACTTCCCCTCCCGTCGGCACGGTCTTCCCGTGCCAGGACGGCGTGCTGCTCGTGCCCGCCGTCCTCCCGATCCACATTCCCGCTGCCGCACTCGGCCTCACTGTGGCCGAGTGGCTCAACCTCCAGCCCTCAGAGAAGAGGTGACCCCGTGAAGAAGGTTTCGCGTGCCTCCTGGAACGCGATCGCACCGTCCGGCACCTACAGCCGCCTCAGCTCGCCGCGCGGCGTGAAGATCCACTACACCGGCGGTCCAGTCCCGGCCGACATCGCCGGACCGACCAAGCACCGGCTGTGCGTGCAGCACGTCCACCAGATCCAGCAGATGCACATGTCCGGCGGCCGAGGCGAGACGTACATCGACATCGGCTACAACCTGATCTGCTGCCCACACGGCTATACGTTCATCGGCCGAGGTGTGCACCACCTGCCGGCCGCGAACGGGCCCGGCCTCAACTCCGGCCACTACGCGGTGCTCGGCCTGGTTGGCAGCTCCGGGTTCACGAAGCCGAACAACGCCCTGCTGCACGCTCTGCGGGACGCGATCGAGTACCTGCGCGAGGAGGGCGGCGCGGGGAACGAGATCAAGGGCCACCGCGACGGCTACTCCACCTCGTGCCCCGGCGACGGGCTGTACGCGTGGGTGAAGCGGGGCGCCCCACGGCCGGATGAGCCGCTGGAGAAGCCCATCAAGATCACGTACGAGGACGGCATTCCGCTCTGGCCCGGCCGCGTTATCAAGCTGACCGACCCCTACATGCAGGGCAACGACGTCAAGACCTGGCAGTACAAGCTCCGCAAGCGGGGCTGGACCATCGACGTGGACGGCATCTACGGCCCCAAGTCGAAGGCCGTGTGCGCCAGCTACCAGGACAAGGTCGGCGCGAAGCCGACCGGCGTCATCGACGAAACAACCTGGGATCTCACCTGGTCGTGGAAGCCGCCGGCCGCGTGAGCGGTGTGCCGAAACTCATCCCGCTGAACCTCGGACAGGCATGTCCACGTCAGGATGCAGAGGCTGATGACTCAGATGTTGGATGCATCGACGTCCGGGCGCGAACCTGGTTCGAGGCGGCCTCGACGAAGGCCAGGAGCGCGAGCTGTGAACGCTCTGCCTGCTCGGCTCGTGCGGGCTCATCCTTGGCACGGTGGATAGCAGTGGTGACCTCCAACGCCTCGGACGCGAGCCGACTCAGCTCAGGGTCCGGGTTGAGCAGTCGCAGTCTGAACAACGCTGCCTTGGCGGTCGCGCGCTCGGCGAACGCCTCACTCCGGGCGCTGATGTGCGTCGAGCCGTTCGGGTTGTCCCGCTTGGCAAACCAATAGGTGTTCTCCCTGGCCCGGTACGAGGTGATGGCACCAGCGAATGCACTGTAGGCGGCGAGCTGTTCTTGCCAGAGCCGCTCATCGCGGGCTTCTATTCGCGCCTGCTTTGCCGCCCGTCCCTGGAAGAGGTAGGTGGCGGCAGCGCCGAGCAGTGTTCCGGCGATGGCGATGAGGCTCGTGATCGCAGTCTGCACCCCGTCAGTTGAGCATGCTCTGAGTGGTCCTGGGAGGGGCCTTGTAGGTGACCTCTCAGATCGCCGATCGCGTCGCTGCATGTCCGCGGCGCCCGCTCCCCCCGCGTCCCTGCTGTACGAAGCGCACTGATCTTGCTTGGCCTGCCCCTCTGGGTGGGCCTTTCGCATGTCTAACCCCATTGGAGGAACCCATGCATGGAGAACCCGTCAGCTACGGCAAGCCGGTAGAGCGGAAGGTCACCGCCGCTACGGCCGGCTCCTACCTCGGCCTCCTGGCGGTCCTGACTGTCCTGCAGGCCGTCAACGCCGACCTCGACCTCATCGCCTGGCTGCCCGACTGGCTGGAATCTCTCGCGGTCCCGCTCCTGCCGGGTCTGATCACGTGGGTGTCCGGCTACAAGACCGCGCACACCGCCCGGCCTGACCTTCCGCCAGACCAGCGCTAGGTTCGTGATCGTCACGCCTGGTTGCTCCAGGAACGCAACGAGAGCACCCGGCCGTTAGGCGGTGCCCTAACGCGGCTTGGCCCTGGTCAATTGGCCACCGCTGCACGGAGACAAGCCCCGCCCCTCCCTTCTTGGGAGGGGCGGGGCCCTTTTGCGTGTTCAAACTTAGCGCTGGCCACACGAACCTGAGCGCTTCGCTCCGGCAGCTAGTGATTTACGGCGTAGAGATGGCCTTGGAGGCGTCGCGCCGCTGCTGACGGGCTTGCTGCATCGCGGTGCGCCTGGCGGGCTGCACGTACAGCACCTCGGTCGCTTCGACAATGAGCTCGGCCACGTCTGCGACCTCATCCACAGAGTAGATCAGGCCGTCGTGAACGCTGTCGTTACCCAGCATCCTGGCCTCATGCAGGGCGTCGACGAGGTCGTCCCCGAGACTGGTCCGCAGGTTTTCGATCTTGTCGTAGAGGTGCCTTCCCGTCGCGCCACGTTCCTCAACCAGTTTCTCGACGCAGGCGCGGTACATGGCTGCCGCCCCGCGGAGAGCACCGGCGTTCTCGCAGAGGCTGCCTTCGGCGAATCGATCCCGGACCTCGCCGGGCACAGTCTGGTCCAGTTCGCGCGGCAACGGGACAGGCCATAGCGGGATTACCTCGGCTGGGTCGCGGGTCACCGCTTCTGATTCCGTGTAGCTGACCAGGAACGCGGTGCCCTTGGAACAGTGGGAGCACTGCCACACCTGAACGAACACAGCCTCACCGGGGTCAAGGTGAACCCTGCTGTAGGCAATAGGAGTCAACGGGAACTGTGACGCCATGGTGGCGGAAGCGGCAAGATTGCAGTGCGCGCACACGGCCGGGCGCGGACCCTTCCAGAAGATGCTGAACTCGGCGAGGTTGCCGATCGACATGTCTAAGCCTCCTCGGGCTCGTGATGCTAATCGAGGGGTCGCCGGGGCGAGGAAGAGACGTGTCGTTACACTGATCCGCAACTGCTCAGTGAATGTCGTCTGGGCCTCTCCGTCCGGCTGCATCACAGCGAGCCCGGTTTCCGTAGGGGCGGGGCCGGGCTTTCGCGTGTGCGGGATCTACGGTATCGCCGTGGCAGCCGCATCGCTCACGCCCGGTCCAGCCTCATCGGGCAGTTCGCCGAAGTGTGCTTCGGTGGCGCGGTCGTGATGGCAGGTCACTAACCAGATACGCGCCTTGGCAGCGTCGATAAATTCGTAGGTGTCGGTGTCGCCTTCCCACTGAGACCAGCGGTGCAGCACCCACCTGCCTTCGGGGGTGCGGTAGAGGGTCTGGTGCTGGGCTGGGTCGCCGGTGAGGATGCTGACGTAGTCGATGCCGACCAGGCGGGTGGCTTCGTCGTATCGCTCCGCGAGGTCGGGGTCGAACCAGCCGTCGAGGATCGGGTCACCGTCAGGGGTGCGGAAGATGTTCGTACGGGCCACATGATCGACTGTAGCGCTTAAGCGCTATGGCGCCATATGTGGGGATTGCCATAGGCACGGCAAGGGGCCCGCGCCACAGCGACTGTGGCGCGGGCCCCTTGCTGCGTCAGAAGGGCCAGCCGGCCGAGTGGCGGGCTTCGAGGATCGGGATCAGCTTGAAGGCCGCGTCAGATAGGCCGCCGAAGGTGTGCCGGGTGCCGACGCCGGACGGAGCGTGGCCGTGCTTGTGGCCCGCGAGGTTCCACGTGTAGACCGGCACCTGGGCCGGAATCTGCTCGGTCGGGTCGCTGCCGTAGTAGCCGCCGCTGGTCTGCTCGTCGGTGATGATGATCACCCGGTTGTGAGCGTCGACGGTCGACCGGAAGTGCCTTCGGACGGCGTGGGCGGTGTTGGTGCCGCCGAGATCACCGAATCGCTCCACGACTTTCAGCACCGACTCGCCGCGCCGGTAGGAGATCGGCTGGGAGTTGGTGCCGAACTGCACCAGGTCGGCGTTCTCGGCGCGCAGCGCGAGCGCAGCGCCGAACACGGCGGCGCTGTCGGCGCGGTTCAGCTGGGACTTCTCCGAGATCCGGTCGAACATGCTGCCGCTGCGGTCGACCAGGATCAGGGTGCGCCCGGCCAGGGCGGGCACGTTGGCGAGGGAGTGGGCGAGCGCCTGCTCCAGGGGGTAGCTCCAGCGCAGAGACGGGGCGTGCTTGTACGCGGCCAGGAACCGGAAGGGGAACTGCCGGGACCTGCGCACCTCTTCGGCGTTGGCCAGGCGGGCCGCCACGGTGGCGGCCACGATGTCGCTAACGCCCGCCTCGTCGAAGTTCCGCAGGTTCCTCGTCAGGGCCATGAGGCCCATGGACGGGATGATCGCTTCCCACGCCGCGGCGTCCATGGGGCCCTGCAGCCACCCGGCCAGGGCCTCCCAGGTGATGCCGGCGCGGCGCAGCAGCTCGGGGTCGTCGAGGACCTGGCGGCGCTCGCCGAGCGGGAGTGCGAGCAGCGCCTCGCGGCGGGTGAGCAGGCCGAGCGTCTCAGGAATGGGGGCCGCCTTGTCGTGCGGCTTCTTGACGATGTAGCCGAACAGGTCGTGCTGCCAGAGGCCCTGGAAGCGGCCTGCCTGGCTGGAGCCCTTGCGGTCGCCCGGGTGGGTGAGGTTGAGCAGGTCGGCGAAGGTGACGCCCTTGCCCTCGCTGTCCCACTTGACGTAGTTGAACTCGTTGCCCAGCCGGAGGATCGCGTCGCCGATGCCGCGCCTGATCGGCTTGGGGACGGCGCGGCCGTAGCGGGAGATCCAGTAAGCCAGGGCCTCGGCGGGCTCGTCGGCGCGTTGAAGGACGGAGGCGACGAGCTGGCGGTTACCACCAGCGATTCCGCTAGCGAGCCGGGCGCGAACGGCTTCCAGGGCGGCCTGGATCGGCGCAGAACGCATGTTGGCTTCGAGCCGGAGCCAGAGCAGGAAGCGAGTCAGCCAGCCGACGTCCTCGACGGCGACGACGCGGACGAGGTTGACGAACCGAGCGTCACGGTCCTTGCCCTGCTCGTAGTAGGTGTTCTCGCCGACCATGTTCGTGACGGCCAGGAGGAACAGCTCGCTCTTGGCGTCCCGTGCGTAGCCGGCGCCGCCCTCGTGGGTGCGGCCGGTGGCGATGGCTTCCGTCTTGACGGGGCTGGTGGCGGGCGGGCGGGAGGCGGCGGTGTTGAACTTGGGCATGAGAAAGGCGGGCTCCTTCCCGGATGGAGGTACAGGGAGGAACCCGCCTTCGAGGTCGCGCCCGAGGTTGAGGTCGGTCAGGGTACGTAGATGCTCTGCCAGTTGAGCTAAGGAGCCAAGGGCCCCTACTGGACTCGAACCAGTAACCATCCGCTTAACAGGCGAAGTAGCCCTGGCCTGCGCACCGGGCGCGATCTTCAGTTATGGGTTCCTCCCGAGGTCGGATTGACGGCGCTGTGCCCTAACCACAGGGCGGTCAGAGGCGGACCTTGCGGAGCCTCTGCCTGGATTCGAACCAGTTACTCAGTGAAGTAAGCGCTGTCAGGCGCACCGGGAGGTGCGGTCTTGCAAGGTTCTCCCCGAGATCACGTCGGCGACGGAACACCAAGGGTGCTGCCGTTACACCACGGGACGCGTGGACCTGAGCGCCCGCCGGGAGTCGAACCCGGACCACTCGCTTGGATGGCGAAGGAACCGTTGCCTGCGCACCGGGGAGAGGGGAAGTCTGAAGTTGTTGCCCCTCCCGAGATCAAGGACGGCACCAGCGTTCCTCGGGTTTCTCTACGAAAGAAGTGAAGTAGCTGGAGCCTGCGCACCGGGAGGGGGGAGATCATCGCGCAGTGAGAACGCTAGCGCGTCCGCTAGCGGATAAGCGAACCGGTTTCGTGTGATCGTGGTCACTGCTGCACGGGGGCGCGGACCAGCTCCTGCCGCACCTCGTCGAGCCGGTTGAGGAAGGCGTCGATGTCGGCGCGCCGTTCGGCCGTGACCCAGACGACGCGGATGATCTCGTGGAGGACGTGCCCGCGTTCCTGGCCGAGCCCGATCAGGCCGGCTGCCCGGAGCCGGTCGGCCGCGCCTGAGATGCTGTGTTGCCAGGCGCGGCGACCCTGCTCGTCGTCGCCGGGCGGGGGCGGGTACAGGCGGTCGTCGAGCTGGTGGACGCCGATGCCGAGCCTCTGCGCGTGGCGTTCGGCCGCGGCGGCGTAGTGATTAACCAGGGCCTCGTTGAGGACGTAGAACAGGCTAAGCAGTTCGCCAGTGAGCTGCTGCCGCTCCTCGCCGTCCGCCTGGTCGGCGAGGTCGGCGACGCGAAGCACCACCTGCGCGAACTGACGGTGCTGCCACAGCAGTGTGGGGAACACGTCGCCTGCGGCGGTGATGGCGCATGCGGCGGCTCGGGCTTCTACTGCCACTCGCCGGGCATGGGATTCGCTCACGCGTTCGATGATAGTGGGGGCGCGTGGCGCTGCATGGACGGCATGGCCGCGTACCACGTATGGAGGGTGACGGCCTCCGGCTTGCTGCGCCTACCCCGCGCCCGGAGGCCGTCTCAATCGCTCCCGAAACAGAGCAACCACAGGACCAGCCGCGCTTGACGGAGACAACCAGTGGCGTTTTCTATCATGACATTCTCTGCGTACCTCCGCTGCCAGCGGCGCTCGTTCCTGCCCCGCCTCTGCTACTGATGTCGCACTCAGAGCCACGCTCGTGGGCTCGCCGATCAGTTCCATGTCATCCGAGACAAGCGCCAGGCTCGATGCAGGTTGGTGCAGCGAGTCTGTACAAGAGGCCTCATCACATGGTTACCGGACAAGCAGGTCAGCTGACCGGATCAACTGGACTCACCATAAATATGTCCGCGGCGGTTAGTTCAGATACACAGGCGTCTGGGAGGGTTATCCCAGCAGGCGGATGCGCCTTCCAGTCAACGAATCCTCCCCCGATCTTGACATTCGCGCCGTCTAAAAGAGTAGAGCCGCTGGTGGACAGCCGTACGCCGTGCTTCCCGTCTTGGACGATGGGCTGTGTCGCTGGTGGCCAGAGGGGCACCACGGGCGGTGCTCCTTTTTGTTCCCGCCTAAGAAGAAGGCACTTGCTAGATGGGTCGTAGGTCAGTTCACCTGCGAGAAGCGCCTGCATTGCTCGGGAAGATTCGGTATGGAGAAGGATCCTCGGATCTTGCCCCGCAACGGTCACCTGAACCGGACTTTCGGTAGCCCTGCGGTCGGATTGCGGAGTGCGGGTTGTGTCGGCACACCCAAGTGAGGTGGCAGCGATGCCGGCCAGCAGTACTCCCAGCAAGGTCGTCCGCATCTGACTCACATGGCCTCCTTGGACGGGCGAACGCCCGGGACTGAACACAGCTCCCGGACGTTCGTTCGCATTGATTATAGTGGTGGGTGCGGCACCATCTTAGGTGCCAGGCGGGGCCGTCCATACCTGCCAGGACGCGCCGAGAGCCGAAGGAATCAGATAGGCAGGAGTGAAGGCAGATTTGCCTCCCACAGTACCCATCGTGATCCCCCAAGCTGTGTTTCCCTTGTACCACGGGCCGCCACTGTCACCCTGGATGCTTATCGCGCGGTCCATGACGATAAGCCCGCGCTCGTTCGGGTATTGATTATTGTTTACCTGGCTGATGTTTCCGCACTGCGCTACGTGGCTGGCCCAGCCGAAATTGCAGATATTCTGCCCCACGGCTGGATTCGTGCCGATATAGTACACGTAGCGCGTTTGGTCGAGGTTGAAATAGAAGGTCCTCGTCAGGGTAAAGGTACCCCGATTCCAAGACGCGATGTCGTAGGTTGACGAACCAGCGACATAGTCACTCAGCGTGCCAGTGTTTCCATGTACGGGATGATTCTTATATAGCGTGCTGACATCGCCGCAGTGTTGCGCGGTTGTCATTCTGCGCTGGTCAGGGTCGCTGGGATAGTTCTGGTTGATAATATTGAATCCGGTTGTACAGCCCCCGATGACGCCGCCACCCCTCATGTAGGTGTCTGCCATTTTAGTGACGAGGTCGTCTTTTGTTAGGCGCAGAGCGATACTAATATTCTTATTGGTGGGCGGCGTGGGCTGCAACTGAGCCGATATGGATTGCCGTTCGGTGACATCTGCCAGATCAGCACGGGGCTTGACAGTAAAGGTAATCACTCCGGTGTTTGTGTCGTACCCACCGTTGATGCCCTCTACGAGATTGACCTGTGACTTGAGCTGCGCATACGCCGTCTCTCGAGCCTCTTTGAGATCCTTTTCCGAGAATCCCTTGTTACCGATCAGGTCAACAGCGACGGGTAGCGTTTTGGCGAGCTCTATCGCGTAGGCGGGAATATCGCCCTTGAACCCAATTTGCGCTTTTCGGCCATCTTCAAGCACGGCGAGGCCGGAAAGATCGTCAGGGTAACGCGCTTCGATCTTAGCGCCGATTTCGTTCAGGCGAGGCTGCCAGGCGATCCTTTCGATCGCCTCTTCGAGAGGAATATTGTTTCCTTTTGCGGCCACCTTGGCGTCAACCAGCTCGCTTAGCCAGAGGTCATCGATCTTCATTTCAGGCTCGACGACCGTGGGATCTAATCCATCTTCCCTTGCTCTCCTGGTCACGCTCGGATTCGTATTCACCGCATGGGCGACATATGCATCGATGGCGTCAGCCAGACTGATCTTCTGCTTCTTAGCGGCGCGTTGTATTGTTTCGAGAGTTGAGCGCTTTGGGACGTTCTGAGATTCCCTAGGGAGCGAGATGATCGTCCGATCGGACTCTGCGGCAAATGCCTGAGGAGCGGATAGAATTGATGATACTAGTGACGCCATCGCGACCGTAGTTAATGCCATACCGGTGACTCGTATACGCATTGGACCTCCGCGTGATCTTGACTCATAGTCTTGATCATCATTAAATGACATCTCACCTAACACAAGGGGCAGTCGACGGTCGTGACCATGTCGAAATCTGGTATTGCGGCCGACCACTAAGAGATGACAGGTCGTATCTCGCCTCCGGCCGTTGTCTCGCTCATTTCGCGCGCGCGATCCCTTCAACCTGCGCCAGGCTCACCTCCCTGGGCCGCCAGTTCTCGCCCCCTTCGCCCGCAGTGCGCACGCAGAGTAATCGACTGCAGCGCCTTCAGGGTGCGTGGGTCTCGACTGGAGCGGTGGGGGATGCGGTCGTTGGCACGCCAGTCGCGCCGTGCGTCCAGGTGATCGCCCTGCTGTATCCGAACACAGGACCGGCTAACCGATGGGGGCCTAGGCGCGCTGGGACGCACTCAGAGTGAGGTTGCCCCCTGGAGCAGGCACCCATCGAGACTCGCTGTGTACTGTGTGGACCGTGTGACTCAGGAGTGGAATGTGTGATTCTGGAGCGCTAGTGTGCGTCGTTGACGGGCCATCCGGCCCGTCGCATGGTCGGATGCTGTCAGGGGGCGAGTTGGTGGGCGAGGTCGCGAGAACTACGCGATTCGTCCGCGCGCCGAAGAGGGCCGCCCCGGCCCGTTGCCGTCCTCATGCCTGGCCGCCCATCCGGCAGGGGGAGTCTGCCCGGAAATGAGAAAAGCCGCGCAGCGCGCGGCCTTCCCGAGGTCGAGACCCGCGACCAGATCGCTCAGCTTCAGGCGGTCAACCTCATCGAGCTGAGCAGCCGAGTCGCCGTTCCGGCCTCCACAACATCACATCGCGTCTGACGGTGCTCTCACGCGGCGGCCCGAGCCGTTGCGGGGGCCTTTCGCGCGCCAAAACCGTGACGCTTGGAGCCGACCATAGCACGCCGCCAAGCGGCTATCTCGGCATGCCCGGAAACCGAATCCGCGGTGTGCGAGACAGTCGCGCCCTCACCACCCCCCGCTCCTATGGCTGGCAGGGGAGTGGCCCCCCTGGTCCCCGCCGGGCACATCGTCGCGCCCGCCCACCCCCTCTGGTATGACGCGGCCCACTACCTGGTCCAGGCGGCGAACCGGCGCGCTGACTGGACACGCAACGCTCTGCGGTTCGCCTGGCAGGTCATGCGCCGTTCCACTTGGGCGATGCTGACCACGCCGAAGAAGGGCGCCACCTGGCAGCACCTGGCCGCCGAGCTCGGCCTGTCGCAGCGGACCGTCGCCAAGCTGTACGCGTGGTTCATCGACGCCGGCCTGCTGGCCCGCGCCGTGCCCGGCACGACCGTCCGCTACCGGAAAGGAACGCGGGGCGGTTTGGACGACGACGGCCGCGGCAACGAAGCCGCGCAGTACCTCCTCATCGTCCCGGAGGCGATCCTCGAGGCCGAGGACGGCGAGGAGACACCGCCTCCGAGCGCGACCGTGGAGAGCCAGGCAGACCTTCCCTGGCCGTGCGCAACCGTGCTGACCCGCCCGCACCCGGAGACGGTGCCCGACGTTTCCACAGCTCACGACCCTGTGGAAAGATCTTTCACCCCCAACCCCCCACTCTCTTCTGTAGGTGAGGAGACTCCCCGTAACGCGCGCGCGAGACGACCGGCCGCGCCAGCGACACCGGCCAGTTCGTGGCCCGCGACCGTCACGCCGGTCACCAGAAGAGACCAGCTCACAGCATGTGAGCGGCTGATCGCGGAGATTCCCCTGTTCCGGAAGCTGTCGGCCCGTCACCTTCGTAGCGTGCTGCGGGGCGCGTTCGACCTCGGCGCGACCATCAGCGACATCCGGCACGCCCTCGACCACCGGCCGGACGGCAGCGCATGGATTCACACCCATGCCCCGCGCTCGGTGCCGGGATGGGTGCAGCACCGCCTGTCGGCGTGGATCTCCCGGGACGGGCAGCTCGTCGCCCGGTGGCCGGTTCAGCGGCGGAGTGCCGAGCATGCCGCACTGCTCGCCGAGCAGCATGCCCGCCGTGAGGCGTGCGAGCGAGCGGACCAGAACCGGCGTGGTGGCCCCCTTGGCTACATCCAGAGGGGGGCACCGTGATGGTCAGCAGGCACGATCGGGAGTCGCGAGCGTTGGTCAGGCCGAGGTGGCAGAAGAGATCGCATAAGTTGATCTACTATGTAAAGAGCAGGGGTCGTTGTAGGCCAACACCTCAAGCCGCAGAAGCCTCAACGATGGCAAGGGCCCTCTGTTTGCGGATCAGGGTGGCGAGCTCCTCGATCGACAGTCCGCCCGGTGTGAAGGCAGCGTGCGCGGCCTCTTCGGGGGAGAGGGCGTCACGGCGAGCCCGCGCCTGGGCGAGCGTGCGGCCGGCGGCGGCGAGTGCTTGAGCGCGCGTCGTCACCCTGTGATTATCTCACACAATCGACACATTCATACACAGGACGTTTGGGCGGAGCGGAACAGCACGCCGCCGAATCACATCGCTATTACGGTTGCCACAAGGCTGCGCGTTCCGACGTTGTACACGGTGGTGGAGCGGGTGAAGGAGCGGATGGGGCGCAAGCCGTCCGCGCCCAAGCACGAGGCCAAGGTCCTCACGCCGACGTCGTGAGCGGAGCACCCCGGCGCCGACCTCATGCGGCGCCGGGGCCGGGTGGGGTCGTGGATGCCCGGTGCGAGGTTTCTCACCTCGCGCCGGGCATCCGGCCGTTCGGGGTGCGGCTGGGCCTCACCGGGTCGGGCGCCTCACACGTCGTTGAAGGAGGCGCTCTGGTCGAACAGTGTGCGGAAGGGGTAGAGGCTCTCGAAGATGACCGCGCGGGTGGTGACCTGCGCGCCGCCGGCCGCCCATTGCGAGGCGATGACGTAGCGGGCGTTGACGGCGATGTTGGCGCAGCCGGTGAGGTCGAGGTAGCCCATCGGCTGGCCGGATGAGGTGGCGTGGCCTTCGCCTCTGCAGCCGTTGCCGGTCTGTCCCTTGGCGATGACGTACATGTCGGAGATCAGGTCGAGCCCGTTCTTGCTGGCGCAGAGCCGGATGGTCCAGCCGTTCTGCGACCTGTCGGCGCAGCCGCCGGCGGCGTGCGCGGGGGTCGTGGCGCCGGCCACGAGAGAGGCGCTCATCAGGAGCGCGCCGAGCACTGCCGCCGCCCGGCGGAGGGGATTGCGGTGTGTTCCGTCGGCATGGAGCATGTGCCGTTCCTTTCGTTGCGGGAATTCGGTGTTTCTGGCGCGGGGCCAGGTTCTTCATATGTAATTTCTGTGGTCCGCGGGCGGCAACGTGTTCATTTGCTCCACAGCGGGCTGTGCTGTGGTGGTTATGGGGGACGCGGGCACCACAGTGCGCCGTGGAGGCCGGTTTCGCCGGCGTGATCGCCTTGCCACTCCGCGTGTTGTGAAAATGGCAATTACCGGTGATTCGGCCAGGTATATCGTGCCGGAGAAGGCGGCCGTTACAGATTTTATGTTTATCTTATTGTGATCCCGGATCTTGTTGCCCGGTGATCTTGACCGCAGGTAAATCTTGTTTGCTAATCCAACTCGGCACAGATTGTGAGTGAGCCCTTTTCATCCTGAGTAGCGGCCTTCTTCGATGAGCTGCAGGACGAGGATGGCCTGCACGATCGTGGTGGCGCGGGTGCGGGCAGCAGCGCAAGGCGGGACAGGACTTTCCAGGTCTTCAAGGTGGCAACGGCGCGTTCCCCGCAGGCACGGATGCAGGCGTGTGCGCGGTTGATCGAGCGCTGATGGCGCGACAGCGGCGGCCGCAGCCGATGGCCTTTGAACGGGGTTCGGATGCTCCCTCCCGCGCCTGGATATCCCTTGTCGGCGAAGGTCTTCACCCCTGCGGCGGTCAGCGCGTCGATCAGGCCGGTGGCGCGGGCCGCGGTCAGGTCATGCGTGGCACCGGGCAACGCGGGTGAGGCCCACACCAGCCGGCCGACCGGATCGGCCAGGACCTGCACATTCACGCCGTGGCGCCGGTGTTTACCGGAGTAGTAGGACCGTTCGTCGGCCAGCCGGTCGATCGGGATCAGGGTGCCGTCCAGGATGGCGTAGGCCAGCCGACCGGCACGTAAGGCGGCGGCGTGGACGTCGTCGGCGAGCAGGGCGAGCAGGTCGACGGTCTCGCGGACGTAGCGCCAGGCGGTGCTGGTGCCGACGTGGAAGCCGACGGCCAGACGGGCGTAGGTGTCGCCGTTGCGCAGGTGGGCCAGGACCAGCAGGGCTTGCCGGGACGGGTCCAGGCGCCGCCACCGGCAATGGCGCTCGGCACGCCGGACGCGGATCAGCTCGGCCAGGCGGATCAGGGTGTGACTGGACAGCGGAATCGCGGCACGGTAAGACAGCAACGAGGCTCTCCGGTAGAGGCATCGGATCTTGGTCGACTGCTGTCTTACCGGGAGCCTCTTCTCATGCCAACCCGTGCCGGCGCCGTCCCTGCTGACCAGCGCGATCAGGTTGGAAAAGCCTCTGTGGTGCAAGGTCGACAGGAACTACGGAAACCTGTTCCCGGTCAACTGGAACAGCGTCCGTTATGACGGAGTCGGCTGCCAGGCACGTTCCACGCTCGGCAAGAAGAAGCCGCTCTGACAGCAGGCAGCACCAGGCGGGGTGCCGGTCGTCACGACGACCGGCACCCCGCCGCCTGTGCCGAGCAAGGGAATGAGTGGCCGGAAACGGCAAAGGACGTTCTCGAAGAAATGCTTCAGAAAGTAATGGCGGTGAGAAGAAGCGTTTCGGCCGAAGAAATGCGTTTCGGGGCCGAAAATAAATTCCGGGCGGGTGCCTTGACGGTTGCCGGTAATGGCGGGTCACGATGGAGGGGCCAGAGGAAGATGTCCTGTGGGAGGAAACGTGTTCAAGGAAGCATGCGCTGTGAGCGCCCTTGTCGCTGCCGCCCTCGCCCCTTCGATGGCCTCGCAGGCGCTGGGGGAGAAAGTCCACGCCACCACCGCCACGCCCGCCACGTCGGCCGCGCTTGCCGACTGTGCCGCGGGCGGCGCCGCCGGTAACGCGCCCAAGTGCAAATACCTGGAGGAAGGCAACAAGCGGTGCTACTACTGCCGCGACACGAAGGGCGGCGGGTACAAGAAGCAGTACTGCGAGCAGAAGACCAAGCAGCCCGAGCAGTCGACCGAGCGCGAATGCAAGACCACCAAGGAGCCGATCACGGGGAGCCCGGACCGTACGTGCAAGACCTGCACGGACGCCAAGACCGGCAAGGTCCTGTCCCGGGAGTGCAACAGCTAGCCGACGCGGGGCCCGCGCTTCCGATGACGGTCCGGCCGGCCCGGTAGCGGGGGCCGGCGTCCGGGAAGCGGGGGAGGCGGTGCGGTGTGAGGTCGGGACGACCCGCCGCGCCGCCCCCCAAGGCCGCGGCGGTCACTTCTTGAAGGCGTCCTTGACCTTCTTGCCGGCGTCCTTCACCTTTTCGCCCGCCTGCTTCAGACCGCCTTCGGTCTGGTCGGCGCGGCCTTCGGCCTGGAGGCTCTCGTTGTCGGTGGCGTCGCCGATGTTCTCCTTGGCGCGTCCCTTGAGCTCCTGGGCCTTGTTGCGGATCTTGTCGTCGGTGCTCATGTTCATGCCTTTCTGGTCGGGTCCTCGCGACTTCCTGTACTTACCGGCCAGGGCCGACGGAAACATGGCCGGCGCGCGACGGCGCTGGTCAGCGCCCCTCCGTGAGGGCGGACGCGGCCCCGGGGGAGCCCGTGCGGGCTGGATGCGGTGGCGGTGACGGGGTGTGAATAGACTTGTCCAACGTGACTTCCAAGCCGCGCATCCCGAACGTCCTGGCCGCCCGCTACGCCTCACCCGGGCTGGCCCGCCTGTGGTCTCCCGAGTACAAGATCATCGCTGAGCGGCGGTTGTGGCTGGCGGTGCTGCGGGCGCAGGCCGAACTCGGGGTGGCGGTGCCCGAGGGCGCGGTCGCCGACTACGAGAAGGTGGTCGAGCAGGTCGACCTGGACTCGATCGCGGCGCGCGAGCGCGTCACCCGCCACGACGTCAAGGCGCGCATCGAGGAGTTCAACGCGCTGGCCGGGCACGAGCAGGTGCACAAGGGCATGACCTCGCGCGACCTGACCGAGAACGTCGAGCAGCTGCAGATCCGCGACAGCCTGCTGCTGGTCCGCGACCGCGTGGTGGCGCTGCTGGCCCGCCTGGCCTCCCTGGCCGAGGAGCACACCGCCACCGTCATGGCCGGGCGGTCGCACAACGTGGCGGCGCAGGCGACGACGCTGGGCAAGCGGTTCGCCTCGGCCGCCGACGAGCTGCTGGCCGGCTACCACCGGCTGGAGGAGCTGATCGGCCGCTACCCGCTGCGCGGCGTCAAGGGCCCGGTCGGCACCTCCCAGGACATGCTCGACCTGCTGGGCGGCCGGCAGGACAGGCTGGCCGAGCTGGAGGAGAAGGTCACCGCCCACCTGGGGTTCTCCCGGCGGCTGACCAGCGTCGGGCAGGTCTACCCGCGGTCCCTGGACTTCGAGGTGGTCTCGGCGCTGGTGCAGCTGGCGGCCGCGCCGTCCTCGCTGGCCAAGACGATCCGGCTGATGGCCGGGCACGAGCTGGTCACCGAGGGGTTCAAGGAGGGGCAGGTCGGCTCCTCGGCGATGCCCCACAAGATGAACACCCGCTCCTGCGAACGCGTCAACGGCCTGACCGTGGTGCTGCGCGGCTACGCCTCGATGGTGGGCGAGCTGGCCGGCGACCAGTGGAACGAGGGCGACGTGTCCTGCTCGGTGGTGCGCCGGGTCGCGCTGCCGGACGCGTTCTTCGCCTTCGACGGGCTGGTGGAGACGATGCTGACGGTGCTGGAGGAGTTCGGCGCGTTCCCGGCGGTGATCTCGGCCGAGCTGGGCCGCTACCTGCCGTTCCTGGGCACGACGAAGATGCTGATGGCCGCCGTGCGCGCCGGCATGGGCCGCGAGCAGGCCCACGAGCTGATCAAGGAGCACGCGGTGGCGGCGGCGCTGGCGATGCGGTCGCGGGGCGCGTCCAACGAGCTGCTGGACCTGCTGGGCGGCGACGAGCGTTTCCCGCTGGACCGCGCCGAGCTGGAGGCGCTGCTGGCCGACCGGGTCTCCTTCACCGGCGCGGCCGCCGCGCAGGTGGCCGAGGTGGTGCGGCAGGTGGGGCAGGTCGTGGCCGGGCACCCGCAGGCCGCCGCGTACCGGCCGGGCGAGATCTTGTGATCCACCGGCTCGGCGACCCGGGCGCGCTGCGCGCCGCGTGCGGCGACGACGACCTGGTGGTGTGGACGGCCCAGGACCTGCGCGGCCAGGCCCGCGCCTGGGCATTACGGCAGGCGGTGGTGGCCGCCGCCCCGGGCATCGCCCGGCACGACCGGCTGGCGGTGTGGGGCGACCCGGACGACGCGGCCGAGCTGGTCCGGCACGCGCTGGCCGAGCTGGGGCCCACCTACCGGCCGCTGGGCGAGCGGGAGCTGATGCGGCGGGTGGCGGCGAGGCTGGAGGGCGTGCGGGAGAGCGGCGCGTTCTCCTGGATGAGCCTGCAGGGGCCGCCCCGCGCCCGCACCGGCCAGGCCGGCGCGCCGCCCCTGGACGCCGCACCCCTGGACACCGGCCCGCCGCCGGTGGTCGGCTGGCTGGACGGCGACGCCGAGCAGGAGATCACGGCGCTGCTGGCCGGGGACGCGCCCTCGTCGTACGCGGTGCCGGGCGCGGCCGGGGTGCGGCGCTGGGCGGGTGTGCGGGTGGGGCGCGAGCTGGCGGCGGTGGCGGCCGACGCGTGGTCGGCGCCGTCGGTGGGCTTGCTGGCCGGGGTCGCCACGGCCGCCCGCTTCCGCGGGCGGGGACTGGCCGAGCGGGTGTGCGGCTGGATGTCCTCCCAGCTCGTGGCCACGCACGGCCGCGCGGCGCTGATGGTGGACGACGTCAACGCCGCGGCGATCAAGGTGTACGAGCGGATCGGCTACCGCCGGCGCCTGGTGCTGGCCTGCCACGTCGCCGGCTGAACCCGCCGGTCGAAGGCGGTGGGTCAGGTGATGGCGCGGTAGGTCAGGTGGGTGGCCAGCGGGGAGAAGTGCGTCTCGACCGGCTCCCACTGGCGCGGGCGCACCTGGGCGAACAGGCGGGTGCCCGCGCCGAGCAGCAGCGGCACCAGGTGCAGGCGCAGCTCGTCGAGCAGCCCTTCGTCGGTGGCCTGGCCGATCAGGTCGGCGCCGCCCATGAAGACGATGTCGCCGTCCCCGGCCACGGTGCGGGCGTGCTCGACGGCCGCGGCCGGGCCGTCGGTGACGAAGGTGAACAGTTCGGGCCGGCGTACCGCTGAGGGCGGGACGTGGGTGACGACGAACACGGGCGTCGCCCGCGCCTGCTCGCGGGCCGAGCCGTAGCCGAGCGGGTCGCCCCACCCGTAGGGGCCGTCGACCACGTCGAAGGTGCGCCGTCCCATGATGACCGCGCCGGTGGCGCGGACCGCGCCGCCCAGGACGCGCGCGTCGACGTCGGTGGGCTGGCGGGCCCAGGCGTGCAGCAGTTCGCCGCCGGTGCCGAGGCCGTGTTCGAGGCCGGGGTCGGGGCCGGTGACGTAGCCGTCCAGCGATACGGAGATGTCGGCGACGACCTTGCTCAACGGGTCCCTCCCCCTGGCGTGTCCGGTCGGTCACCACGCTGTCATCGGCGCTGGGAAAACCGGGTGAGGTTCGGGCGGTGCTCGTGCAGAGTTGACGGCGTGATGTCCAACTTTGTGCCTGGTATTGAGCTTTCTCGTGCCTTCTACGGCGAAGTCGTCGCACCGCTGCTTCCCGGGGTGCGGCACAGCGCCGCGCTGATCGGCCCGGGGTCTGAGGTGCTCGCGTTCGACACGGCCCGCTCGGCCGACCACGACTGGGGGCCGCGGGTCCTGCTGTTCGTGCCCGCCGGTCAGGTGGAGCCGGTACGGGAGCGGGTGACGGCGGGGCTGCCCGACCGGTTCGGGGGTTTTGACACCGTGTTCGAGTACCACGGGGTGCGGCAGCCGGGGGTCGTGGTCGCCGAGCTGGGGGAGTGGCTGGTCGGGCGGCTCGGGTTCGATCCGCGTGCGGGCGTGTCCCTGCTGGACTGGTTGTCCGTGCCGTGGCAGACGCTGGCCGAGGTGACGGGCGGTGAGGTCTTCTGCGACGGGTTGCCGGGTGTGGGGCTGGAGGCGGCCCGGCAGGCGTTGCGCTGGTATCCGCAGGACGTGTGGCGGTACGTGCTGGCCTGCCAATGGCAGCGCATCGGCCAGGAGGAGCCGTTCCCGGGGCGGTGCGCGGAGGTGGGGGACGAGCTGGGCTCGGCCGTGGTGGGGGCGCGGCTGGCGCGGGAGGTGATGCGGCTGGCGTTGCTGCTGCGGCGCCGCTACCCGCCGTACACCAAGTGGCTGGGCAGCGCGCTGACCCGGCTGCCGGGCTCGGCCGAGCTGGGCGAGGCGCTGGGGGCGGCGATGGCGGCGCGGTCGTGGCGCGAGCGGGAGGAGGGCCTGACGGCGGCGTACGGACGGCTGGCGGCGCTGCAGAACCGCATGGCGCTGACCGAACGGCTGGAGGAGGAGGTGCGGGGGTTCTACGACCGGCCGTTCCGGGTGATCGGCGGGGAGCGGTTCGCCCGGTCGCTGATGGCGTCGGTGACGGATCCGGTGGTCAGGGGGCTGCCGGTGGCGGGGTGCGTGGACCAGTTGTCGGACACGGTGGAGCTGTTGACCTCGCCCCGCCGGGCGCGCGCGCTGACGGCGGCCGCGCTGGACCTCCCAGCCTAGAAATCTACATTGTAAAGGTGCTGGGTCTGGACAAGATCCAGTTTTCCAGCCAGAAAAACCTGCCACCAGGTCAAGGGCGGCGGGCGTTGGCATGGATGGCCTGGCGGTAGTACGCGGCCAGGCCGGGGGCGCGGTCGTCGTAGGCGGCGGTGAAGCGGGGGTCGGTGGCGTACAGGTCGCCGAGGCCGCGGTGGAGTTCGGGCGTGCAGTCGTAGAACCAGCGGGTGATGTGGGCGCGGTGGCGTTCTGCGATGTCCATGACCTCGGGGTTGTCGGGGGCGAGCCCGCGGGCGTGGGCGGCGTGCATGTCGTCGTCGATGGCGGTGGCTTCGGCGGTGAGCCGGAGCCAGTCGGTCTTGGTGTGGGCGGCGGCGCGGCGGCGGCTTTCGGCGTAGCTGTCGGTGTGGCCCCAGCGGCGTTGGACTTCGGCGTCGTGGTCTTCGGGGGTGAAGTGGCCGAAGACGTCGAAGCGTTCTTCGGGGGTGAGGGGGATGTGGTGGGTGTGGGCCTGGATGGCGCGTTCGACGTTGGTGATGACCTGGTGGAGGCGTTGGGCTTTGCGGGTGAGGAGTTGGTGTTGGCGGTGGAGGTGGGTGAGGTGGTCGGTGTGGGGGTGGTCGAGGATGTCGGTGATCTGTTCGAGGGGGAAGCCGAGTTCGCGGTAGAGGAGGATTTGCTGGAGGCGGAGGAGGTCGTTATCGGTGTAGCGGCGGTAGCCGGCGGTGGTGCGTTGGCTGGGGGTGAGGAGGGCGATTTCGTCGTAGTGGTGGAGGGTTCGTACGGTGATGCCGGCCAGTTTGGCGACTTGGCCGATGGACAGGGTCATGGGTCTGACGTTACGTGAGGGTGGGTGTGGTGGTGGATGAGGAGTTGCTGCCGATTGGGCAGTTTGCGCGGCTTGGTCGGTTGAGTGTGAAGCAGTTGCGGCATTACGACGAGTTGGGGTTGTTGCGTCCGGCGTATGTGGATGAGGTGACGGGTTACCGGTATTACCGGGCTGGTCAGGCGCGGGAGGCGTTGTCGATCGGGTTGTTGCGGTCGTTGGATGTGCCGTTGGCGGTGGTGGGGCGGGTGTTGTCGGGGGAGGTGGGGGCTTTGGAGTCGGTTCGGGTGTCGTTGGAGGTGGAGTTGGCGCGGCGGCGGCGGACGTTGGCGTCGTTGGAGCGGGTGCTGGCTGTGGGGTTGCCGGCGGCTGAGGTGGGTTTGGTGCGGGAGTGCGGGGGGCGGGCGGCGTTCGTGGGTGAGCGGGCGGCGGGGTTGGAGGATGTGGGGCGGGCTACGTCCGCGGCGGTGGCGCGGTTGGTGGCGGGGTTGCCGGAGGGGTTCGGGCCGGTGCGGTTGGTGGGGTTGTTTCCGGTTGATGTGGGTGAGGTGGTGGACGTCCGGGTGGCGTTGTTGCTGGATGAGGAGAGGGAGGTCGGTCAGGGTTTCGAGGTGGG
This sequence comes from Nonomuraea sp. NPDC049758, assembly GCF_040674635.1. NCBI lineage: Bacteria > Bacillati > Actinomycetota > Actinomycetes > Streptosporangiales > Streptosporangiaceae > Nonomuraea > Nonomuraea sp. NPDC049758. Next base: position 69,876 of record NZ_JBFAMZ010000009.1, read on the forward strand.
GGTGTTGCCGGGTGGGGTGTTCGCGCGGGCGACTCATGTGGGGCCTTATGACCAGATCGCGTTGACGGTGCATGCTGTGCTGGCGTGGTGTGCTGAGCGGCGGCTGGCGGTGAGGGGTGCGGTGCGGGAGGTGTATGTGTCGGATCCGGGGTGTACGCCTCCTGGGGAGTTGGTGACGGACGTGCTGGTTCCAGTGGTGGGTGATTTGTCGGTTTCGTGATGAGGTCACGGGTGGCCGGTGACGAGGTCTCTGGTTCGGCGATCAACGACCCGGCAGAGTCGTGGATGTCTCCACCGGAACCGAAAGGCCCCTGATGAAATCCCTTGCCCTGTTGTCCGCGTCCGCCCTGACGGCCACTCTCCTCGCGGCCCCGGCGCACGCCGCCGTCACCTCGTGGAGCTCCTGTCAGCCGGGCGAGGGAGTCGATCCCCGCCAGGAGTGCACGACGATCGAGGTGCCGATGGACTACTCCGCCCCCGGCGGCCCGTCGGTCACGCTGGCGGTGTCGAGGATCAGGACGGCCCGCCCCGACGTGCGCCGCGGCGTGTTGCTGATCATCCCGGGCGGTCCGGGCAGCCCGGGGCTGAACCGGCCCAGCACCCTGGTGAAGAAGCTGCCGAAGGATGTGCTCGACCGCTTCGACATCGTCGGGTTCGACCCGCGTGGCGTGGGCAAGAGCTCGCCGGTCTCCTGCGGGCTCGCGCCCGCCGACCTGTCGCTGACGCGTATGAAGCCCTACCCCGACGCCGACGGCGGGATCGCCGGGAACGCGGCGTGGTCGCGCCGGATCGCCGAGGCGTGCGCCCGCAACGGCGGGCCGCTGATCCGGCACATCAGCACCCGCAACCACGCCAGGGACATCGACCGGATCCGGGTGGCGCTCGGCGAGGACAAGATCTCCTACTGGGGCGTCTCGTACGGCACCTACGCGGGCGCCGTGCACGCCACGATGTTCCCCGGCACCACCGATCGGGTGATCCTCGACAGCAATGACGACCCCGATCCGCGCAAGGTGGCGCGCCAGTGGCTGGCCAACTACGCCGTCGGTGTGCAGGACGCCTTCCCCGACTTCGCCGCGTGGGCGGCCGCGCGCGACGGCGACTACGGCCTGGGCGCCGACGTGGCCGCGGTGCGCCGGACGTTCCTGGAGCTGGCCGCCCGGCTGGACCGCGAGCCGCTCGCCTGGCCGGGGTCCGAGCCGGAGCAGCGGCTGACCGGCAACCTGCTGCGGGAGACCCTGCTCAACGCGCTGTACTCGCGGGCCAATTACCCGATGCTGGCCGGGCTGTTGAAGGCCGCGCTGAGCGGCGCCGAACTGCCCGCGCCGAACCAGCCGCCGCAGGCCGCTCTGCAGAACACCGCCGCGCACGCCGGTGCCACGATGTGCAACGACGTGGTGTGGCCGAGCTCGGTCGCCCGGCACGAGCAGCAGGTGCGGCGCAGCCGGGCCGCCTACCCGTTGACGGCGGGCATGCCGGTGAATCTGGGGCCGTGTGCGTACTGGCCGTTCCGGCCTGCCGAGCAGGCCACGCGGGTCGGTTCGCGCGGCCCGGCCAACGTCCTGCTGATCCAGAATCTGCGGGATCCGGCCACGCCCTACAGCGGGGCGCTGAAGATGCGTGCGGCGCTCGGGCAGCGGGCCCGGATGGTCGCGGTGGACTCCAGCGGTCACGGGGTGTATCTGGCCAACGGCAACGCCTGCGGTGACCGTGCCGTCACCGACTTCCTGGTGACGGGCCGTCTGCCCGCGCGTGACCTGAGCTGCTGATTCAGTGTTCTGCGGTCGGGTGCCGCCGAGCGGCGCCGCGGGCGCTCACACGTTTTTCTCACCATGTGCAGGTAGAACGATGTGGTGAACGAACGATCCGCCGCGAACGTGCTGGTGGTCGACGACGAGCCGAACATCCGCGAGCTGCTGTCGGAGGCCCTGGAGCTGAACGGCTTCACCGTGCGGACGGTCTCGGACGGCCGCCGGGCGCTGGAGGAGGTGGCCCGGGAGCGGCCGGACATCATCGTGCTGGACGTGATGATGCCCGGCCTGGACGGGTTCACGGTGGCGCGCAGGCTTCGCGAGGCCGGTGACAGCCCTCCGGTGCTCTTCCTGACCGCCAAGGACGCGGTGCCCGACCGGATCGCGGGGCTGACCGCCGGGGGCGACGACTACGTGACCAAGCCCTTCAGTCTGGAGGAGGTCGTGCTGCGGCTGCGGGCGATCCTGCGCAGGACGCGCCCGCCGGAGGAGCAGGCCGACGACGGCGTCCTGCGGTACGCGGACCTGGAGCTGGACGAACAGGCCCATACCGTGCGCCGGGCCGGACGGCCGATCCATCTGTCACCGACGGAGTTCAGCCTGCTCAGGTACCTGATGATCAACGCGGGGCGGGCGGTCAGCAAGGCGCAGATCCTCGACCGCGTGTGGGACTTCGACTTCGACGGCGAGAGCAGGATCGTCGAGTCCTACATCAGCTACCTGCGGCGGAAGATCGACGCCGGCGGCTCGCCGCTGATCCACACCCTGCGCGGCGTGGGTTACCGGCTGCAGAGCACGTCGTGAGGGTGGCCCGCCGTCCGTGGCCGTTGCGGCTGCGGCTGCTGGTGGCCCTGCTCGGCCTGGCGGCGGCGGGGCTGGCCGTCTTCGCGGTCGCCGGCACTGTGATGCTGGAGCAGTCGCTGCTGTCGCGCGTGGACGCGCAGCTGGCCGAGTTCTCCGCGACCACCTCCGCCCGCCGGCCGCCGATCGGGCCCCCGCCGCCGCCCGGGAGCGTCCAGTTGCCGACCCAGTTCCGGATCGCCGTCTATGACCGTGCCGGGCGATTGGCCCGGCTGATTCCTGCGGACGCGGCGGGCGGCCCGCAGGTCCCGGCCGGGGCGGTCAGGTCGGTGCCGTACCGGCCGTTCACCGTGCAGGACCGCAGCGGGCGGGAGGACTGGCGGGTGCTGCTCAGGCAGTTGCCGAACGGTGAGCGCGTCGCCCTGTCGATGTCGCTGGAGGCCAACCGCGCCACCGTGCGGCAGTTGCTGGTCATCGAGGCGGCCGCGGGAACGCTGGTGCTCGTGCTGCTGGGCGCCGTGGCCTGGGCGGTGGTACGGCTGGGCCTGCGTCCGCTCACCCGCGTCGAACGCACGGCGCGGGCGATCTCCGCCGGCGATCTGGACCGAAGGGTCGCCGATGCCGATCCGCGCACCGAGATCGGGCGGCTCGGCCAGACGCTCAACACGATGCTGGAACGACTGTCCGCGGCTCTGCGGGCCCGCCGGCAGTCGGAACAGCGGCTGCGCCGTTTCGTCGCCGACGCCTCTCACGAGCTGCGCACTCCGCTCACCTCCATCCGGGGCTTCGCCGAGCTCTACCATCACGGCCAGGGCCCTCGGGACGCGGTGGCCGAGCGGCTGCTGCGCAGGATCGAGGCCGAGGCCGAACGCATGGGTGTCCTGGTGGAGGACATGCTGCTGCTGGCCCGGCTGGATCAGGAGCCCGCCTTGGCGCCCACCGTCGTGGATTTGCACGTGCTGGCCGGGGATGTCGTCCATGCCGCTCAGGCCCGCGATCGCGAGCGGCCGATCCGGCTGGTCGTCTCCGCCGAGCCGGTGTTCGTGCTTGGTGACGAACACCGGCTGCATCAGGTCATCGCCAATCTGGTCGGCAACGCGATGCGGCACACGGCTGCGGAGGCGGAGATCCGGGTCGAGGTGGCCCCTCGCGCCGTGGCCGGGGTCCCCGCGGCCGGGGTGGTGCACGTCGGCGGCGGGCCCGCTGCGCACGCCAGGGCCGCGCTGGTCGAGGTGTGTGACGAAGGGCAGGGCATCGAGGCCGGTCATCTGCCGCACGTGTTCGACCGCTTCTACCGGGCTGATCCCGGCCGTTCCCGTGACAGCGGTGGGACGGGGCTGGGCCTGGCCATCGCCGCGGCGCTCGTGCAGGCGCACGACGGTCGGATCGAGGTGACCAGCGTTCCGGGGCGCGGCACCGTCTTTCGTGTGCTGCTGCCTCTTGAGCAGCATCGCGACGGCTGAACACGCCGGCCGTTCACTCTTCTCGTCAGGCGCGGTTCACACATTGTTCCCAGCTTCGTGCGGTCAGATGTGGGCTGACGAAAGGAGGGACATTGCTGAAAAGGTTCCGCAAACCAGCCGTTTCCGCAGCTGAGCAGGCCGGTCAGCCGCCGTCGGGGGTGGCCGGTGACCAGGGTCACCGGCTGCGGGTCCCCAGCAAGCTGCACGCCTTCAACCGCTACGAGATCAAGTACCTCGTGGACGCCTCGGAGGCGGTCGCGCTGCGGGAGGAGATCGAGCAGCGGCTCGATCGCGACCAGCACAGCGGCGAGGCGGGCTACGGCGTCTGGAGCGTCTACTACGACACACGGCAGTTGCGCTTCTACTGGGAGAAGGTCGAAGGACTGAAGTTCCGCAGGAAGCTGAGGGTGCGCCACTACGGCGACCGCTTCTGTGTGGACGGCGCCACGCCGGTGTTCGTCGAGATCAAGCAGCGGGTCAACCGGGTGACCCAGAAGCGGCGGGTGTCCCTTGCGTACGCCGACGCGCTGCGCCTGTGCGACGGGCGGCGGATGGTCGAGCACGACCCGTCCCGGCGGGCCTTCCTGGAGGAGGTGCTCGACCTGGTGCTGCGCCTGGACCTGCGGCCCGTCGCGATGACCGGCTACCAGCGGCACGCCTACCTCGGCCGCGACGCCGACGTGGGCCTGCGGGTGACGTTCGACCGGCGTATCCGCGGCCGTGACCGGGACTTCCACCTCGGCGCCGACGCCGAGAACCGGCTCATCGTCCCGGCCGGCAAGTCGATCGTGGAGGTCAAGGCCGACGAGCGCGTGCCGTACTGGCTGACCGATCTGACCGCCAAGCGGAACCTGCAGGTGGTGCGGGTCTCCAAGTACTGCCAGAGCGTCGAGGCCCACGGGCTGGCGCCGCGCTCGATCTTCCACGTTCCCCACGACGACCTCGTCCCGTCGACCGTTCTTCCGGAGGCATGACCCCTATGGACTTCTCCTTCCAGGACCTGTCCGGCACGTTCAGCGTGGCCGACATCGCCATCGCGATGGCCCTGTCGTTCGCGCTCAGCGCCATGATCGGCTGGGTGTACCGGGCCACGCACCGCAACGTGTCCTACAGCCAGTCCTACGTCCAGACGCTGGTCGTCCTGGGCATGCTGATCTCGCTGATCATGCTGGTCGTCGGCTCCAACATCGCCCGCGCCTTTGCCCTGGTCGGGGCCCTGTCGGTGGTGCGGTTCCGCAACGCCATCAAAGAGACCCGCGACGTCGGGTTCATCTTCCTGGTGATGGGCGTCGGCATGGCCGTCGGCACCCGCTTCTACCTGCTGGGCGTCGTCGCCGCCGTCGCCATCTCGCTGATCGTCATGGTCATGCACCGGTTCAACTGGTTCCAGCTCGACGTGCGGCGCCAGGTCGTCAAGGTCCAGGTCCCCTCGGAGGAGGACCTCACCGCCTCGATCCAGGACGTGCTCGTCCGGCACACCGACGAGTTCGAGCTGGTCAGCATGGAGTCGATCAGGGCGGGCGCGCTCACCGAGCTCATGTACACCGTCAAGATCAAGAAGGGCGGTGAGCCGGGTGACCTGATCACCGCCCTGCGTGAGCGCAACCACGGCCAGTCGGTCACCGTCCTGACCGGGTACGACCAGACCGACCTGTAGGCCCGGCACATGGCACAGTCAAAGCGGCTCAAGCACCGCGTCCCCGTCAGAGTCCGGCAGAACTGGAAGCTCCTCGCGCTGTGCGCGGCGTTCCTGGCCGCCTGCTGGGGCGTGTTCGGCAGCGGCACGATCCGCCCGTACGTCACCACCGCCCAGGCCGCCGAGGCCAGGACCGTCACCACGAACCTGACCGGCACCAAGGACCTGTTCGACGCCTCCACTGCGCACGAGGTGAAGCTCACCTTCGCCGACGAGGCCTACCAGGACATGCTGAGCGAGTACTTCAAGGACGGCGAGAAGAAGTACGTCGAAGCCGACCTGACGATCGACGGCGCCCGCGTCCCGAGCGTCGGCGTCCGCCTCAAGGGCAACTCCACGCTGGGGCAGCTGACCTGGAGGGGGCAGTCCAAGCGGCGGGCCGTGCCCGGCGGCTTCCAGCCGCCCGGCAACGGTCAGTTCCGGAACGGTCAGTCTCAGGGCGAGGGCGGGCCTTTCGGAGGCGGCATGCCCGGCGCCTCCCTGAAGGCCGAGGAGCCGGAGAACCTGCCCTGGCTGATCAGCTTCGACGAGTTCGTGGAGGGCCGCCGCTACCAGGGGCGCACCCAGGTCGCCGTACGGCCGGCCGCGATGGGCTCGACGACGATGTTGAACGAAGCGCTCGGCATCGCGCTGGTCGGCGCCTCCGGCGAGCCGACCCAGCGCTCGGCCTACAGCTCGTTCACCGTCAACGGCCGCGCGTCCACCCCGCGCCTGGTGGTGGAGTACCTGGACGAGGGCTACGCGGCGGAACTCGGCGACGGGGTGCTGTACAAGTCGCTGGCCACCGGCTCCTTCACCTACAAGGGCGAGGACCAGACCGGGTACACCGGCGACTTCAAGCAGATCGACAAGGTCGGCGGCAAGGACCTGCAGCCGGTCATCGACCTGGTCAAGTGGACGGGCGAAGCCTCCGACGCCGAGTTCGCCGAGGGCCTGGCCGACCGCCTGGACGTGACCTCGTTCGCCCGCTACCTGGCCCTGCAGCACATCATGGTCAATTTCGACGACATGGCCGGCCCCGGCAAGAACTACTACCTGTGGTACGACACGGGCACCAGGAAGTTCAAGGTCATCACCTGGGACCTCAACCTCGCCTTCAACGGCGACGCCAAGAGCGGCGTGCACGACACGACAGGGATGGGCGGCTCCGGCCGCGGCCGGCCCCAGCAGACCCAGCCGGTGCAGCCTCCTCAGGGCTTCACCCCGCCCGACGGCGGCGAACAAGGCCGTCCGGGCGGCGGCGGGATGATGCGCATGAGCCACCCCCTGAAGGAGAAGTTCCTCGACAACGCCGCCTTCAACAAGCTCTATGAGGAGCAGTACCGCGCCCTGTACACCGAGCTCCTGGCCGGCGGCACCGCGTCCGGCCTGCTCGACGACCTCGTCGCCGCCTACAAGCTGAACGACGGGGCCGACACCGCCAAGGTCGAGGCGGAGGCCGGGACGCTGCGCACGTTCCTGCGGACCCGGACCGAGGCCCTGCGCTCGGACAGGGCGATCGCCGGCGCCTGACCCGCACGCGGCGAACGGAATCTGGCGTTGACCACGTCCGGGAGACCCTGACACAGGAGGTCCACCGGCCCGGGAGAACCCCGTCGACGCCGGATTCCGTTCCAGATCTCGCTGGCCCCGGCTCGGCGGCGGGCTTCCGGCCGTGCGGGCTCTGCCGCCCCGCACCCGCATGTGTCCAGATTCTGACGTATTGTCCACCGGCGCGGCCTTCGCCTGTTAGATTCCGAGTCGTGATCAAGGAGAGGCACGGCAGCGGCCCCGCAACAGACCGCTGAGGCAGGACGGGAGATGCTCCGCGGCCAGGCCAGGGGGCCTGATCACGCGCCGTGCGAGCAGCCCCGCCCGCCGATCGACGTGCCGATCGACGACAGGAGCAATGTGCTGAGAAGAACATCCCTGCTCGCCACCGCCCTCATGGCGATGGCGACGCTGTCAGCCGTCCCCATGGCGGGGACGGCCGGCGCGGCGGTGACCCGGCAGGACGTCACGGATGCCGTCGGCAAGCGCGGCATCACCTGGGGGCCGTGCGAGGAAGAACCCACCGTCGAATGCGGCACGCTGCCCGTGCCCATCGACTGGTCCGAGCCCGACGGGCCGACCGTCGACCTGGCCCTGGCCCGCCGCAAGGCCACCGCCCCGTCGGCGCGGCTCGGCTCCCTGCTGACCAACCCCGGCGGGCCGGGCAACTCCGGCGTGAACGACATCCTGCGCCCCTCCGGCTTCAGCCAGGACATCCAGCGGCGCTTCGACATCGTCGGCTACGACCCCCGCGGCGTCGCCCGCAGCCGCTCGGTGACCTGCTCGGCCTCGGTGTACAACCAGATGCCCTACCCGGTCATGACCAGCCAGGCCGACTACCTGACGTGGGTCGCCTTCGACAAGAGGCTGCGCGCCGACTGCCGCAAGCTCACCGGCCCCCTGTACGACCACCTCGACTCGGTCAACGTGGCCCGCGACATGGACGCCATCCGCGCCGCGCTGGGTGAGGACAAGCTGACCTCCTACGGCGTCTCCTACGGCACGCTGGCCCAGCAGATGTACGCCGAGCTGTTCCCGGGCCGGATCCGCGCCATGGTGCTGGACAGCAACATGGACCACAGCCTGGACGTCAAGGCGTTCCAGGTAAGCGAGGCGGCCACCGTCCAGGACAGCTTCGAGCAGTTCATCGCCTGGTGCGAGCGCGACAGCGACTGCGTCCTGCGCGGCCGCGACATCCGGGCGTTGTGGAAGGGGCTGCTGGCCAAGGCCGGCCGCGGTCAGCTGTTGTGGCCGGGCGACGGCCGCCCGGTGAGCGCGCACAACCTGCAGTGGCTGGGCGTGGTGCTCAACGAGGCGCCCGCCTGGCGGCTGGAGGCCAAGGTGCTGCTCGCGCTGGCGGGCGGCCTGGTGCCCGAGGACATGCCCGGCCCTCCCGGCAACTGGCCCGTGAACGGCCAGTACGCCGAACTGCCCACCGCGATCCTGTGCCAGGACTGGAACCTGTCGCTGCGGGGCTACGCCGAGTACGCCGAGGTGATGCGCGCCTCCAACGCGGTGGCCCCCGACATGCGCTACAACCCGATGCCGATGGGCGACATGCCGATCTGCCAGGGCCATCCGGTCAACAACCCCCAGCACCCGCTGCGGTACAAGGGCAGCACGCCGCTGCTGGTGGCCACCTCCAGGCACGACCCCGACACGCCGTACGCGTGGTCGGCCAGCGTGGCCCGCCAGCTGGGCCCCAAGGCCACCCTGCTCACCTACGACGGCTGGGGCCACGGCGTCTACGGCATGACCACCTGCACCACGGCCGCCATGGACAGCTACCTGATCTCGGCATCCGTACCCGCCAAGGGCATCGGCTGCCCGGCGGAGGAACCCCAGGGCTGACCACAGGCTGCCCCCCGGGCTGACCCCAGGGCTGATCGTGCCGCCCCCGGCACGATCAGCCCCACCCCTCCCGCGGCCGGTCAGGCAAGCGCGGCCGCCAGATGCTCGGCGGTACGGGACCCCGAAGCGGTCAGCAGGTCGGCGGGGGTGCCCTGGAACATCAGGCGGCCGCCGTGTTTGCCGCCGCCCGGCCCCAGATCGATGACCCAGTCAGCCCGTTTGACCATCTGCATGTGGTGTTCGACCACGATGACCGTGTTGCCGGCGTCGACGATGCGGTCGAGCAGGTCGATGAGAGTGTCGACGTCCGACAGGTGCAGGCCGGTGGTGGGCTCGTCCAGAACGTAGATCGCGCCGGTCTTGGTGAGCTCGCCGGCCAGTTTCATCCGCTGGCGTTCGCCGCCCGACAGCGTGGAGGTGGGCTGGCCGAGGGTGAGATAGCCCAGGCCCACGTCGACCAGCGTGGTGACGCGGTCGCGGATGGCCGGCTCGGTGAAGAACGCGGCGGCCTGCTCGGCGGTCAGGGCCAGGACGTCGACGATGGTGTGCCCGCGCAGCCGGTGCCGCAGGGCCTCGGGGTTGTAGCGGCTGCCGCCGCACATCTCGCACACGGCGGTGACCGGGTCCATGAACGCCAGGTCGGTGTGGATGACGCCGCGACCCTCGCAGGCGGGGCAGGCGCCGGTGGAGTTGTAGCTGAACAGGCCCGGCTGGGTGCCGCCGGCGCGGGCGAACAGACGGCGGACCGGATCCAGGACGCCGATGAAGGACGCCGGGCTGGAGCGGGCCGAGACGGCGACGGCGCCCTGGTCGACGATGACGGCGCCGGGGTGCTGGGCGGTGAACACCTCGCCGACGAGAGTCGACTTGCCGGACCCCGCGACGCCGGTGACGCAGGTCAGCACACCGGTCGGCACGTCGAGGGTGAGATGGTCGAGGTTGTGCAGGGCGGCGTCGGTGATGGTCAGGTGCCCGGTCGGGCGGCGCACGGCGCTCTTGAGCGGGGTGCGGGCCCGCAGGTGGCGGCCGGTCAGGGTGCCGGAGCGCGCCAGCCCTTCGACGGAGCCCTGGTAGACGACGGTGCCGCCGTGCAGACCGGCACCCGGCCCGAGATCGATGACGTGGTCGGCGACGGCGATGACATCGGGGTCGTGCTCGACCACCAGGACGGTGTTGCCCTTGTCGCGCAGGGCCCGCAGCAGCGTGTTGAGCCGGCCGACGTCGGCGGGGTGGAGGCCGGCGCTGGGCTCGTCGAAGACGTAGGTCATGCCGGTGAGGCTGGAGCCCAGATGGCGGACGGTCTTCAGACGCTGGCTCTCGCCGCCGGACAGCGTGGTGGTCTCGCGGTCGAGGGTGAGGTAGCCCAGGCCGATGTCGTCGATGCGGCGCAACGCGGCGGCCGCGGTGTCGGCGACGGGGTTGCCGAGCCCGGTCAGGACGCCGATCAGGTCGGTGATCTCCATGGCGGCGTGGTCGGCGATGTTGTGGGGGCCGATCATGGTGGCCAGGGCGGCCTGGTTGAGACGCGCGCCCCGGCACTGGGGGCAGGTGCCCTCGGTGACGAAGGCCAGGACCGCCTCGCGGGTCTTGTCACTCAGCCCCGACAGGTCGCGTTTGAGGTAGAGGCGGGTGAAACGGTCGGCGACGCCTTCGTAGGCGACCTTGTTGAGGGTGCCGTTCTTGCCGCGGACCTCGACGGTGAAGCCGCCGCCGTGCAGCAGCAGGTGGCGCTCTTCCTCCGTGTAGTCGGCGACGGGTTTGGCGGGGTCGAAGGTGCCGGAACGGGCGTAGATCTGCCACTGCCACGTGCCGACCCCGAACAGCGGGAAGCGGATGGCGCCGTCGTCGAGGGACCTGCCGGGGTCGAGCAGCGCGTCGAGGTCGAGGCGGACGGCCCGGCCGAGACCGTCGCAGCCGGGACACATGCCGTGGGGGTCGTTGAAGGAGTAGGCGTAGGAGTAGCCGGCGCTGGGCGTGCCGTAGCGGGAGAACAGCACGCGCAGGATCGGCAGGATGTCGGTCATGGTGCCGACGGTGGAGCGCGAGCTGCCGCCGACCGGCTTCTGGTCGACGACGATGGCGGCGCCGAGGTTGTCGATGGCCTCGGCCTCGGGTTTCTCGTGTTTGGGCAGCCGGTTGCGGACGAACCAGGAGTAGGTTTCGTTGAGCTGGCGCTGGGACTCGACGGCGACGGTGTCGAAGACGACCGACGACTTGCCGGACCCGGACACGCCGGTGAAGACGACGAGCCGGTTCTTGGGGATGCGCAGGGACAGGTTCTTGAGGTTGTTCACCCGCGCGCCGGTGATGACGATGCTGTCGTCCATGCTGTTGTCCATGCGGTCCTCCATGGGGTCACGGTAGCGACGGGCGCCGACAGTTCCGGGAAGGGGCGAAAGTGGGCGAGCAGACGGCGTCCGGGGTCGGGCCGGCCGGGCTGGACATCGTGTACGAGCGGCTGGGCGACCGGGCCGCGCCACCCGTGCTGCTGGTCATGGGGGCGGGCGGGCAGCTGATCAACTGGCCCGACGGGCTGTGCGCCGAGCTGGCCGGGCACGGCCTGCAGCTGATCCGGTTCGACGGCCGTGACTGCGGGCGCTCCACCCACTTCGACGGTGCCGGCGAGCCGGACTTCGCCGCGGCGCTGGCCGGTGACCTGTCCTCGCTGGCCTACACGCCGGCCGATCTGGTCGCCGACACCGTGGGGCTGCTGGACGTCCTGGGCCTGGACAGCGTCCACCTGGTGGGCGCCTCGCCGGGCGGCATGATCGCCCAGGCGGTCGCCGTCGCCCACCCTGGACGGGTCAGGTCGCTCACCTCGATCATGTCCACGCACGGCGACCGCATGACACCCCCGACGCCGCGCCCCGACGCCGCGCGCGGCGTCCCGGGGCCGCCGCCGACCACCCGCGAGCTGTACGCGGCGCGCATGGTGGCCGGCGCGAGTGTCGGCGGCGTGGCCGCCGACCTGGAGGCGGTACGGGCCGTGGCCGAGGGGGCCTGAAACCGCGGCTGGTCGCTGGCCGCCATGCTGCGGCAGGCCGCCTCGGTGATCGGGTCGGGCGACCGGCGGGAGTGACTGTCTCGGCTGGCGGTGCCGGCGCTGGTGATCCACGGCGCGGCCGACCCCGCCGCCGACCCCGACGGCGGGCGGGCCACGGCGCAGGCGATCCCCGGCGCGGAGTTCCTGCTGGTCGAGGGGATGGGACACGGGTTCCCGCCGGGGGTGTGGCGGCAGGTGAGCGCCCGGATCGCCGCGCTGGTCCACCGGGCGGACAGGGTCATGAGGAGGGGCGGATCAGGCCGCTCTCGTAGGCGAACACCACGACCTGGGCGCGGTGACGCAGCCCGAGTTTGAGCAGCACACGGCTCAGATGCGTCTTGACGGTCGCCTCGGCCAGATGCAGGGCGGCGGCGACCTCGGCGTTGGACAGACCGCGCGCCACCTGGACGAGCACGTCGTGCTCGCGGGCGGTCAGCAGGTCCAGCAGCCGGTGCTGTTCGCGGGGGCCGGGGGTGAGCTGGGGGGCGAACCTGTCCAGCAGGCGGCGGGTGACGCGCGGCGACAGGACGGCCTCGCCCGCGGCGACGTTGCGGATCGCGCTGAGCAGGTCGGCGGGCGGGGTGTTCTTGGGCAGGAACCCGGCGGCGCCGGCCTTGAGCCCGGCGAAGGCGTACTCGTCGAGGTCGAAGGTGGTCAGGATGAGCACCTTCGAAGCGGGACAGTCCCGGACGATCCGGCGGGTGGCCTCGATGCCGTCCAGGCCGGGCATGCGGACGTCCATGAGCACGACGTCAGGGCGCAGCCGGCGGGCCTGCAGGGCGGCCTGCTCGCCGTCGGCGGCCTCACCGGCGACGTGCAGGTCGGGTTCGGCGTCCAGCACCATGCGGAAGGCCATCCGCAGCAACGCCTCGTCGTCGGCGATCAGCAGCCGAATGCTCATGACGCGCCCGGGCCGGTCAGGTCGAGGCTCATGGCGCGCCCGGGCCGCTGTGGCAGCCGCTCGTGTGGAAGCCGGTCAGGTCGAGGTTCATCGCGTGTCGGGGCCGCTCGTGTCCGGGCTGGTCAGGTCGAGGACGGCCGCGACCCGCCAGCCGCCGCCGGGGGCCGGGCCGGCGTGCAGGGTGCCGTCGAAGGCGGCGACGCGTTCACGCATCCCAGCCAGTCCCCGGCCGGCGGGCCGCAGGGGCGCCGGGCGGCCGCCGTCGTCGGTGATCTCGATGTCGGCCCGTCGGCGGGTCAGGTGCACCTGGACGTGCGCGCGGGCGCCGGGGGCGTGCCGCAGCGTGTTCGTCAGCGCCTCCTGGGCCAGCCGGTAGAGGGTGAGCTGCGCGGCGGCCGGGACGTCGGCGGGGTCGCCGTCGACCCGCAGCCCGGTCGGCAGGCCGGCGGCGCGCATCCGGTCGGCCAGCGGGCCGAGGTCGGCGATGCCTGGCGCCGGGTGCAGCGGGGCGATACCAGGCTCCTGCTCCCGGCCGATGCCTGAGTCGCCCCCTCGGTCGATGCCCTGACCGGCGGATCCGTCGGCCGCTCGGTTGGCGCTTTCGTCGGCGGCTCGGTCGGCGGCTCGGTCAGCGTCCTGGTCGGTGCTGAGGGAGCGGCGCATGTCGCGCAGTGCCTGGCGGCCGGTGTCGGCGATCTGCGCCATCGCGGCCACAGCCTGACCGGGCGCACGGTCGTGGACGTAGGCGGCGCTGTCGGCCAGCGCCACCATGACCGACAGGTTGTGGGTGACGATGTCGTGCATGTCGCGCGTCATCCGGGCACGCTCCTCGGCGACCGCCAGACGTGCCCGCTGGTCGCGGTCGCGTTCCAAGGAGGCGACGTAGGCCCGCCGGGCCCGCGTCCACAGCCCGGCGGCCAGGGCGGCGGCCGACATCGCGCTCAGCGCCGCCACCGTCAACGGCATCCGGCCCGGTGGCGCCCACCGCGCCGCGGCCGCCACCACCCCGGCCTCCAGCACGAACGCGGCGGCCAGCGTCGCCCGCCACGAACGGCGGGCCGCCACCGTGTAGAGCGCGACCAGCAGCGCCGCGTCGGCCGGAAGCTGCACGTCGAGAGCCCACTGCAGGGCGGCCGCGCCGCCGATCACGCACAGCACCAGCAGCGGGGCACGCCTCCGCCACACCAGCGGCGCCACCAGAGCCACCTGCAGGGCCAGCACCGCAGGGCCGCCCTCGGCCACCCGGCCCGGCCCCAGCGTGACCACGAAGATCACAGCAGCCAGCAACGCGTCGGCAGCCACAGGCGGCACCGAGCCGATCACCGAACGGATCGCCGAACGGAACACTGAGCCGCTCACTGGGCGGACCGTCGAGCCCATCACCGAGCTCAGCACCGATGGGACCACCGAGTGGACCGTCGAGTCGATCGCCGAGTCGATCGCCGAGTCGATCGCCGAGCGGGGCGACGCGGTCGGGCGGGCGGCCGGAGTCATGCGCCCACCCTAAAGGCCGCCCCCCGGCGCCCCCCATCCTCCGCAAGGAGGAACATCTCGGCCCCTCATCCGAAAGTCGTACCCGCAGGTCAGCCCGTGGCCGCTGGCCCGCCCGCGAGCCCGCCTGCCAGCCTCGGACCACACCCCCCGCCTTCCGTCCCGTTCGAGGAGAACACCGGCATGCCCGTGAAGACGTACGCGGCCCCTCTGGCCGTCGCCGCCCTGACCCTCACGCCCGTCACCGTCCCCCTGCACGCGCAACACGCACAGCAGGGGCGGCAGGCGGTCACGGTCGCCCTGCCCGCGCCCGGCGGCCCCCACCCGGTGGGAACCGTCGCCCTGCGCCTGGTCGACCGCTCCCGCCGCGACCCCCTGGTGCGGTCGAAGCCGTACCGCGAGCTGATGGTCAGCCTGTGGTACCCGGCCAAGGGCGGCACGCAGCCGCTCGCCCCCCACATGGCGCCCCTGGCCGCCGCCGACTGGGATCGCCGTTCCGCGCCGCCCATGGGCATCGCCAAGGGCGCCGTCGACTGGGCCGCCACCCGCACCGCCGCCCGTTCCGGCGCGCCGGTCGAGCGCGGCGCGGGCCGGCTGCCCGTCGTGCTGTTCGGCTCCGGGGACGGCGGGCCGCGCACGCTGGGCACCACGCTCGTGCAGGACCTGGCCTCGCGCGGCTACCTCGTCGTCACCGTGGACCACACCTACGAGGCCGACCAGGTGGAGTTCCCCGGCGGGCGGGTCGTGCGCGCGCTGCCGCTGCCGGCCAAGCTCACCCCGCGCGTCATCGCGGCGCTGCTGGAGCGGCACACGCGGGCGCGGCTGGCCGACATGCGGTTCGTACTGGACCAGGTCACGGCCCTGGGGCGGGGACGGGCCATCGGCGGCGGGGAGATGCCCGCCGGGTTGCGCGGCGCGCCCGACCTGACGCGGGTGGGGGCACTGGGGCAGTCCCTGGGCGGGTCGGTGGCGGCCCAGCTCGTCCACGACGACCCGCGGGTGGACGCCGGGGTCAACCTCGACGGCGGCTACGTCGGCCCGGTCGCCGCCACCGGCGTGGCCAGGCCGTTCCTGCAGCTGGCGGCCCAGACGCACACACGGGACAGCGAGCCGAGCTGGAAGTCGTTCTGGCGGGCCTCGACCGGGTGGAAGCGGGAGCTGCGGTTCAAGGGCGCCGCGCACGGCTCGTTCACCGACCTGCAGGCGCTGCTGCCGCAGATCGCCGCGGCGCTGCCCAAGGCGGGGGAGGGGAAGCAGGACGAGAAGCAGAACGGGGTGCCGGTCGCCGACTTCGTCGGCACGATCAATCCGCAACGGTCGGTGGCGGCCCAGCGCGCCTACGTCGGGGCGTTCTTCGACCTGCACCTGTTGGGCAAGCCCACCCGCCTGTTCCAGGAGCCCGACAGCCGTTTCCCCGAGGTGTCCCGCATCCCCTGACCTGACCCGCATCCCCTGACCCTGAGGCCGGATCGGAGGTCTGCCCGGGGGCGATAACAATACCGGTATAAGTATCCCGCGGGTGTAGGGTGGGCGGCATGGTGCGATCCCCGCTGACCCCCGAGGAGCGGCTGCGCGGCGAGCAGCTCGGTCACATGCTGCGCCAGGCCCGAGGCGAGCGCAGCATCGTCGAGGTCGCCGCCGCGGCCGGCATGTCCGCCGAGACCCTCCGCAAGATCGAGACGGGGCGCATCGCCACGCCGGCGTTCTTCACCATCGCCTCACTGGCCGACGTCCTGGGCATCTCCCTCGACCGCCTGGCCGTCCGCGCCGCCCCCGCCCGCACCTGACCCGTCCGGGTCGGAGTCATTCCGTACGGGAGCGGCGTACCTCGTCCAGCACGTCCTCGATGCGCCGCCAGGCGTCCTGAGCCGCGGCCGGGTGGAAGGTGTCACGCTCGTCGGCGGCGAACCCGTGGCTCGCCCCCGGATACACCACCGTCTCCAGCCGCTCGGCGATCGCCCGCTGCTGGGCGCCGTCGATGATCGGGTCGTCGGCGCCGAGCAGCACCACCAGCCGCCCCGACCCCCGCTTCGACCCCCTCCCGGACAAGCCCCGCCGAAGAGCCCGCGGGGGAGGACGCTGACAGCTCCCCTGAGGGGCCCGCTGACGGGCCCGCCGATGCCCCTGTTGAGGGGCCTGCTGACGGGCCCGCCGGGTCCACCCCCGCCAGAGCCGCCGAAGGCGCCCGCGAAGGCGCAGGGGAGGGCCGCAGCTCGTGCCGGTGGTTGAAGTCCGGCACGACGGCCGCATGCCCCAACCCCGCCAGCCGGTCGGCCATCCGCCGCGCGTACCCGCTCACCCCGAAGATCTCACCGGCGACCAGCACGCCCACGGGCCGCCGCACCCCCACGGGCAGGGCCGTGTAGGCCGCCATGCCCGCGATGTCCACCCATCCGGTGGTGATCTGTCCGTTCACGCGGCCGAGCTAACCAGCCCCCGCCCGCCCCCGGCCAATCACGACCCCGATGGCCGCCATCACAACCCCGATCGCCCCCGGCCGACGCCCTATCGCGACGGCTTGTCACGCAACAGCGGGTGCGACCGCATCGCCACCTCCAGCTCCCCGGGCAGCTCGTCACGGTAACGCCCCAGCGTCGACAGGTCGCTGTGCCCCAGCACCCGCCGCACCGCGTCCATGTCGACCGCGTCGGCCAGCAGATGCGTGGCCGTGGTGTGCCGCAACCCGTGCGGCGTCACCGAACGCCGCTGATCGGGATCGACGTGCCGCTGCACCCGGTCGATCACCGCCTGCACGTCGCCCCGCGCCAGCCGCCGCCCCCGCCACGACAGCAGCAGCGCCTTGCCGTCGTCGGCGCCGGCCACCTGGCCACGCCCCCGCGCCAGGTAGGCCTGCAACACCTCGGCCACGTCGCCGGGCAGCGGCACGTCACGCGTACGGCCGCCCTTGCCGAAGATCCGCCAGTAGCGCACCCCGTCGTTGGTGTAGAAGTCCTCCACGTTGGCGCGCACCAGCTCCGACACCCGCGGCCCCACCGTCGACAGCAGCAGCACGATCACCGCGTCACGCAACTGCATGCGCTGGTCGCGGCGCTTGCCCTCCTGCTCGGGCGCCTCCCGCAACTGCCGCGCCGCGCCGATCAGCCCCTGGGCCTGCTCCCGCGTCAGCGCCCGCCGCTCCGGACGCAGCCCGCCCCGCTGCTTGGCCGTCACCGTCGCCGCCGTCATCGGATTGATCTGCACCCACCCGGCCAGCGTGGCGTGCTTGAACAACGCCGAGATCGACCGCCGGAACCGGGCCTGCGAGGACGGCGACTGCCCCGAACCCGACCCGGCCGCCTGCCGCGCGTCGGGCTTGCGCGCGAACGCCAGCAAGATCGCATCGACGTCCTCGCCGGTCAGGTCGTCGAGCACCACGTCGGCGCCGGCCAGCGCCACCAGCGTGGCCACGTCACGCGCGTAGACCTCGGCCGTGGCCGGGGACAGCGCGCCCGTCGACGTCTTGGCCACCACCAGCTCCACGTAGCGGTCAGCCGCCTGTCCCACCGTCAACCTGTCGAGCTCCGCGGGCCGCACCGGCTCCCCTCCTCACATCTCGGCGACGCACCGAACGCACCCGCCCGCGGACGACGCCGCGCGCAGGTATGCAGCTTGCAGAGGAGACGGTAGCGGCCGCCACCGACGAAAATCAGATGTCGCGGAAGGTCTCGATGCGCGCGCCCAGCGCGTTCAGCCGCTCGGCCAGGTCCTCGTAGCCGCGGTTGATCACGTACACG
This sequence comes from Nonomuraea sp. NPDC049758, assembly GCF_040674635.1. NCBI lineage: Bacteria > Bacillati > Actinomycetota > Actinomycetes > Streptosporangiales > Streptosporangiaceae > Nonomuraea > Nonomuraea sp. NPDC049758. Next base: position 88,137 of record NZ_JBFAMZ010000009.1, read on the forward strand.
TTGCGCAGCACCGACGTGCCCTCGGCGGCCATCATGGCCAGCAGCACCACCACCGCCGGGCGCAGCGCCGGCGGGCACATCATCTCGGCGCTGCGCCACCGCGTGGGCCCCTCCACCAGCACCCGGTGCGGGTCCAGCAGCTTGACCGAGGCGCCCAGCCGGGTCAGCTCGGTCAGGTAGATCGCCCGGTTGTCGTAGACCCAGTCGTGGATCAGCGTCGAGCCCTGCGCCGCGGCCGCGATCGCGGCGAAGAACGGCACGTTGTCGATGTTCAGCCCCGGGAACGGCATCGGGTGGATCTTGTCGATGGGGGAGACCAGCTTGGAGGGCCGCACCGTCAGGTCCACCAGCCGGGTACGCCCGTTGGCCGCCCAGTACTCGCCCGTGCGGTCGCAGTCGAGCCCCATCTCCTCCAGAACCGCCAGCTCGATCTCCAGGAACTCCACCGGCACCCGGCAGATCGTCAGCTCCGAACTGGTCACCACCGCGGCCGCCAGCAGGCTCATCGCCTCGACCGGGTCCTCGGAGGGGGAGTAGTCGACGTCGCGTTCGATGGAGGCCAGCCCGTGCACCGTCAGCGTCGTGGTGCCGATGCCCTCCACCCGCACGCCGAGCTGCTCCAGGAAGAAGCACAGGTCCTGCACCATGTAGTTGGAGGAGGCGTTGCGGATCACCGTCACCCCCGGATGCCGGGCCGCGGCCAGCAGCGCGTTCTCCGTCACGGTGTCGCCGCGCTCGGTCAGCACGATCGGCCGCGCCGGGGCGGCGCCGCCGTCCACCTTGGCGTGGTAGAAACCGCCCGTCGCGGTGATGTCCAGCCCGAAGTGCTTCAGCGCCGACATGTGCGGCTGGACGGTACGCGTGCCCAGGTCGCAGCCGCCCGCGTACGGGATCTGGAATTCCCCCGTACGGTGCATCAACGGCCCCAGGAACATGATCACGCTGCGGGTACGGCGGGCCGCCTCGGTGTCCATCGCCTCCAGCTCCAGCCGGGCCGGCGGCACGATCTCCAGGTCGCTGCCCTCGTTGATCCACCGCGCCCGCACCCCGATCGAGGCCAGCACCTCCAGGATCCGGTAGACCTCCTCGATCCGCGCCACCTTGCGCAAGATCGTGCGGCCGTTGTTCAGCAGCGACGCGCACAACAACGCCACACAGGCGTTCTTGGACGTCTTGACGTCGATGCTGCCCGACAGCCGGCGCCCGCCCACCACCCGTAGATGCATCGGACCGGCATACCCCAGGGACACGATCTCGCTGTCGAGCGCCTCCCCGATCCGGGCGATCATCTCAAGACTGATGTTCTGGTTGCCGCGCTCGATCCGGTTGACCGCGCTCTGACTCGTCGCTAGCGCATCGGCCAGCTGAAGCTGCGTCCAACCGCGATGCTGACGCGCATCCCGGATGAGCCGGCCGATCCGCACAAGATAATCATCTGCCACAACACACGACCATATCTCACATATGAGATGCCGCCGCGACCCCGGGTCCCGACGCGCCGGACAGCTCCCGATGACCCGCCAGATGCGGGGGAGTGGCATGCGCCCGCGCCTTGCCCACGAACGCCCGGCGCGCCTCCCGGAACCCGTTGCGGTCGTCGAACATGTCCCGGCTCATCTCCGCCAGCTCCTCGGCCCGGTAGGCGTCCAGCGGCTTGCGCCGCTCGTCGGTCTCCCGCGCCTGCCGCCGCGCCGCCAGCAACGCCTCGTAGGAGGGGTCCTGGGCCAGCCGGTGCGCGAAGTCCACCACCCGCCGCTCGAACTCCTGCCGCGACCCGCCCGCCACCCGATCGGCCAGCCCCAGCTCCACCGCCTCGGCGGCCCCCACCGGCAACGCCCGCTCGGTCAGCTCCGCCGCCGCCTGCGCCCCCACCCGCCGCGGCAGCACGTACGTCCAGAACTCACTGCCGAACAACCCCATCGTCCGGTAATGCGGATTGAGCACCACCGGCTCCCGCACGATCACCCGGTCGGCGCCCAGCCCCATCATCACCCCGCCCGCCCCCGCGTTCCCCGCGATCGACGTCACCACCAGCTGCGACGTGCACGCCACGATCTCCCGGCACACCGCGTTGATCGCGTTGATGTTCATCCACGCCTCCAGCTCCGGATGACGCGCCGCCTCGATCACGTTCAGGTGGATGCCGTTGGAGAACACCTCGCCACCCCGCACCACCAGCACCCGCGTGTCCTGCGCCGCCGCGTACCGCAACGCCGCCGCCAGCCGCCGGCACTGGTCGGTGGACATCGCGCCGTTGTAGAAGTCGAAGCTCACCACCCCGACCTCCTCGCCGCGCTCGTAGGTGATCTCGCTGTAGCCGGCCCGCTCACCCACACCCGCCAGCCGCTCACCCAGCACCATCGTCGCCGGCAGCTTCACGCCACTCACCTGAGAGCCCGCCTCTGCGCCCGCTTCTGCGCCCGCCTGTGCGCCCGCCTCCAGGCGCAGGTGGCCCACCCACACGGTCCCCTGACCGGTGTGCACCAGCACCGCACCCTCACGCCGGGCCGCCACCGCCCCCGGCGCCCCGGCCAGATCGGGACCCCGGTGCACGTCGAACACCCGCACCGGCAACTCGCACAACCGCGCCCGGCCGCCCGGCGCCCCGTCGGCCGCCCGCACCAGCCGCACGATCTCCTCGGCCGGCTGCTCCCAGGAGAACTCCCGGTCGGCGTGCCGCATCGGCCGCCGCAGCCGCCCCGTCACCTCAGGGGAGCGGTAGTCCAGCGGCGCCGGCGCGAACAACGGATCGGCCGCCTTGCCCGCGACCTCGGCCACCAGCTCCACCGCCGCGTCGGCCACCGGCCCGTTGTACAGCGCCGACTTGCGCGGCGGCTCCGACGGCATCGGGAACGTCCGCCACCCCCAGATGGGGCCGGCGTCCATCTCCTCCACCGCCTGCAGCGCCGTCACCCCCCACGCGCGCTCGCCTTCGGCGATCGCCCAGTCCAGCGAGGACGGCCCCCGGTCCCCGGGCGGCCCCGGATGGATGATCACCGTACGGTGCCCGCGCCACAACGCCTCCGGCACCCGCTCCTTCAGGAACGGGCAGATGATCAGGTCCGGCTTGACCAGCTCGGCCGCCTCCACCATGACCCGCTCGGAGATCGCCAGCTCGACGCTCACATCATGGCCGGCCCGCCGCAGCTCCAGCCAGGCACGCTGGGTCAGGCCGTTGAACGAGGAACACAGGAGCAGGATGCGCAACGCGGAACTTCCTTCACGAGACGTCAAGGGCAGCGGGCAGGGGAGAGGCGTCAACCGATCGCGGGCGGACGAACACCACCAGTACCGGCATTAGCGGCAGTCCCATAAGGCCCAGGCATCTCTAGATGTTGACACGAATCTTCCACCGATGCTGACAAATCACCACAGACAGCCGTGCTGAGCAGCCAAATTGCCCTGATATGCCCGAAAAAATCCTGGCGGGGGAGACACCTCAACCCCGACCAGCAACCCCACCCGAAACCCACCGCAAGGGACAACCCACCCCACAATGGATCACATGGACACCCGCGCCGCCGCCCAGCACTTCGCCGACACCTGGCAACACGGCTGGACCCACCACGACACCACCGCCATCATCGCCCTCTACAGCGACGACGCCACCCACACCAGCATGCCCTTCCGCCCACCCCACCACGGAAAAGACGCCATCGCCGACTACATCCGGCAATCCTTCACCGGCGAAAGCGACCCCCACGTCACCTTCACCACCCCCATCGTCGACGGCGACCAGGCCGCCATCGAATACCGGGTCCACGCCCTCGACAACGGCCACCCCATCACCCTCGCGGGCTGCGTCTTCGCCCGCTTCAACCCCGACGGCCTGGCCATACAGACCCGCGACTACTGGCACACCACCCCAGGCCACCGATAAGCAGAGAAATCAGCGCCGCCCCATCGGCACCGGCGCCACCACCCCCGGCACCGGCAACGGACGCGCCACCTGCCGCGTCTCCTCAACCTCCTCAACCTCCGCACGCTGCTCGGCGTGCCCACCCCCGCAATACCCGTTCGTCAGGATCAACCGCCCCCGCAGCGGGGTGTACGCCTCCCTTTCGGAAGCAGGCAGAACCCCCTGACACACCGGACATAAAACCGACTGGTTCCCCACGTGCTGCTCCTCTCGCTGAGCGAATAGCAGGAGCTCTACCCTAAAACCCCCGAACATGACAAAGACAGTGAATCAACACGCCGTCAAAACCCCCGTCAGCCCCCAGAGCAGCCCCCGCACACCACCCCGCCACCCCCCAAAACCCCAGATCGCACCCCCGTACCCAATGCACCCGCCACGATCACAATGACGGCGGACACCCCGAAAAAATCTTCACACCAACCCCGCCGGCAACGCCCGCCCGGCCGCCCCGTCCCGACCGATGCAGGGCAACCGGCATGATCGAACGCGTGCACCACGACCCGCCTGCCCGCTGGTGATCGGACGAACGGCGGCAGCGGTTCGTCCGATCATGTGCTCGCTCAGATGTCCGGAAGGGGTCCACCGATGACGAGCCCGGCCTATCCGCACCAGTCCTGGCTGACGCCACGCGCCCGCGTCACGCTCTCACCGATCCACGGCACCGGCCTGTTCGCCGGTGAGCGCATCGGCGAGGGCGAGGTCGTCATGCGACTGGGCGGCCGGCTGATCGACAATGACACCCTGGCCTCCCTCACCCCGCCCTACAGCAGCCTGACCATCGAAGAAGGCCTCCATCTGCTCCTCGACCCCGACCACCCGGTGCGCTACGGCAACCACTCCTGCGAACCCAACCTCTGGCACACCGACGCCACCACCCTGGTCGCCCGCAGAGAAATCGCCCCCGGCGAAGAGCTCACCGTCGACTACGCCACCCACAGCGGTGTCGGAACGTGGTCCATGCCCTGCCGTTGCGCCGCGCCCGGCTGCCGGGGCGCCGTGACCGGCGACGACTGGCGACTGCCGCACCTCCAACACACCTACGGCGCCCACTGGAGCCCACCCCTGCTCAACCGCATCAACCAGGAACAACCGCGCACCTAACGCACGCCTCCACGTCCGTGGGCTACCCTCCGCCCATGGCCAAGTTCCTCGCCGTCCTCAACGGCGCCGCCGACAGCGCCGACAAAGCCACACTCACCGAGCAGCAGCAGAACGAGTTCATGCACGCATGGGCGGCATGGGCCCAGAAGAACCAGCACGCCCTGATCGACCCCGGAGCGCCACTCTTCCGCAAGAAACTGGTGACGACCCAAGGCGTCGAGGACTTCACCGACGCCAAGACCGGATACGCGATCGTGGAGGCCGACACACACGAAGCCGCGGCACAGCTCTTCAGCGACCACCCTCATATCGCCCTGACGCCCGGCAACTCGATCGAGGTCCTCGAGTGCCCACCCATCCCGTCCTGAGAAGCGCCCGACCGCCACGCGCCGGGCCCACCACCCCAGCGCCCCTCACGGGATGAACAAAGACCCACTCACCCCCACCGGCTCCCACAGGCCGAGCGCCCGCAGCAGATTCCTCGCCAACGCCCGATGCCCGTACTCATTGGGATGACACCCGGACCCCATCCAATGCTCGCCACCATCCCAAGCCGCATGATGATCCACCAACACGTCCGCCCCCAGCGAGCGCACCACCTCGGCATAAGCCGGCAGATCAGCCCAGCCCGACTCCGGCGCCCGATTGGGCGTCTGAAGCACCACCTTCGCCCCCGCCTCCCGCACCCGGGAAACCACCGCGGCATAGTCACGGGCGAAAGCCGGAAGACCCGCCGGCCCGGCCACACAGTCGTTGAGCCCGAACATCAGCACCACCACATCAGGCCGATGACGCAACACCGCGTTCTCCACATCGAGCTGAGACACCTTCTGCCCACTCACCCCGGTGTTGATCACCACATCGGACGGCCGGTCCAGCTCGAACCGCACCCGCTCGGCGAACAACTGCGTAAAGTCACGCCACCCGAACGTGTGCAACGCCCCCTGAGTCACGCTGTCACCCGTGAACAACCACACCGTGCTCATCCCGATCACCACACCCCGAACGACGACAAGGCCGCACGAAAGGCTAGACGATCACCACCCGGACCACCCTGCACGGGGGAGTAGCGCTACGACAACCATCGAAAGGCAGCGCCGCCGACACAACAGCCCATCGGCCTCATCCGGAAAGGGGAGACCGAACCGCGCCGCCGAGCCCCAGGCGCCGGAAGCGGGTTGCCCACCCGCCCCGTACGCGCGGACCACCGGCGGGGAGCACGACAGCGATCCCACCCGAGTTCGACCTACGCGACTGTCGAACGCAGCCGCCAACGCGACCGCGACGACACACCCACCCGCGACCGGAAGCGCGGAGGAGGCCCTGGATAAGGTCTACTTGACATAATGTTCATTATCGAGCAACCAGCCAACGCCACGACGCAGCAAAAACATCCCGCATGAACAGTCACCCGCCGGGCAGATTTCCACCATGCCCAGCCTGACGTCCAGCCAGTTCCTCGCCGCCCCGCCGGCTCTGGCCGCCTCGACGGCCGGCCTCGTCGCACTCACCGCCGTCATCGTCGCCGCCGTCATCTGGCTGATCATTCTGGCCGTACGGTTCACCAAAAGCCCCCGCAATCGCCCCAACCCCAGCGTCGACCTGGTGGACCAGGCCCGGGAGCTGAAGGCCCTCGGCCAGATCCAGGAAGCCGTCTTCCTGGTACGCGGCGAGACCGGCATGAGCCAGCGTGCCGCCTCCCGCTTCGTGAACCGCCTCTAGCTGGACAAACTGCTCATACCGTACAGAACGTGGATTCTGTGTGGTTTGGGTAATTCGTCCGTAAAAGGGCTGGTCGAGTGGCTCTGGAGATCCCCGTGATTACGCACGGCGGTCGGACGGCTGCTCTATGCTGTCGGGGTGCGGGTGTGTGAATAGGGGGCGTGAAACCCCTCCGGCCTCGGCGGGGCCGCCTTGGTCCAGGGGGGTCGGCGGTCCCGCGTGCGTCACCGGCCGCACGGTCCACGGTCCACTCCCCTCTTCCGACACCGGGCATGTGAGAGCCCGGGAATGGCGGCTTTGTCGTGAATACCCCGGACCCCCTCGGGCGTGTGTCCCTCCCCCATCTGCTCTATGTCGATCACCAGTTGCGCATCACGTGCTGCCCGATGCCGGGTCCGTCGATCATCCGGTTGGTGGGCGAGGTGGACGCGACGAACCAGGTGGCGCTGGCCGAGACGTTGGGCCGGGCGCGGCGGATCGACGAGTCGCTGGTGGTGGATGTGAGCGGGCTGGATTTTCTGGGGGTGGAGGGGGCGCGGTTGCTGGTGGTGTCGTGCCGGGCGGGGCGTACGCAGTTGGTGGGGACGCCGCCGCATGTGTTGCGGTTGTTGCGGGCGATGGGGTGGACGGGTGGTCAGGGGGCGTAGGGGTGGGTGGCGGTGACGGCGGTGACGGGGAGGGGGCCGTAGAGGTGGGGGTAGCCGTTCTCGGTGCGGATGTCGAGGCCGGTGGGGTCGATGTCGAGGATGAGGAGGGGTTGGGTGACGGCGGTGTAGTAGGTGTCGTGGACGGTGCGGAGTTGGGTGTGGTCGTGGCTGAGGTGGATGAAGCCGATGTCGTCGAGGGTGTGGCCGAGGGTGGAGATGCGGTACTCCCCTGCTTGCTGGGCGTGTTGCCAGTCGGTTTGCAGGGCGAGGTGGTGGACGACGGTCATGGGGTCCATTCGGTGTCGAGGATGGCGTAGATGGTTTCGCTGGTCCATTCGCCTTTGACGATTTCATTGTCGATGAGGGTGGCTTCGTGGCGCATGCCGAGTTTTTCCAGGACGCGGGCTGAGGCTTTGTTGCGGGCGTCGAGGCGGCCGGTGATGCGGTGGAGGCCGAGTTGGGTGAAGCCGAGGTGGATGAGGGGGCGGGTGGCTTCGGGGGCGTAGCCGTGGCCGTGGTGGTCGGGGTGCAGGACGTAGCCGATTTCGCCTTGGCGGTGTTGTGCGCTGGTCCAGATGAGCAGGGCGTTGCCGATGAGTTGGCCGGTGGTGCGCAGGGTGATGGCGAGGTCGAGGGCGTCGCCTTCGTCGTGGAGGGTGTGGCGGGTGATTTTTTTGTCGAGGGAGGTGCGGGTGGTGTGGCGGTCGCGGGGTTCCCAGTAGAGGTAGCGGGTGACGTCGGGGCGGGATTCGTAGGCGTGGAGGGCGTCGAGGTCGTCGGGGGTGAAGGGGCGTAGGTGGAGGCGGGGGGTGGTGAGGGGGTATTCGGGTGTGAGCACGGGGGGCAGTGTAGGGAGGGGGTGGGGGGTGTTCAATGCGTTTTTTGGTGGGGTTCAGTGGCTGCCGGCGAGGTTGAGGACGATGACGCCGCCGATGATGAGGAGGATGCCGCTGATCTTGAGGGGGGTGAGGGTTTCGCCCATGAGGGTGGCGCCGATGAGGGCGATGGCGGCGGTGCCGGCGCCGGACCAGATGGCGTAGGCGGTGCCCATGTCGAGTTGGAGTTTGAGGGCGCGGGCGAGCAGGACGAAGGAGGTGATGTAGCCGGTGGCGACGGCGATGGTCCAGCCGATGTGGGTGAGGCCGTTGCTGAGTTTGAGTGCGGTGGTGGCGAGGACTTCGGAGGCGATGGCGAGGGCGAGCAGGATCCAGGCCATGGGGTTCCTTCGGGGTGTGGGCGTGGTGTGGGTGTTGCGGGTTCGGCTTGAAAAGGTAGTCGAATGCGTGTTCCACTGGTTGGGTGGGTTGGGATGCGCTGGCGCTTGTCGAGGCGGTCGATGAGCGGCCGCTGATCGAGCGGCGCGCGGTGGTGCGTGACGGTTTTTATGAGACGCAGGCCCGTACGGTGATCGAGCGGGTGCCTGGGAGTGCGGGCATCGTCGAGCGGTGGGCGGTTTCGCCTTATCGGGGTTGTGCGCATGCGTGTCTGGGGTGTGGGGCGCGGGCGGGTCATCGCAAGCTGGGGTTGGATGCGGGGGCTGATTTCGATGCGCGGATCGTGGTCCGGGCGAATGTGGTGGAGCGGTTGCGGTCGGAGTTGGGGCGGTGGGCGGGCGAGCCGCTGGCGGTGGGGGTGGCGGGCGATGGTTATCAGCCTGCTGAGGAGACGTATCGGTTGATGCCGGGGGTGGTGGCGGCGCTGGGGGCGGCGGGGGTGCCGTTCACGGTGTATACGCGTAGTGCGCTGGTGTTGCGGGATGCGGGGGTGCTGGCGCGGGCGGGTGCGCGGGTGGCGGTGTCGATCGCGTTCGTGGACGAGCGGATCAGGCGTGCGGTGGAGCCGGGTGCGGTGGGGGCGCAGGCGCGGTTGGAGTTGGTGTCGGCGCTGGTGGAGGCCGGGGTGGAGTGCCGGGTGCTGATGGCTCCGGTGTTGCCGTTGCTGAGTGATGCGGCTGATCAGTTGACGGCGACGGTGCGGCGGATCGCGGGTGCGGGGGCGGTGGCGGTGGAGCCGGTGGTGTTGCGGTTGCCGCCGGGGACGCGGGAGTGGTACTTGCGGTGGTTGGCTGGGGCGCATCCGCATCTGGTGGAGCGTTATGAGGAGCTCTACGATCGGGCGGGGTTCCCCTCCCCCGGCTATGAGCAGCGCATCACGGGGCAGATTGCGGAGTTGTGCCGGGTTTATGGGATGCGGTGCGGTGCGCCGGAGCCGGTGGGTCGGGGGCCGTCGGTGGCTCAGCTGTCGCTGGTGTGATCCCCGGGGTCAGGGGCGTTGGTGGAGGATCATGCCGGGCCACTCCCCTACGGTGAAGGGCTGGTCGCGGGTGAATCCGCAGCTCTCGTAGTAGGAGACGAGGCGTTCGTCGTCGCCGGCGTAGCAGTCGACGCGGACGAGTCCGAGGCCGCGGTCGCGGGCTTCTTGCAGGGCCCATTGCAGGAGGTGTCGTCCGACGGATTGTCCGGCGTGGCGTTGGTCGATGACGAGGACCTGGACGTAGAGCTCGGGTTCGGTGGCGGGGGTGACGTAGGGCATGGCGTCGCCGACGACGATGCAGCCGGCTGGTTGGTCGTCGATCTCGGCGATGCGCATGCCGCCGCTGGCGAGCCAGTCGGCGGCTTGCTGGGTGCGGCGGGGGTCGCCGGTGAAGGGGCGGGTGCCCCATTGGCCGGTGCGGTTCTGGCTGACGAGCCATTGGATGGCGCTGTCGAACATGGTCAGGAGGACGGCGTCGTCGCCGGGGCGGCCTTCTCTGATCTTCACCGGTGACACTGTAAGGGGTGGTGGGTGGGGTGGGTGCTGACGGGGGCCGGGTTCGTGGTGTGGTCCCGCTCCCCCGTCTGTGGGTCGTCTTTATGGGGCGTGCGTGGTCGCGGTTTTCGGGAGTGCGAGCATCACGAGTGCGGTGATGAGGTAGAGCGCGGTGGAGGCGATCAGGACGATGCCGAGCGCGTGGCTGTAGGCGGGCAGCGCCGGTGTTGTGGTGGCTGGTGGGGTGGCGGTGGTGAAGAAGATGGTGCCGAGGACGGCGATGCCGGCCGCGCCGCCGATCTGGTTGACGGTGGACAGGACCCCGCCTGCGGCGCCTGCGTTGCGTCCGGGGACGCCTGCCAGGACGACGTTGACGAGGATGGGTGCGGCGAGGCCGAGTCCGAGGCCGCCGGCGAGCAGGGCGAGGGCGAGGGGCCAGTAGCCGGGGTCGTTGCCGTCCTTGATGATGGCCCACAGGGCCAGCTGGGATGCCGCGATGGTGAGTGAGCCGGTGATGAGGAGCGTTCTGCCTGCTTTGGTGGCCAGGGCGACGCCGAGGCCGGAGGTGATGATCGAGCCGAGGGCGTACGGGAGGATCACCAGGCCGGTCTGCCATGCGGTTCGGCCGGTTGCGTTCTGGAGGTAGACCGACAGGGTGAGGAAGGACGGTCCGATGCCGCCGAAGAAGAGCATGGAGGCGGTCAGGCCGACGGTGAAGGCGCGGATTCTCAGCAGGGCGGGGTCGAGGACGGGTTCGTCGCCGCGTCGGGTGAGGCGGCGTTCGTGGGCGAGGAAGATCGTGAGCAGGAGGGTTCCGGCGGCGAGGAGGGCGTAGCTGGTCCAGTTCCATCCCCAGGTCTGGGTCTGGATGATCGGCAGGAGCAGGAGAAGGATGCCGGTGGCGGCCAGGAGTGCGCCTGTGAGGTCCAGTCGGGTGGTGGAGGCGGAGCGGGACTCCGGCAGGGCTTTGGCGCCGAGGGCGAGGGCGAGGATGGAGACGGGCACGTTGATCCAGAAGATGGTGCGCCAGCCCAGTCCGAACAGGTCGGCGTCGACGAGCAGGCCGCCCAGCAGCGGTCCGGCGACCGAGGCGAGGCCCTGGGCTGCTCCGTAGGCGCCGAAGGCCTTGGCGTGCCGGCCCGGGGGGAAGGTGGCCCGGATGATGCCGAACACCTGCGGGACCATGATTCCTGCGGTGAGTCCTTGCCCGGCTCGCATGCCGATGAGCATGCCGGGGTCGGTTGCCAGGGCGCACAGTGCCGAGGTGGTCATGAAGCCGGTCAGCCCGATGGTGAACAGGCGTTTGCGGCCGTGCTGGTCTCCGAGTCGTCCGCCGGTGATCAGGCCGGTGCCGAGGGCGAGGGTGTAGGCGGCGATCGTCCATTGGATCTGGGTGTGGTCGGCGGCCAGGTCCTGGGCCATGGCGGGGGCTGCGACGGTGACGATGGTCGCGTCGAGAAGGTCCATGAAGGATCCGAGGAGCACCACCAGCAGCGCGGTGGTCGTGCGGGTGCCGGTGTCGCGTGCGGGGGGCGCTTCGGTGGTGTGGGGGCTGGGTGCATCGGTCATGCGGGCCACCTTCGCCGGGATAGTTGCCATCGATTGGCCGCTATGGGTGGGAGGATCGGGCGATCATGGCTGCCACTTCCGCGCGTACGCTCAAGCTGCTGTCGATCTTCGGGGTCGGTGGGACCCTGACGGCCGGAGAGCTCGCCGAGCGGGTCGGGGCGTCGGTGAGAACCGTGCGTCGCGACATCGAGACGTTGCGGGACCTCGGGTACGAGATCGAGGCCGTCCGCGGAGCGGGTGGAGGGTATCGGCTCGGTCGTGGCGCCCGTTTGCCGCCGGTGGTCTTCGACGAGGATCAGGCGGTGGCCACGGCCGTGGCGCTGCAGACGGTGCCGGCGGTCCTGTCCGGTATCCGGGAGAACGCGGCCCGTGCTCTGGCGACGCTGCATCAGGCGATGCCGGTGCGCGGTCGTCTGCAGGCCGAGGCGTTCACCGTTTCCTCGGCGCGTAACTACTGGGAGTTCCCCGCGCCGCCGATCGAGGCCGGGATCGTCGCGGCCGTCGGCAGTGCGATCAATCGGCGGCATCTCGTGCGGGTGGACTACACCGGCGACGGCGAGCCCGTCACGCTCACGCTGGAGCCGCATGAACTGGTGGTGTGGGCCGCGCGCTGGTATCTGGTCGCCTTCGATATGGATGCCGGCCGGTGGCGCGTGATGCGGGTGGACCGTTGCACGCCGCACCCGCCCACGCACGTCCCCTTCGACCGGCGTGACGTCCCGCACGGCGATCCTGTCGTCTTCGTGATGACGGCGCACGACCGTGGAGACGCCGCCGCGGAATGGCCGTGCCGCGGTTCGGCCGTTCTGGCGCTGCCCGCTGCCACGGTCGCCCGGTTCGCCCCGGGCGGGTCGACGGTGGAGTACGCCACCGAGGGCACGTGCCGGCTCACGCTCGGCGCGTGGTCATGGCCGGGGCTGGCGGGGTTGCTGCTCACGTTCGACGCCGATCTGGCACACATCGAACCGGCCGAGCTCAGGCAGGCTTTGTGCTCGCTGGGCGCCCGGATCGGCCGGGGGCTCGACTCCGCGGCGCAGGGGCGGTGAAGTGTGTGAGGGTTCGTTCGGTGTGTTCCTCGATGCGGTTCTTGAGCGGGTCACTCGCTATCGCGAAACAAGTGAATCATGCTGTCGCGAGGCGCCTCTCCCCTGGTCAAGAGCCATAAGCTCTGCCGTACGCAAGGGTTGCAACATCCTCGATGGCGAATGGCCGCGCGGCAGATGGATCATCGAGCGCGGCGTGCTGCGGTCGGCCACCGAGGAGGCGGGCGCACGGACGCCGTCCGGGCGCCAGCCGCATCCGCTGCTTCACGACCTGGCCCTCTCAAGTCTGCCGACGTGCCTGAACGTTACGAACCCGACGTCTCCGGGCAGCCAGGCGATGAGGTCGAGTTCGGCGTTGACGGTCTGCAGGACGGTCAGGACCCCAGGAGGCCGAGAAAGGAGCCGGCCGTGGCGGCGGTGGCCTTCCGCTCGACCGGCTTGCCGTACTTCACAGGGTGCTGCTGTGAGGCGCCCACTCCAAGTGGGGCCCAGTTCACTGGCGACGGCACATCTGTAGGCTCTTGATCGGCGAAGCGCGGATATCTGACGCCGCTGTGCTTCTCGTCGCGATTTCGTCTTACTCGGAATCAAGGAGTGCCGTCGTGGCGATCGGCAAGGCAGTGCACGTCGCAGCCGGGTTGTTCCTGACCGGAGTCGGCTCGCTGATATTGCTGGCGTTCAGTAGCCTGGCCGTCGGCGTGCCCGTCGGGTTCCTGCTGGTTTGCGTGCTTCTTCTGAGCGCGGGACTGGTGGGCCTACTCCGAAGCCGGTACAAGGACTTCTTCGCAGGCTGGCTGCTGTGGGCTGCGGCATTGACCACGTTCACGGGGGTCGTGCTCTTCTAGTACTCCAGTGACACTTCGCGATCTTCAGTGCCAGTGAGAGATTGGCGTCACTCGAAATAAAGGGCGAGAGAGACGAAGAAGCCACCATAAGCGAGGAGCACGGCAGATGTTCCGATGCCGGCCAGCAGAACGATCGACTTCACCGCACCAGGCCTGATCCGGACGATGAGGGCTCCTGCGATGAGAGCTACACCGAGAACGTATCCGCCCACCAGACGAGGGTCGACGTTTGTTCCGCGGATGCTGCCGTAGCCCCGGCTCACGAAGATTCCCAGCATCAGTCCGGCCAGCCCGAAGCCGAACAACCCGAGTACCACCGACAGCTTTCGCGTCATGAATACACGCCTCCTCCGAACCTGCCCTGCCGAGACGGATCAGGCTACTCCGCCAATGGCACCCGCGATCATGGTTGGGATCTGCGCTGGCAGTGGCAGTGTCGGGCTGTTGCCTGGTGGCGGCGGCGCCGGTCTGACCAGCGCAGGATGCCCGTGATCGTGTGGGTTGTGGCCAGGACAAGGGCGGCCGGCAGCCGGCGGACTTCGGGAAGTGTCAGTGGGATGCGGTCGTCGGTGCCGGATGGCTGGGCGGCCGCGATGGCCACCAGGAAGCCCAAGGTGAGCAAAGCATGCTCAACTGATGGAGTGCAGACTGCGATCACGAGCCTCATCGCCATCGCCGGAACACTGCTCGGCGCTGCCGCCACCTATCTGTTCCAGGGGCGCGCGGCAAGGCAGGCACGATTGGAAGCCCGCGATGAGCGGCTCTGGCAGGAGCAGCTTGCCGCCTACAGTGCGTTCGCCGGCACCATCACCTCGTACCGATCCAGTCAGAACGCTCGCTGGTATCGCAAACGCGAGGACCCGAGCGGGGCGCCGTATATCAATGCTCGGACTGAGTCACTCAACGAGCGCACGAACGCCAAGGCGGCATTGTTCAGGCTCCGACTGCTCAACCCGGACGCTGAGCTCAATCGGCTGGCCTCGGAGGCGCTGGAGGCCACGACTGCCATTCACCATGCCGTGGATGAAGCCGCGAGAGATCAGCAGGCAGAACGTTCACAGCTCGCGCTCCTGGCCTTTGTCGAGGCCGCCTCGAACCACGCTCGCGGCCGGACGTCGATGCGTCCAACCTCTGGGTCGTCAACCTCTGCAGCCTGACGTGCACACGCCTGTCCGAGGCTTGGCGGGGTGAGCTCCAGCACACCGCGCACGCGGCCCGCGGCTTCCACGGCCAGGTGAGATCCCAGGTGTTCTCATCCAAGATCCATCGGCTTGCTTCAGGCCTTTCCCGGGTGAGGCAGGTCGGAGGCACTGGGTGGAGAACAGCGACGGGTACAGAGCCGACCGGCGAAACGTCCGCACCCGCGCCTTTCCCCGGGTCTTGGACGAAGAGCTGGCGAACGCTACTCGGGTATCCGCAGTGCCCGTATCCCTTCCAAGGACCGCACGGGCCGAGAAGTAGTGGTGTGCCGCTGCGGTAGCAGGCGCTGGACTCGTCGTTGGTGTTGTTGGAGGACGGCACCGGTAGCCATCCGAGCCCATGTGGCCGCACGGCTGCGCCGTCTCTCGGAACACCCCCTGGAACGACGTTCGACCAGCATGCTGGGGACAGCCGTGGGCGACCTCGTCGCCGGTCTGCCCGCTGTTCGCGTCCGCCACGGGCCGGCGCCTCGACCGCAAGGACGTGTACGAGCTGGTCCGGCGTGTCGGCCGTCAGGCCCGGGTTTGAGGGGCTGCACCCGCACAAGCCGAGGCACACCGTCGCGACGCTCGCCGAGGAGGCGGGCGTCAGCGTGGCCGGTCAGCTCCGCCACCGCCACCACGGCCCGCTCGGCCAGGTACACGTCGATCGCGTGTCCCGTCGCCGGCTGGACCTTGCACGTCTTCCGCTTGTCACCCTCCTGCTGCTCTACCCTTGCCTTCAAAACAGGCAATAGAGGGGTTTGCGTGAAGCCTGACGCCAACGGTTCGCTCGGTGTGTCCCTCGATGCGGTGCTTGAGCGCATCACCTTCGCCAGCGAGGAGACGGGGTACACGATCGCGCGGGTCGCCACCGAGCGGTCGGGGGCGGACTTGCTGACGGTGGTGGGGCCGTTGCTGGGGGCGCAGGTCGGGGAGTCGTTGCGGTTGCGGGGGCGGTGGACGTCACATCCGAGGTACGGCAGGCAGTTCGAGGTGTGGTCCTACACCACGGTGTTGCCGGCCACGGTTCAGGGCATCCGGCGTTATCTGGGGTCGGGGCTGATCAAGGGGATCGGGCCGAAGATGGCCGAGCGGATCGTCGATCATTTCGGTACGGGGACGCTGGAGGTGATCGAGCAGGAGCCGCAGCGGCTGGTGGAGGTTCCGGGGCTGGGTCCCAAGCGGACGAAGATGATCGCGGCGGCGTGGGAGGAGCAGAAGATCATCAAGGAGGTGATGATCTTCCTGCAGGGCGTCGGGGTGTCCACCTCGATCGCGGTGCGGATCTTCAAGCAGTACGGGGAGTCGTCGATCTCGGTGGTGCGCGGGCAGCCGTACCGGCTGGCCGATGAGGTGTGGGGCATCGGGTTCAAGACGGCCGACACCATCGCCCAGGCGGTGGGGATCCCCCATGACAGTCCCGAACGGGTCAAGGCGGGGCTGCGGTACACGTTGTCGCAGGCGGCCGACGACGGCCACTGCTATCTGCCGGCGCCGAACCTGGTGGCCGACGCGGTCAAGATCCTCGACGTGCCGGCCGAACTGGCCACGCGGTGCATGGAGGAGCTGGCGGCCGAGGAGGGGGTGGTGCGCGAGCAGGTGCCCGCCGGGGACAACAGCGTGCCGGCGGTGTATCTGCCGCCCTTCCACCGGGCCGAGCTGTCGCTGGCCGGCGGGTTGTTGTCGTTGCTGAACAGCGGCCATGACCGGCTGCGGTCCTTCGCCGACGTCGACTGGGAGCGGGCCGAGTCGTGGCTGGCGGCCCAGACGGGCGCCGAGCTGGCGCCCGAGCAGCGTCAGGCGGTACGGCTGGCGCTGACGTGCAAGGTGGCGGTCCTGACGGGCGGGCCGGGGTGTGGCAAGAGTTTCACCGTGCGGTCGATCGTGACGCTGGCCAGGGCCAAGCGGGCCAAGGTGATCCTGGCCGCGCCGACCGGTCGGGCGGCCAAGAGGTTGTCGGAGCTGACCGGGCACGAGGCCACCACGGTTCACCGGTTGTTGCAGCTGAGGCCGGGCGGGGAGGCCACCTTCGACCGCGACAACCCGCTGGACGCCGACCTGGTGGTGGTGGACGAGGCCTCGATGCTGGATCTGCTGCTGGCCAACAAACTGCTCAAGGCGGTGGCGCCGGGCACGCATCTGCTGCTGGTGGGCGACGTGGACCAGCTTCCCTCGGTGGGAGCCGGGGAGGTGCTGAAGGATCTGCTGGCCGCCGTGGACGTGCCGCGGGTGCGGCTGACGCAGATCTTCCGTCAGGCGCAGGAGTCGGGGGTGGTGACCAACGCCCACCGGGTCAACACCGGGCACCATCCGGTGCTGGCCGGCATGTCGGACTTCTTCCTGTTCCCGTGCGAGGAGCCGGAGGAGATCGCGGCGATGACGGTGGACGTCGTCGCGCGGCGCATCCCGTCCAGGTTCGGACTGGACGCCCGGCGTGAGGTGCAGGTGCTGGCGCCGATGCACCGCGGCGCGGCCGGGGCGGGGGCGCTCAACATCGCGCTGCAGGAGGCGCTGACGCCGGCCCGCGAGGGCATGCCCGAACGCCGGTACGGCGGGCGGGTGTTCCGGGTGGGCGACAAGGTCACCCAGTTGCGCAACAACTACGACAAGGGCGCGGCGGGGGTGTTCAACGGCACGGTGGGGATCGTCACCGGCATCCGTCCCGACGACCAGAGCCTGACCGTGCGCACCGACGAGGACGAGGAGGTCGACTACGCCTTCGACGAGCTGGACGAGCTGGCCCACGCCTATGCCGTCTCCATCCACCGCAGTCAGGGCAGTGAGTATCCGGCGGTGGTGATCCCGCTGGCCACCAGCGCGTGGATGATGCTGCAGCGCAATCTGCTCTACACCGCGATCACGCGGGCCAAGAGGCTGGTGGTGATCGTGGGGTCGCGGCGGGCGCTGGCCCAGGCCGTACGGACCAAGGGCGCCGGACGGCGGCACACGAGCCTGACCCACCGCCTGGAGCGGCGCTGAACCACCTCACGGGCAAGAGCGTTGATCGTCGCGTTGACGCAGGTTGACCTGGGGTTGACAGCAATTAGTGATGCAAATGTGACCGAACTCTCCTAAATGCTTCTGCGTCATACATGCAGGAGCATTAAAGTCTTTGGGGTGGGTTTGCCGCCCTGGGGGAGAGGACAGTCTTGAACGTTGCGCCCGCATGGACGAAGTCTGCCGCCGGCCTCGCGCTGCTGGCGGTTGCGGCCCTGACGGCCTCCTGCTCGAGCGGGAACGCCGCCTCGCGCGGGCCGGAAGCGCCCGATGCCACCACCGTGGCCACCCCGCAGGCGCCCACCGTCACCATCAGCCCCGCCGAAGGCAGCGCCAAGGTCAGCCCCGACAAGAAGGTCGTGGTCACCGCCGCCGGCGGCGCGCTGGAGGAGGTGACCGTCGACGGCGGCGGCCACACGGTCGAGGGCAGGTTCAACGCCGACAAGACCAAATGGGTCTCCCGGACGCCGCTGAAGCCCTCCACCAACTACAACGTCTCGGCCAAGGCCGGGGCCACCGCCGCCACCAGCACCTTCACCACGGTCAAGCCCGAGCGGGAGCTGCAGGTCGCCGACGTCACCCCCAACGCCAAGGGCGAGACCCTCGGCGTCGGCGCCCCGATCATCGTCACCTTCAACCAGCCCGTCACCGGCAAGGCGGCCGTCGAGCGCGCCCTGGAGGTGGAGGCCGAGAAGCCCGTCACCGGCGCCTGGCGGTGGATCAACGACACCACCGTCATCTACCGCACCGCCAAGTACTGGCCCGCCCACCAGAAGGTCACCTTCAACGCCCGCATCACCGGCGTCAAGGCCGGCAAGGGCCTGTACGGCGTGAAGGACTACTCCGCCAGCCTCAAGATCGGCGCCAAGGTCATCAGCAAGGTCAACACCAAGACCCACATGATGTACGTCTACAAGGACAACAAGCGCGTGCAGACCATGCGCATCAGCGCCGGCATGGCCACCACCCGCGAGTACACCACGACCTCCGGCGTGCACCTGACGATGGAACGCGGCAACCCGGTGCGCATGATCTCCCCCGGCCGCAAGAAGGGCGACCCCGGCTACTACGACGTGATGATCGACCACGCCGTGCGCATCTCCAACTCCGGCGAGTACGTCCACGCCAAGGACAACGTCTGGGCCCAGGGCGTGCGCAACGTCAGCCACGGCTGCATCAACTCCCGCCCCGACCAGGCCAAGTGGTTCTACGACAACTTCCAGCGCGGCGACGTCGTGGAGATCACCGGCACCAACCGCGAGCTGGAGTGGAACAACGGCTGGGGCTACTGGCAGCTGCCCTTCTCGCAGTGGAAGAAGGGCAGCGCCCTGCACGCCAAGTCCTGACCGCTCCCCCGCTCCCCCTTCCTTCTTCGGGCAGGCTTCCAGCCGCTCACCGCCGCCGGCAGGCGCGGCGGTGAGCGGCTTTTTCGACGGCCGGGATCGCTGTCGTGAACCGTCCTCGACGGCCTCTCGCCCTCGCCATCAGCGAAAACGCCTCGACGTGCACGAAGGGTTGCCATACGATTACCCACCGTGGGCATTCGTCAGGAACCCTCGAAGGAGAACACGTTGAAGAAGATCCTTCTCGTCCCCGCGATCACCGCCGGGTTCGTCCTCGCCTCGGCCGGCGCCGCGTACGCCTCCCAGTACGTCGCCTACGAAGGCCCCGGCTTCACCGGCCGCTCGGTCGTCCTGGACGCCTGCGGCGTGTCCAACATCCCCTACCACGGCTCCTACAAGTGGTACGGCGACGGCCAGAGCGGCCGCATGTACAACCAGCCCAACGCCTCCGGCGTGATGCACTTCGAACTGGCCTCCAACCGCAACGCCGAGCAGCGCACCCCCGTCGGCTGGAAGAGCATCTTCATCGTGTGCTGACCCGCCACCCCTGACCGGCCGTCCCCCGGGCACAGGGGGCGGCCGGTTTCGGCATGCGCGCGTACGGACGGCCGTGCGAGGCACACTTGCCAGTACGACCATCAGCACGCGCGGGGGGGCGAGATGGGCAAGAGCGCAGGCACCACCGCGAGCACCACCGCAAGCAGCAGCACGGCCACCAGCACGAGCACCACCAGCAGCGCCGCGAGCGCCAGGGCGACCAGCACCCGGAGTGCCTGCGCGGGCATCACCGCCAGCGCCACGGTCTTGGCGGTGATGTCGCTCCTGATGATGGCGGTGCTGTCCGGCTGCGCGGTCCCCGCCCTGCCAGGCGCACGCGAACGGTCCCCTTCCGCCGATGGTGAGGCATCCTCGCCGCCCTCCGCAGTGGCACCCCCACCGGGTTCGTCCCGGGAGGTGACTCCCCCGCGGCCGCAAGGCCCGGCGCAGGACCGCGCGCAGGACCGCGCGCAGGACCGCGCGCAGGACCGCGCGCTGGGCCGGGCTCAGGGCCAGACTCCCGGACAGGCGCAGGGAGACGGGCAGCAGCAGGGGCAGGACCTGGGGCAGGGGCGGATGCGGGAGCAGGGGCGGGGTGCGGCGAGCAGTGGATGCGCGGCCACGGCCCGCCGGCTCACCTCCGGCCCACACCAGCTGACCACCGCCGGTCTGACCCGCCGCTACCTGCTGGCCGTCCCCGACGGTCCCGGCCCCCACCCCGTGCTGCTCAACCTGCACGGCCTCGGCTCCAACGCCGCCGAACAGGCCGCCTACAGCCGCCTGCCCCAGATCGGCCCAAGGCGCGGCTACATCGTCATCACCCCCCAATCGGCGCCCGGACGGCTGGCCTGGACCCTGCCGCACACCGCCGGCCCCGACGACACCGCCTACCTGGCCGCCCTGCTGGACGAGGTCGAACGCCACCAGTGCGCCCACCCCGGACGCGAGTTCGCCGCCGGCCTGTCCTACGGCGCGGGCCTGGCCGCCTCGCTCGTCTGCGCCCTGGACGGACGCCTGAGCGGCGTGGCAGCCGTGGCCGGCATCCCCATCGCCCAGCCCTGCGCCCACCCCGTCCCCACCACGATCGTCGCCTTCCACGGCACGGCCGACCGCCTGGTCCCCTACGACGGCGGCCACCCCGAGCCCGGCGGCAACCTGCGGCACCTGGCCGCGCTCATCGTGCTGCCCCCGGTCGAGCAGACCATGGACGCCTGGGCCGCCGCCCAGCGCTGCTCCTCCCCCACCACCAGCCATCCCCAGCGCCGCGTCCGACTGCGCCTGTGGACGTCCTGCCCGCGGGGAGCCACGCTGCGCCTGTACACGGTGGACGGCGGCGGCCACACCTGGCCCGGCCCCATCGAGGTGCCCAGCCTCGGCGACACCGCCCGCGACCTGGACGCCAGCCGCCTCATCCTCGACGCCTTCGACCACGCCCCCACCCGCTGACCGCCCCGGACGCGATCAGGGGAAGGCGGCGGACGGGGAAGCCGGCGCGTGCGCCTCCCGGCGCCGGGTCACGGGTTGTGGAAGCCGACTTCGGGGTTGTCCGGGGTGGGCCCGTCGAGCAGGGGCCGTCTGATGTTCCTCAGGTGCTGGTCGAAGAAGGCGGCGACGTAGGCACGGGTGAGCGCCAGGCCGCGTTCGGCGGCGATGACGCCGGAAGCCGGCGGGCCGATCCTGCTCTGCGGAATGGCCAGGTCGGTGAAGCTGCTGTGCTGGGCCTGGGCGACGGTGAGCCAGCGCTTCCAGCCGCGCAGGGTCCGCCAGGCGCTGTCCCAGGTGTCGTCCTTGCCGGGGCTGTGGTCGCTCTGGCTGCCCATCAGCAGGAACGGGCGATCGCCCAGGCCGGTGGCGGGCAGGGTCGCGCTGATGGTGCCGTCGAGATTGATCCCGGCCTTGACGCGCTTGTCGGTCGCCATGGTGATGGAGGCGGCCTCGCCGCCGAGTGAGTGGCCGGCCATGCCGACGCGCCTGGAGTCGATCAGGTCGGCGCGTTTCCAGGCCGGGTGGCGGCCGGTCAGCCGGTCCAGGACGAAGGAGACGTCCTTGGCGCGGTTCCTGGCGATGGCGGCCTTGCCGCCCTCGGGGGGTCTGGGCTGGTCGCACAGGGGTGCGCAGGTGAGCAGGCCGACGCCGGGGAAGACGGTCCCCGACGATTCGTAGGCATGGTCGAGCGAGGCGACGACGTAGCCGCGGCTGGCCAGGTCCTCGGCCAGGGAGGTGAGGCTGGCCCGCGGCAGGCCGAGGCCGGGTGAGAGCACCACCAGCGGGCGGCGGCCGTTCTTGGCGGGCGGGCCGGTGTGGGCGTAGGTGCGGATGCCGCTGACGATCTCGGCGGGCAGCTCGGCGCCGGGGGCCTTGCGCCGCAGCAGGGACGCGGCCTCCTCCACCGTCATGAAGGGGGCCGGGGCGCCGGTGGCCGAGCGAGCGGGGTAGTACATCGAGACCATCAGCCGGCGCGGGCCCGATCGCGGGACCCACGGGTCCTTACGGCTGGTGTCGACCAGGTACAGGACGTCGCGGCCGACCGGATCGGGGCCGGTGGGGCGCGGCAGTTCCAGCCGGGGAACGGCCGCGGACGCGGCGGCGGCGGGGCCGGAGGGTGTGGCCGAGGCGGTCGGCGTGGCGCAGGCCGTGACGGCCAGGGCCAGGCAGGCTGCCAGCGGCCGGAACAGCAGGGAGTTCATCGGATTCCTCTCAGGGAGCGGTCAGACGTCGCGGCGGTGCACGACGAGCACGGCCAGGACGGCGGCGGCCAGCGGCCAGGCCGCGAACACGGCCCAGGAGCCGGCCACCGTGGGCAGGGCGGGATCATCACGAAGCTGGGGCAGCCCCAGGCAGGTACGCCAGACGTAGAAGGGCACCAGGGCGTAGAGGTCGTTGAGCCACTGGTGGACGGTCGGCCGGAAGAACGTCGGCACGATGACCAGCACCGCGCAGACGGACACGACGGCGGCCGCGGTGTGCCGAAGCAGCGCGCCGATTCCCATGCCGACCAGCCCTGACACCGGAGCCAGAAGCGCGTTGGCGGCCAGCACGCGCAGCACGCCGGGATCGCCGAGCGCGACGGCGACGCCGCGGCCGGACAGGATGGCCTGGCTGACGCCGAAGGTGGCGGCCGAGACGAGCACGCCGGCGGCCAGCAGCACGCCGCCGACGACGGCGAGCTTGGCGGCCACGACGCGGTGACGGGCCGGAACGGCGGTCAGGGTGGTGCGGATGAGTCCGGTGGCGTACTCGCCGACGATCGTCAGCGCGCCCAGGCCGCCCGCCCCGATCATGAACATGGTGGCCGACAGTCCGCTGAACGCCTCGCTCAACGGGCTGAACGTGGCCTTCTGCATCGGCGGGAAGCCCGGCCACTCGCGGTAGGCGTTCAGGCTGCTCTGGGCGGCGAAGGCGACGATGACCAGCGGGCCGAGGCCGAGCAGCCAGCGGGTGGAGCGCAACGACCACAGTTTGATCCACTCGGCGGCCAGCAGGTCACGCACGCGGGCGGCCGTCATCGCCGGTCACCTGCCAGGCCGGCGGCATGGGAGTCGGCGCGGTGGTCGGCGCGGTCGGCGGTCAGCTCCATGAACGCCTGCTCCAGCGAGGCCCGGCGCGGGGCGAGTTCGCGCAGCACGATGCGCCGCTCGAAGGCGAGCTCGCCGATGCGGGCGGCGCTCAGCCCGGTGACGGTCAGCGCGCCGTCGTCGTCCTGATGGACGCGGGCGCCTGCCTGGGCCAGCACGGCGGCCAGTTCGGCGGGGTCGCCGCAGCGTACGGTCACCGACGAGCCGGTGCCGCGGGCGGCGAACTCGGCCACGCTCTCCTCGGCGATCAACTCGCCCCGGCCGATGACGACGAGCCGGTCGGCGGTGTGCTCCATCTCGCTCATCAGGTGGCTGGAGACCAGCACGGTGCGCCCTTCGGCGGCCAGGCGGCGGAACAGGCCGCGCACCCAGCGCACGCCCTCGGGGTCCAGGCCGTTGACCGGCTCGTCGAACAGCAGCACCGGCGGGTCACCCAGCAAGGCGGCGGCGATGCCGAGCCGCTGGCGCATGCCCAGGGAGAAACCGCCCACCCGGCGGCGGGCCACGCCCTCCAGACCCACCTCCCGCAGCACCTCGCCCACCCGGCGGCGCGGCAGGCCGTTGCCGCGGGCCAGCGCCGACAGGTGCGCCGCCGCGGTGCGCCCGCCGTGCACGTCGCCGGCGTCCAGCAGCGCGCCGGCGTGCCGCAGGCCGGCGCGATGACGGGCGAACGGGCGGCCGCCGATGGTGGCGGTGCCGCTGGTGGGCCTGTTCAGCCCGAGGATCATCCGCATCGTGGTGCTCTTGCCGGCGCCGTTCGGGCCGAGGAACCCGGTGACGCAGCCCGGCCGCACGGTGAAGGTCAGCGCGTTGACGGCCCTCACCGCGCCGTAACGCTTGGTCAGTTGGTTGACTTCGATCACCCGGCCAACGGTGTCGCAGGCCGGGCAGGCGGGACATCTGGCCACAGGCCGGTTCACCTGCCGGCGGGGTGGCCCGCGGGCATAGGCCGGCAGGCCGATGCCCGCGGCGGCGACCGGTGACTACGATCGGCCGGGTGCGCGAACCAACGCCCAGGCCACCCTTGACGCAGCGGCTGCCGCACGGCGTGCGGACGGCGCTGTCGTGGTGCGCCGTGGTGGCCTGCCTGCCGCTGCTGTACGTCGTGACGCTGACCGACGGCGAGAGCCCGCTGCCGGTGGGCGCGGCACACATCGGGTTCGCCGCCGCGACGGCGGTCCCGATGGTGTGGGCCCGGCGACGGCCGTGCGCGGTGCTGGCGGTGCTGCTGGCCGAACTGGTCGCGGCGGTGGCCTCGGCGCAGCCCGCCGACCGGATCTGGCCGCTGCTGCCGGCGGCCGATCTGCTGGTCTGTATCGTCACGGCCACCCGTACGCGCCGGACCGGGCTGGTGGCGGCGGCCACCACGCTGATCGTGCAGCAGGCGGTCTGGCACGGGACCCTGCTGGCCCAGGGGCTGCGCGTCGCCGCGCCGGGCTTCCTCGCGCTGTCGCTCCTGCTCGTCCTGGGCGTCGTGGTCGCCTGGACGGCGGGCACCACGCTCCGGCAACGACGCGAGTACGGCCAGGCGCTGCGTGCACAGGCCGAGCTTCAGGCGGTCACGGCCGACCGGCTGCGCATCGCGCGCGAACTGCACGACATGGTCGCCCACAGCATCGGCGTCATCGCCATCCAGGCCGGCGCGGGCGCCCGGGTGATCGACAGCCGGCCGGACCAGGCGCGCCAGGCGCTCGGCGCGATCGAGGCCGCCGGCCGGCACACCCTGCAAGGACTGCGGCACATGCTCGGCGTGCTCCGCGAGCCCCCGGCCGCCGGAGAGCCGGAAACGTGGACGGGGCCGGAGCCGGGGGCGGGGGCGGGGTTGCCGGCGGGGCTGGCAGACCTCGACCGGCTCGCCGCGACGACCACGGCCGCCGGCCTCCACGTGGACGTGCGCCGCCGAGGCACGCCACGCGAGCTGCCTCCGGCCGTCGACCGGTGCGCCTTCCGCATCGTCCAGGAGTCGCTGACCAACGTCGTCCGCCACGCCGGGGCCCGCCACTGCCAGGTCGTCCTCGACTACGCGCCGGGCGAACTGCGTATCGACATCACCGACGACGGGTGCGGCACCGCCTCAACCGGCACCGCCTCAACCGGCACCGCCTCAACCGGCACCGCCTCAACCGGCGCGGGCTCGCCCGGCAGCGGGTACGGGATCGCCGGCATGCGCGAGCGAGCCGCCCTGCTCGACGGCCGTCTCAGTGCCGGGCCGCGACCGCAGGGCGGCTTCCGCGTCACCGCCGCCCTGCCGCTGCCGGAGCACGCCCCAGTGCGCGAGAGCGGCAGCAGCACACACGTGGAGGCACGATGACCGTCCGCGTCCTGCTCGCCGACGACCAGCCGCTGATCCGCGCCGGTCTGCGCATGGTCATCGACGGCACCGCCGACGTCGTCGTCGCCGGGGAGGCCGGGACGGGAGCCCAAGCCGTCCAGCTCACCCGGCAGCTACGCCCCGACGTCGTCGTGATGGACATCCGCATGCCCGGCATGGACGGCATCGAGGCCACCCAGACCATCACCGCCGAATCCCCCGCCACCCGCGTGATCATGCTCACCACGTTCGACGACGACGCCAACGTCCACGCCGCGCTGCGGGCCGGAGCCAGCGGCTTCCTGGTCAAGGACATGGCGCTGGAGGACATCCTGTCCGCCGTCCACGTGGTCGCCGCCGGCGACGCGCTGATCGCGCCCAGCGTCACCCGCCGCCTCATCGCCGAGTTCGCCGGCCGCCCCCAACCCCGCCCGCCGGCCCGCGAGCCGCTGGGCGTCACCGCGCGGGAACGCGAGGTGCTGACGCTGGCCGGGCGCGGCCTGTCCAACGCCGAGATCGCCGCCCAGCTGCACATCAGCCCCGGCACCGCCAAGGCCCACATCGCCAGCCTGCTCACCAAACTCGGCGCCCGCGACCGGGTCCAGCTCGTCATCGCCGCCTACGACGCCGGCCTGGTCGCCCCGCACCACGATCGATGACAGCCCGGCGACCCGGCCGGCCGCGGCGAGGCGGCAGGTACGCACCTGGCGGCCACCCGACGCCGCTAGTGTTGTCGCCCATGAGTCAGGTGGGACAGGTGACGGCCCGCGCGCTGCTGCGCAGGCTGGCCGTCGAGCAGGCCGAGTGCAGGGTGCCGTCGCTGACGGCGGCGATCGTCCGCGACGGGCGGACGGTGTGGTTCGGCGGCCGCGGCCGCGTCGGCGACGGCCCGCCGACCCCGGCCACCCAGTACCGGCTGGGATCGATCACCAAGTCGATCGTGGCCGTGGCCGTCATGCGGCTGCGCGACGAGGGCAGGATCGCGCTGACCGACCCGCTGGAGCGCCACCTGCCCGGCACCGCCGCCGGGCAGGCCACCATCGCCCAGCTGCTGTCGCACACCTCGGGCCTGACCGCCGAACCGCCGACCGAGTGGTGGGAGCGCACCCCCGGCCTGGAGCTGCCCGACCTGCTCAAGCGGGTGGGCCCCGACCAGGTCAGGCACCGGCCCGGCCGCCTCTACCACTACTCCAACGTCGGGTTCGCGCTGCTGGGCGAGCTGGTGGCCCGGCTGCGCGGCACCGACTGGCAGCAGGCCGTGCGGCAGGAGGTGCTGGCGCCGCTGGAGATGAACGCCACCACCGCCCGCCCCCGCGCCCCGCACGCCACCGGCTACGCCGTCCACCCATGGGCCGACACGGTGCTCACCGAGCCCGAGCACGACGCCGTGGCCATGGGGCCGGCCGGGCAGCTGTGGTCCACCCCGCACGACCTGGCCCGCTGGGCCGCCTTCGTCGGCGGCGACACCGGCGGCGTGCTGTCGGCCGACACCCTGGCCGAGATGCGCGAACCGGCCGGCGTCGCCGACGGCGACTCCTGGACCGCCGGCTACGGGCTCGGCCTGCAACTGGCCCGCGTCGGCGGGCGCCGCCTGGCCGGGCACACCGGGTCCATGCCCGGCTTCCTGGCCACCGTGTGGGCCGACCCGGCCGAACGCGTCGGCGTGCTGTTCATGGCCAACACCACCAGCGGCATGACCGGCTCCCTGCCCACCGACCTGCTCGACATCCTCGACGAGCACGAGCCGCGCCTGCCCGAGGAATGGCAGCCCGCGCCCGCCGACCCCGAGCTGCTGACGCTGACCGGGCTGTGGCACTGGGGGCCCAAGCCGTACGCGCTGCGGCTGCTGCCCGAGCGCGGGCTGTCCCTGGCGCCCGTCGACGGCAGCGGGCGCGCCTCCCGGTTCGTGCCCCAGGACGACGGCACCTGGCTCGGGCTGGACGGCTACTACGCCGGCGAGAGGCTGCGCGTGGCCGCCGACCACCTCGACCTCAACACGTTCGTCTTCACCCGCGAGCCCTACGACCCGGCCGCGCCGGTGCCGGGCGGGGTGACCGGCTGGCACGCCTGACCCGTCCCCTGCCGCCGCACACGGATCGGGCCGGACGCCGCCCGCGTCAGCCCGCCGGACGGGGACCGGCCCGCGTCCGGCGCGTCAGGCCGGTGGGCCGGTCAGGGCCCTTGCCAGGGTGGCGGCCGGGCCGGGCGGCAGCGCGCCGTGCACCAGCTCCACGCGGTGCACCAGGCGCGGCGCCACCAGCGGCACCCCCCGCCCGGCCGAGGCAGGCAGCAGCGTCAGCCCGTGCCCGGCGGCCACCAGGTTGAGCACGGTGTGCACGTCGTCGCCCTGGTAGACCAGCGCGGCGGCGAACCCGTCACCGGCCAGGTCACGCAGGCGCGGCAACGGGCACAGCGGCGTCTGCAGCCAGCGGGCGTCGACGAGGTCGGCCAGCCGCAACGCCCGGCGTCCCGCCAGCGGATGCCCCGGCGGCAACGCCACCACCAGGTCCTCCTCGCTGACACCAACCGTGGTCATCGGGCCCGACTCCGGCAGGCGCAGCGGGTCGCTGGGGGCGGCGATGCCGTCGGCCAGCCCCAGCTCGGCCTCACCCTCGGCCAGCAGCTCGGCCAGCCGCTCCCGGTCACACGTACGCACCTCCACCCGCAGCCGCGGCTGGGCGGCGCGCGCCTCGGCCAGCCGTCCGGCCAGCACCGCGTTGACCGCCAGCGGGGTCGCG
Source organism: Nonomuraea sp. NPDC049758 (assembly GCF_040674635.1). Lineage (NCBI taxonomy): Bacteria > Bacillati > Actinomycetota > Actinomycetes > Streptosporangiales > Streptosporangiaceae > Nonomuraea > Nonomuraea sp. NPDC049758. The sequence goes on from NZ_JBFAMZ010000009.1 coordinate 116,413, forward strand.
GCCAGCCGCAGCCGGTGGGCCGGCTGGGCCGCCGCGCGCAGCACGTCGGCGCGCGCCGCCCGCAGGCGCAGCAGCAGCGGCCCCGCGTGCTCCAGCAGCCGCTCGCCGGCCGGGGTCGGCTCCACCGGGCGGCGGCCGAGCAGCGGCAGCCCCAGATCGGCCTCCAACGCCGCCACCTGCTGGGAGATCGCCGACTGGGTGTAGCCGAGCTCGTGGGCGGCGGCCGAGAAGGAGCGCAGGCGGGCCACCGTCACGAACGTGCGCAACAGATTCGGGTCCATCAGTAATGCTTATAGCAGGTGCAGACATCATCGTTGGCGCTTAAGGACGGGTGGCGGTCACGATGGGAGGCATGAGAATCGCCCTGGTCGCAGACCGTTCACCCAGCGTCCGGTCCCACGCCCGCGTCCCCCGCCTGATCGAGGCGCTGCGCGAACGCGACGGCATCGCCCTGGACCCCTACTGGATCCCCACCACCGAGGCCGGCGACCTCGACGGCTTCGACGGCATCTGGATCATGCCCGGCAGCCCGTACGCCAGCGAGGCCGGCGCCGTCAACGCCGCCCGCACCGCCCGCGAGCGGCGCATCCCGTTCCTGGGCACCTGCGGCGGCTTCCAGCACATGCTGCTGGAGTACGGCCGCAACGTGTGCGGGCTGGACGTCGAGCACGCCGAGAACACCCCCGGCGCCGAGGCTTTCCTGCTGGAGCCGCTGTCGTGCTCGCTGGCCGGGCACGAGGGGCTGGTGCGCCTGACCCCCGGCTCGCAGATCGAGCAGATCATGGGGACCACGTCCATCGTCGAGGCCTACAGCTGCTCCTACGGCCTCAACGACGCCTACCGCGGGACGCTGGCCGAGCACGGGCTCGTCTTCTCCGGCCACGCCGAGGACGGCATGGTGCGGGTGGCCGAGCTGCCCGGCCACCCGTTCTTCGTCGGCACGCTGTTCCAGCCGGAGCTGGCCGGCGACGGGCGGCGTCCGCACCCGCTGATCGCCGCGTTCGCCGCCGCCGTGCAGCGCCACGCCCAGCCCGCCGCCGCGGCCCGCTGAACGTCAGTCCGTTCGGGCGCTGCGGGTCAGCGCGTACCGGCCGGCGCTGACAGTCGGCCCGTACGGCGGCCCAGCAGCGCCAGGAGAGCGGCCGTCACCAGGCCGAGCACGGTGAGCCAGACCCGGTCGGCGGCCGTCTCGCCGTTGGCGAGCACTCCGAAGGCGGTGTGCCCGATCAGCGCGCCGCCCGCCAGCGCCAGGCTGTGCCGGTCGCCCCAGCCGCCGTGCCCGGCCCACCGCCGTACCAGCAGCGCGGCCACCACGGCCAGCAGCGCCGCGGCCGCCATCGGCGCCGCCACCCAGCCGCCCTGGGTGAAGGCCGGATGCCGGGCCCCGCCGAAGGGGAACAGCAGCGCCAGATACCCGAACGCGACGACCCCGGCCCCCACCGCCACCAGCGCAGGAGCGGGCACGCCCGCCGACCCGCCGGCCGCCTGCGCCGACCCGGCCGACGGCGGCGGGACGACCCGCAACGCCAGGACGGCCAGCGCCGCCACCGCCAGCAGCAACCCCGCCTGCACCGGCCACGGCGCCAGGTAGCCGGGGTCCATGAAGGCCGCCGTCCAGCGCAGCAGCAGCACGCCCAGCACGAACACCACGCCCGCCACCACCAGCCCGGCCCGCCCCAGGTAGGGGCGGTTGCGCAGCGCCGGGAACAGCAGGTCGGCCAGCAGGATCGGCAGCGCCACGCTGAACACCGCGTGGTAGGGGATGTTCAGCTCGGTGTAGGCGCTGTTGAGGCCCAGGACGCGCGGCGCCCACCCCGCCGCGCCGTACAGGGTGGGGCTGGTCAGCGCCTGCAGCGCCAGCCCCTCCTCCACGATCCCGTACGCCGCCCCCAGCAGCAGCACCGACCCCCACCCGCGACCGGCACGGCGTACCAGCTCGCGGATCAGGACGGTGCCCGCGCCGTAGATCGGCGTCCACACCAGCAGCAGCCACGCCTGGCGCAGCGGCGGATTGCCCAGCATGAGCTCGGCGACGACCGGGGTGAGCCCGGCCAGGACGAGCGCGGCCCACCGGCCGCGTGCCTGAAGGGAGACCATGCCCCCACGTTCCCGCCCCGTGCGGGGGCGGCGCTGCTGCCTTGCGGCCGGTGCGTGGCCACCGCGGTCGTGCACCGGTCACGACTTTGGTTGCCACGGCCGGCGACCACGGTTGCCGCACGGCACGGCGGGTGCGGGCTACGATCGGCCATGGTGTTCGGGGCGAACAGCCCGCAGACGGGCGACGAGAGTCAGGGCAGGCGGTCGCGGCGCGGGCGGGTCGCGGTTGCCGGAGGGGTCGTGCTCGCCCTGGCCGGCGCCGTCTCGGTGGTGTGGGGAGACCTCGCGCCCGGCACGCCCCGCTGGTACCTGTGGGCCGACGTGATCGGCGGCGCGGCGGCGTGCGCGGCGCTGTGGTGGTGCCGCCGCCGTCCGGTGGCCGCCGGGCTGGCCGCCGTCGCGCTGGCGATCCCGGCCGCCGCCGCCTCGGTCGCCGCCGGGATCGCCACGCTGGTCGTCGCGCTCCACCGGCGTCCGCCCGCGGCCGTGGCCGTCGGGGCGGCGTGGGTGGCCGCGTCGCTGGCCAGGTTCGCCCTGCGGCCGCCGGGGCTGGCGCCGTACCCGGTGTGGGCGCTGGTCGCGGTGCTGTTCGGCGGGGCGGTCACCGGCTGGGGCATCCTGGCCAGGACCCGCCGGCAACTGCTGGCCTCGCTGGCCGAACGCGCCCGCCGCGCCGAGGCCGACCAGCGGCAACGCGCCGAGGAAGCGCGCCGCGCCGAACGCCTGGACATCGCCCGCGAGATGCACGACGTGCTGGCCCACCGGCTGTCGCTGCTGGCCGTGCACGCCGGCGCGCTGCGCTTCAACGCCGCCGCCACGCCCGCCGAGGTCGCCGAGACGGCCGAGGTCATCCGCGCCAGCGCCCACCAGGCGCTGCAGGAGCTGCGCGGCGTCATCGGCGTGCTGCGCCGGCACCCCGGCGACCGGCCCGCCTCTGCCGAGCCGCCCTCCGCCGAGCCGCCGCCGGCCGGGCTGGAGCCGCTGGTGACGGAGTCACGGCGGGCCGGGATGCGCATAGACCTGCGCGAGCACGGCATACGCTTCGCCGACCTGCCCGAGCCGACCCGGCGCACCGCCTACCGCGTCGTCCAGGAGGGCCTGACCAACGCCCGCAAGCACGCCCCCGGCCGGACCGTCACCGTCGAGGTGCGCGGCACGGCCGGCCGGGAGCTGACCGTCGAGGTGCGCAACCCGCCGCCCGCCGGGCCGCGGGCGGAACTGGCCGCCACCGGCGCCGGAGCGGGGCTGGCCGGCCTGGAGGAACGCGTCACCCTGGCAGGCGGCAGGCTGGAGCACGGACCGGCCGGCGACGGCGGGTTCCGGCTGGCCGCACGGCTACCATGGCCCCGTGGAGGAGTCGCGGAGTGAGCCCGGCCCGATCCGGGTGCTGATCGTCGACGACGACGCGCTCGTCCGCACCGGGCTGACCCTGATGCTCAAAGGCGCACCCGACCTGCGCGTGGTCGGGGCCGTGGCCGACGGCGGGCAGGTCCAGGCCGCGGTCGCCGAGCACTCCCCCGACGTGGTGCTGATGGACATCCGCATGGCCGGCCTCGACGGCATCGAGGCCACCCGGCGGCTGCGCGCCCGCACCGGCGCCCCGCAGGTCATCATCCTGACCACCTTCGACGCCGACGAGCACGTCTTCCGGGCGCTGCGCGCCGGAGCCGGCGGGTTCCTGCTCAAGGACACCCCGCCCGAGGGCATCGTCGAGGCCGTCAAACGGGTGGCGGCCGGCGAGCCCAGCCTGTCGCCCAGCGTCACCCGCCGCCTGATCGCCCACCTGATGCCCGAGGAGGACGACCGGCGGCGCGCCGAGGCCCGCCGCGTGCTGTCGGCCCTCAGCGAGCGGGAGCGCCAGGTGGCGCTCGCCGTCGGGCAGGGCAAGCCCAACGCGGTCATCGCCGGCGAGCTGCACATGAGCGTGGGCACCGTCAAGGGCTACATCTCGCGCATCCTGACCAAGGCGGGACTGGACAACCGGGTGCAACTGGCTTTGGTCGTCCACGACGCCACCTAACGGGCCGGCGCCTCCAGCAGGCGCGCCAGCCTGCGCAGCGAATGCCGGGCCAGGGCCGTCACCACCGGACGTCCCGCCGGCCACAACGCCCGGCCCGCCGCGCCCAGCGGCAGCAGCAGCTCCTCGGCCCAGATCACCCGGCTGCCGCCCCGCCACGGCCGCACCCGGATCGCGCCCCGCCCGCGCACCAGCCGCCCGGTGTGCTCCATCAGCACGTACGACGGCGGCTCGAAGGCCACGATCGTCATCGTGTCCAGGAACCCCACCGGCCGTACCCCGGTGTAGGCCTCCACCCGGCGCTCGCCCACCTGCCGCGCCGACGTCATGAACATCCATTCGCGGTGCCGCGGCCAGTCGGTGATCAGTGCGAACACCTCCTCCGGCCGCGCGGCCACCTCCACCGCCGCGCCCGCGTACACCGGTCTCATCCCTGGCCTCCTCGTGTGCCGGCTCATCCTTCAGGACATGAGGTACGTGCTCATGATCCTGCCGGACGAACCCGGCACGGGCGCAGGGGTGGGCATGAGAAGGTCCCGCCGCCGGGCTGAGGACTGGGGAAGTCAGACCCGGCGGCGGGACCGGCATCGGGATCACGACCCCGGCGAGGAGCTCCCGCCGTGGCCGGCCATGCCGTACGCGGTGAGGTACGGCATGGCGCGGCCGGCCGGGTGGTACGCGGTTGCGCTGCGGACAACGGCCGGCCCCGCGTCATGGGGGTGACCGTCGGGGTGACCGTGGTGACCGCAGCGGCTCGCGGCCCTGACCGGGGACGTGCCCGTGCCCATCGCGGCCCGAGCCGCGACTCCGCCGTCGGCGAGCGTGGCCGTCGGCACCTCGACGACGGCCCCCGGCCCGCTGACGGCTGTGCCTGTCATGCGCTCCTCCTCCCTGCCCGAGCGGGCGACTCTGCACCGTGACTACCCCATGTCACTCTCCGTGAAGCTCGATGGCCGGGTAAAATCCCCGGTCAGCAGCCCAAAGACAGGGCTGCGATCACGTTGGGTGAGGGAAACGGCGGCGCGGGAGGCGTGTCTGCCGGAACTGTCGGTGCCTGGTGGCACACTCGGCGGGCATGAGCGATGACGTGCGGCTGCGGCCCGTCCTGCAGGCCGATCTGGAGGTGTTCCTGGAGCAGGAGCACGACGAGGAGGCCGTCCGGCGGTCCAGGTTCGCCCCTCGCGAGCGGGCGGCCTTCATGACCCACTGGACCACCCGGGTGCTCGGCGATCCCACCGTCCTGGTGCGCACGGTCACGGTCGGGGGTGAGGTGGCCGGGAACGTGGTGTCCTGGTGGGAGGGCGAGCGGCGTTTCGTCGGCTACTGGCTGGGCCGCCCCTTCTGGGGGCGCGGCGTCGGCACCGCGGCTCTGGGGCTGTTCCTGGCGGAGGAGAAGACCAGGCCCCTGTACGCCGACCCGTTCGCGGGCAACACCGGCTCGGTGCGGCTGCTGGAACGCCACGGGTTCCGGCACGCCGGCACGGTCCGGCACGGCCAGGACGAGCATCTGCTGCTGGTGCTGGGCGACGACCCGTCCGCCTGACCGGTCAGGCTCAGCTGCGGCCGCCCGTGAAGGCGGGTTCGCCGTCCTTCAGCGCGCGGAAGCGCAGCGCCGACCACGTCTCGTCCACCGCGACCTGGCCGTTGGGACGCAGCCCGTACTCGCCGACGATGGGCCAGAGCGTGTCGCGGTTGATGTCGGACTTGTTGCCCTTGGGGTAGGCCACCCAGACCACGGGCGGCGCGGTGATCTCGTCGCGGTGCTCGTCCAGGAGCCGGCGGGCCGCGGCGGCGTCGGAGGCGAAGATCAGCGCGACGTCCGCCTCCTTGACGGATCCGGCCTCGCGGGCGCCCTCGGGCAGCGGCCCCAGGAGCGGCCGATGGGCGGGGTCGGAGACCCACACGGTGGTCGCCGGCTTGACGAGCAGCTTGTCGGCGACGGTCTTGGCGGCCATGTCAGGCCCTCGTGTAGATCAGGTTCAGCACGCCGGTGCTGAAGGTGGTGGAGGTGGTCAGGGTGAGCGGGATCTGCTCGCGCACGTCGTCGAACAGCCGCTTGCCCGAGCCGACGACGATCGGGTGGAGCAGCAGGTTGAGCTCGTCGAGCAGGCCCTCGCGCAGCAGCGAGACGACCAGGGTGCCGCTGCCGACGACCGAGATGTTCCCGCCGGGGCCCTCCCGCAACGCCGCCAGGTCGGCCAGGCTCACGACCTCGGTGTTCTGCCAGGACGGCGAGGTCAGCGTGGTGGAGACGACGTACTTGGTCGAGGAGTTCATCGCCTCGGCCATCGGCTCCTTCTCGGGGTCCTGGTGCGGCCAGTACCCGGCGAACTCCTCGTAGGTGTGCCGGCCCAGCAGCATGGCGTCGGCGGCCTGCATCTGCGCGCCGACCGACTGGCCCATCTCGTCGTTGAAGTACGGGAAGTGCCAGGTGTCGGGGGCCTCGACGACGCCGTCGAGGGAGATGAACAGGCCCGCGGTGATCTTACGCATGATTGTCGCTCCTTGAGTTCCTGAGGTGCCTCAACCTTCCCACCGACAAATGAAGTTGTCAAGACGACTTCCGTTGTCCGAAGTGCGTGTTCTCCTGCCTGGCGGCCAGGTGATGGCCACTCCGGGAGGTGATGGTCATGCGTGGCGAAGGGGCGGTTCTCGGAGGGTGGAGCGGTGGAACCGGCAAGGCTCCGGTGGGGGCCGACTCTTTCGGGAAGAAGCGAATCTGCGCGCCCGCCTGGCCCTTGGACCCTTGGACCCTTGGACCCTTGGACCCTTGGCCGCGCCGACCGCGCCGACCGCGCCGACCGCGCCGACCGCGCCGACCGCGCCGACCGCGCCGACCGCGCCGACCGCGCCGAGAACCTACAGCGGACGGCGGTTCGGTCGCGGGCTACTGAGGATGCCTCCCGGCCATGGACCGCCGAGGATGCCTCTCCCCGCAAACGGCCCCTGAGAGCGGCCCCCCTGCCGCAAGCCGCCTCCACCACGGATGGGGTTCCCGTCTGGGCCTGCGGGAACGGCTCTTCGGGCCGGTGGACGGGTCTCCGGTCGCGGGTTGCCGCGGAACGCTCTGGGTCAGTCGTGCGGAACGGCTGCGGTGTCGGTCGCGGGGAACGGTTCCGACCCTAGGCGGAAGGCTTCCAGGGGCGTGGGCTCGGGGTGGGGTGTGTTGGAGTGCGTTCAGGGGGTGGTGGCGGGCAGGAGGGTCAGGGCGGCCTGGAGGGCGTGGTCGGCGGCGGCTGCGCTGTCATGATGGGCCGCGACGACGGTCGCCCCCTCGACCAGCATCAGCAGCTGCCGCCCCACCAGCCCTGGATCGGCGGCCCCGGCACGTTCGGCGATGCCGGTCAGCAGCTCTAGGTAGCGGTCCAGGTGGCGGGCGGTGATGGCCCGTACGGGGTCGGCGTGGTGCTGGGCGGCGGCGTTCAGCAGGGCGCAGCCGCGGAAGCCCGGGTCGGCGTACCACTGCCGCAGGGCGTCGAACACCGCGGCCAGCTGGGCGCGCGGATCGTCGCCCGCGGCCTGGACGCGGCCGGCCAGCCAGCGGGCGACGCGGTCGCTGCGCTCCCGGAGCACGGCCTCGACCAGGCCCTCCTTGGTGCCGAAGTGGCGGTACAGGGTCTCCTTGGAGATGCCGATCCCGGCGCACAACCCGGCGACGCCGATGCCGTCGAGGCCGCGCTCGTACAGCAGGTCGGTGGCGGCGCTCAGGATGGCGGCGCGGGTGCGGGCGGGGTCGATCGTGGAGCCTTTGGCCACGGGCATGGCTTGGATAGTACCGGTCGGTTCGATCGGCTGCTAACGTCTCGGGTCGTACCGATCGGTTCGATCTTCGGGGAGTTCACTCATGTTTGACCCGCTTTCCGCTGACCCGCCGCGCGACCCCGACTTTCCGGCCACCACGCCGCAGGTGACGTTCGACAGCGGCGGCGAGCGCCTGCTCGGCGTGCTGCACTTGCCTGCCGGACACGGCCCGCACCCCGTCGTCGTGCTGCTGCACGGATTCCCCGGCAACGAGCGCAACTTCGACCTCGCCCAGACGCTGCGCCGCGCCGGCTACGCCGCCCTGGTGTTCCACTACCGCGGATCATGGGGCGTGGGCGGCACCTGGTCCTGGGGGCACGTGCTGGAGGACGCCGCCGCCGTCGTCGCCGCGTTGCCCGGCCTGGCCGCCGCGCACCGGCTCGACCCGCGGCGCCTGGCGCTGGTCGGTCACAGCATGGGCGGGTTCGCGGCGCTGACGACGGCCGCGGCGGACCCGTCCGTGACCGCCGTCGCCTCCGTCGCCGCGTTCGACCTGGGTGTGGCCGCCGCGCTGTGCCGCGCCGACGCCGAGGTGCGGGCCGGGTACGTCAAGGCGTTCGACGGCGAGCTGGCCCCCCTGCGCGGCACCAGCGGGCAGGCGCTGGTCGACGAGATGGAGGCGGGCGGCGACGCCTGGCGCCTGGCCCGGCTCGCGCCCCGGCTGGCCGGCCGCCCCGTGCTGCTCGCCGGCACCGGCCACGACGACGTCACCCCGCACGAAGTGCACCACGAGCCCCTGGTCGCCGCCTACCGGGCACATCCCGTCGAACGCCTCGAAGACCACCTCTTCCCCACCGACCACGCCCTGTCGGACTGCCGCGTCACCCTGGCCCGCACGATCCTCGGCTTCCTCGAACGCTCCCTGTGACGGCCACGCCCCGCCTCGGGCGGCGGGCCGTCAGGAGGGACGGGCCACGTACGCGTGCTTGGCGTCGCCGGAGAAGCCGCAGGCGCGATAGAAGGCGTGGGTCGCAGGCCGGCGCGAGCTCGTCATCAGCATCGCCTTGTAACAGCCGGCCTGCCACGCGGCCTGGAGGGTGGCGGCCATGATCTGCTTGCCCAGCCCCGTGCCCCGCCGCGACGCCTCGACGACGACGTTCTCGATCACGGCGTACGGCGAGGCCGACCGGGTGAGGTTGGGGATCACGTTGAGGTAGGTCGTCGCGACGACGGCCCCGTCCAGTTCCAGCACGTAGAGACGCAGCGCGGGGGATGCGAGGATCTGCCGGAAGACCGCCAGATCGGCCCCATCCACGATCTCCGGGTCATCCGGCTGCAACTGCCGGTAGAGGCGGACGATGTGCTCGAAGTCGTCAAGCCGGGCTTCGCGGAACATGCGGGGAGCATAACAACATGCCGCGCACGCGGCCGGTCCTAGGTCAGCGGGTCAGCGGGTCAGCGGGGTAGAGCGGCACGGATCAGCGCCGCGTCCTGGTCGAGCCGGGCGCGCGAGCGGCTGCGCCACTCCGCGCTGACCACCACGCCGTCGCCCGCGAAGCGCGGCACCACGTGCAGGTGGAGGTGGAAGACCTCCTGACCGGCGGCCTCGCCGTCCGCCAGCGACAGCCGCACCCCCTCGCAACGCAGCCCCGAGGCCCGCAGCGCGGCCGCCACCCGCCGGGCCGCCCGCCAGATCGGCCCGCCGACCGCGTCACCGGCCTCGGCCAGGCCGGCGACGTGCGCGCGCGGGATCACCAGGACGTGACCGGGCGTGGCCGGATGAAGGTCGAGGATCGCCAGGACGTCGTCGTCGCCGTAGACCACGCTGGCCACGGCCCGCCCGGCGACGATGTCGCAGAACACACACGCTTCCATACCGGTCATGATCGGCGACGGCGGACGACGGCCGCACCCGGATTTCCCCGCGGCCCGTCAGCGGCTCACGACGGTCTCGTGTCCCATCCGGGACAACTTGCCGGGGTTGCGCACGGCGTACAGGCCGCTGATGAGGCCGCCGTCCAGGCGGATCGCCACGACGCTGTCGATCTCGCCGTCGAGGTCGACGAGCAGCGCCGGATGGCCGTTGACGTGGGCCGGGCGCAGACGGGCCGTGCCGGCGAGCCTGGACAGCACCCCGGCCACCGTGGCCGCGCCCTCGATCGGCGCCAGCGCCGCCCGCACCACGCCGCCGCCGTCGGTGAGCAGGACGACGTCAGGAGCCAGCAGGTCGAGCAGGCGCTGCAGGTCGCCGGTCTCGATCGCGCTCTGGAAGGCCGCCAGCGCCTGGCGCGCCTGCTCGGCCGACACGCTCGCCCGCGGACGGCGTGCGGCCACATGCCCCCGGGCGCGGTGGGCGATCTGCCGCACCGTCGCCGGGGCCTTGCCGACGGCCTCGCCGATCTCGTCGTACTCCAGGCCGAACACCTCGCGCAGCACGAACACCGCGCGCTCGGTGGGATGGAGCGTCTCCAGCACCAGCAGCATCGCCATCGAGACGCTCTCGGCCAGCTCGACGTCCTCGGCCACGTCCGGCGAGGTCAGCAGCGGCTCGGGCAGCCACGGCCCGACGTAGGACTCCTTGCGCCGGCGCATCGTGCGCAGCCGCGTCAGCGCCTTCCTGGTGACCATGCGGACCAGGAAGGCGCGCCGGTCACGCACGGACTCCAGCTCGACCGACGCCCACCGCAACCACGTCTCCTGCAGGATGTCCTCGGCGTCGGCGGCCGAGCCCAGCATCTCGTAGGCGACGGTGAACAGCAGGTTGCGATGCTCGACGAACGTCCGGGTCGCGCTGTCGGCCTGGTCCGCCGGTTCGACGCTGGTGTCCATCTTGTGCTCCCGCCTGTCGGTTCTCGACCCTGCCACACGCACCAGACGCCGCTCACCGCCGCCGCGTGACATCCGGGGACAGTGGCGCCCGTCACATCGCGCGGGCGGTCAGCGGGACTCCGCGGCGGCCTTCAGATCGCGCAGCCATGCCTCCAGCCCCGCGCCGAGGAGCTTGGTGGCGGTGGCCACATCGGCCTCGACCTGGCCACCGGTCCAGGTCTCCTCGGTGTGCACGCGCACACCGCCCTTGACCTCGGTGAACGTCCACAGGTGCACGCCCCGGTCGATGCGCACGCCCGTGCCGACCGCCGGGCCGCTCCACAGCAGGCAGGCGTCGCGCTTGACGCGCCGGAGGGTGGAGGTGATGCGCATGGTGGTGGCCGGGGTGGTGGCGGTGGCCGGAGCGGGCGTGGTCCACCGCCACGACGAGCCGGGACGCAGCGGGCCGTGGTCCAGTCGCTTGCTGGACAGGACGGGCTGCTGCCAGTCGGGCCACTGCTCCACACGCGTCTGCAGGCCGAAGATCCTGCTCAGCGGAGCCTTGATGACGATGTCGGCCCGGTACCGGATGCGGGCGGAGGCGTCGACCCCCTCCCCCCGGCACCGGGCCGCCCCGGCGGTGGCGTGGGCGGCCGGGACGTTGCCCGCCAGGACGCCGGCCACGGCGAGCGGGATCAGGATCGAGGCGACGCGGACGTTGCTGAACATGGTGTTCCTCTCGTTGAGGGGTCGTAGAAAAAGGGGGTAGGCCGGGGACGCCGTCAGCGCCGTCCGTCCCGCACGATGGCCGCGACGAGCGCGGCGCAGGCGGCGACGATCAGCACGGCGAAGGCGGGGTGCATGTCCTTCGACAGGCTCGGCGCACCGCCGGGCCGGGCCACCCACACGGCGAGCGGCGCCGCGTAGGCGAGGGCGACCAGCACGGCCGCCCACCGGACCAGCCGGTCCCGGGCGTGGCGCAGCGCGCCGACCAGCACGACCGCGACCGGAACGATCGCCAGCAGCGCGAACTGGCCGACGATCATGACGGGGACCGCCCAGGCGGCGACGCTCACCGCCACCGGCGTACTTCGACCGGGACGGGTGGACGGCTGGTACGTGGTCATGACGTTCCCTTCACCTGGACGGTTGCGAACGCTAGATGCTCATGCGTTCGTTAGAAGTTATAACCGCACAGAGAAAGGAGTGTCAACAACGTTCGTGATACCCTCTAACTAAATCTCTTTGGTGTAGCGGCGGAAGGCGGCACGGCATGGCGGACACCGGCACGGCGACCCCGCGCGAGCGATACCGCGCCCAGATCCGTGCCGAGATCAAGGAACACGCCTGGCAGCAGATCGCCACGACAGGGGCCTCCGCGCTGTCCCTCAACGCGATCGCCAAGCAGATGGGCATGAGCGGCCCCGCGCTCTACCGCTACTACGCCAACCGCGACGAGCTGATCACCGAACTCATCCGCGACGCCTACCGCAGCCTCGCCGACACCCTCCGCTCAACAGCCGAAAAGGCCACCGAAGAGGGCGCCGACCGCAGCGATGACCAGGACGATGGCCGGGGCGACGGGCTGGCCGGGCTGGCTCACGCCGTACGCGGCTGGGCCCTGCGCGACCCCCAGCGCTACCTGCTCATCTACGGCACCCCCGTCCCCGGCTACCACGCCCCCGACGACATCACCGCCATCTCCTCCCAGATCATGACCCTCCTGCTCGACGCCGCCTCGGCCGCCCCGCCCCGGCGCCCCGAAACCCCGCTCGACCACCACCTGGCCGCCCACCGCGACTGGGCCGGCGACCACCCCGCCCCGCCCGCCGTCCTGCACCAGGCGCTCAGCTTCTGGACCCGGATCCACGGCGTGCTGTCCCTGGAGCTGGCCGGCCACTTCGCCGGCATGGGCTTCGACCCCGCCCTGCTCTTCGCCGCCGAGCTGGACGACCTGCTGACCCGCTGACCCCGCGCCGACCCCGCGCGCACGACAGGCCCGGCCCGCCGCGGAAGGCGAGGCCGGGCCTGTCGCAACAGGCAGGGCGCGTTACCGGACGTCCTGGGGCAGGTGGGTCTTGGCGTCGTCGTAGGAGCCTTCACCGGCCGCATCAGCCGGCCGGTAGACCAGGTACAGCACGCCCGTGGTGAACGTCTGCGAGCTGACCAGCTCCAGCGGGATCGAGCTGTCGCCCTCGTCGAACAGCCGCTCGCCCCTGCGCACCGCGATCGGGTGCACCAGCAGGTGCAGCTCGTCCAGCAGCCCGGCGGCCAGGAGCTGCCGCACCACCGAGACCGAGCCGCTCATCGCGATCGGGCCGCCCGGCTCGGCCTTCAGCGCCGTCACGCCCTTGACCAGGTCGCCCTGCAGCAGCTCGGAGTTGCGCCAGGTGAACTCCAGCGGCTGACGGGAGACCACGATCTTGCGCGCGTCGCCGATCGTCCTGGCGAAGGCGGCGTCCTCGCCGCCCGCCGCCTCGCGCTCGGGCCACGCCCCGGCGAAGCTGTCGTACGTCTCGCGCCCCAGCAGCAGCGTGTCGGCCATCTGCGCCGTCACCGCCGCGCCCATCTCGTCGTTGAAGTACGGGAAGTGCCACTCCGCCGGGTCCTGGACGACGCCGTCGAGCGAGATGAACAGGTTCGCGCTGATCTTCCTCATGATGACTCTCCATGCGTCTCGGGATGTGCCTGAAGTCTCGCCAGACCTGCTTACGGATCTCTTAAGGTCTTCCTTCCCGGCTGAGCCCGGCGACCAGGAGCCCGACCAGGCGGCGGGCGTCGTAGCGGGGGTCGGCCTCGGCCCCGATGCACAGGTTGCCCACGCCGCGCATGAGCTCGAACGCGTCCAGATCGCCGCGGATCTCGCCGGCGGCCGCCGCGGCCTCCAGCAACTGGGCGCACACCGGCACCAGACGGTCCAGGAAGTAGGCATGCAGCGCCTGGAAACCGGTGTTGTCCGGTTGCAGCACCGCGGCCAGCCCGTGCTTGGTGACCAGGAAGTCGACGAACAGCCCGATCCACTCCCGCAACGCCGCGTACGGGCTCGGACCGGCGGCCAGCAGGGCCGGCCCGGCCGCGGCGCAGGACTCCACCTGGTGGCGGTAGACGGCGATGACGAGGTCGGCGCGGGTGGCGAAATGGCGGTAGATCGTCGCGGTGCCGACGCCGGCCTCGGCCGCGATGTCACGGATCGGCGCCTCCACGCCCGAGGCGACGAACACCGCGGCGGCCGCGCGCAGCAGGTTCTCCTCGTTGCGCCGCGCGTCGGCCCGTTTCGGCCGCGACTCCTCCACGCCGTTCCTCCCCGGGTCGGATTGCTAAACGGGACACGGTCCCGTATCGTCGAAAACGGGACACGGTCCCGCTTGCAACATCATGCCAGAGCGAAGGCCCGACGGCCAAGCCGTGCCCTCTCGCACCTGCGGCAACTCCACCCGGAAGGCACCACCATGCCCGCATCGCCCACCGCTCCCGTCGTGTCGGTCCGGCCGGTCGTCCTGCCCGCCCCCGGACGGGGCCAGGACCTCCAGGTCCGCGTCTCGGCCCCCGCCACCGGCGACCACCTGCCCGTCGTCGTCCTGTCCCACGGCCACGGCTGGTCCATGGACGGCTACGCCCCCCTCGCCGACCACTGGGCCGCCCACGGCTTCGCCGTCCTGCAACCCACCCACCTCGACTCCCGCACCCTCGCCCGCCCCGCCGACGACCCCCGCACCCCCCACATCTGGCGCATCAGGGTCGAAGACCTCAAGCGCGTCATCGACGGCCTCGACGTCCTGGAAAAAGCCCTGCCCGGCCTGGCCGGACGCCTGGACCACGGCCGCATCGCCGTCGCCGGCCACTCCTGGGGAGCCCACAGCGCCAGCATGCTCCTCGGCGCCCGCATCCTGGACGCCGCCGGCCACCCAGGGGAGGACCTGTCCGACCCGCGCGTCACGGCCGGCGTGCTGCTCGCCCTGCCCGGCACCGGCGGACGGGACCTGTCACCCTTCGCCGCCGAGCACTTCCCCTTCATGAACCCCGCCTTCGCGTTCATGACCACCCCGGCCCTGCTGGTCGCCGGCGACAAGGACGACTCACCCCTGTCGACGCGCGGACCCGACTGGTTCACCGACGGGTACCACCACAGCCCCGGCGACAAGAGCCTGCTGACGCTGTTCGGCGCCGAGCACACTCTCGGCGGCGTCGCCGGACACCACGTCGCCGAGACCACCGACGAGAGCCCCGAACGCCTGGCCCTGCTGCAGCGGCTCACCACCGCCTACCTGCGCACCGCCCTGAACCCCGGCGACCCCGCCTGGCCTGCCGCCCGCGCCGCCCTGGAAGCGGCCCCCCACCCCCTGGGCCGGATCGAGGGCAAGCGGGCCGATCAGCCGGCCGGACGGCGGTAGCCGTAGGTCTCGTGCCGTCGGACGAAACCCAGCGAACGGTACAGCTCGCGGGCGGCCACGTTGTCGGCGTCGTGGTTCACCGTCACCGCCGTCATGCCCGCCGCCCGCATGCGGCGCATCGCGTGCAGCATCGCCGCCCGCGCCAGGCCCCGGCGCTGGAACGCCGGATGCGTGCCGACCGGCTCGAAGTGACCGGTCGCGTTGCGCCCGTCGAGCCAGCCGACCGCGAAGGCCGCGATCCGGCCGTCCGGCGCCTCGACCACGATCTCGTCGGCCGGGTCGTAGCCGGGCCGCTCCATCACCGCCGAACGGTAGAGCGGCCCGGTCCAGTCGTCGCCGAACGCCGCGTTACGCGCCTCGGCCAGGCCCGGCGCGTCCTGCGGCACGGCGTGCCGCACCGCGAACCCGGCCGGCGCGCCCGGCTCGGGCAGCGGGCCGCTCAGGTCGCGCTCGTTGACGTGGTCCCACACCCGGAACCGCGCGAAACCGGCCCGTCCCAGCAGGCCGATCCGGGCGGCGTCGCAGTCGAGGACATCGGTCAGCACGTACCGCTCGCCCGGGTCCATCAGGCGCGCGGTGGCGGCGGCCGCCCAGTCCAGCATGTCCAGCTCCGCCGGCCCGCCGCGCAGCCGGGGCGCGGCGAAGACGTCGAAGGCGCAGCCGAACCGCAGCAGGATCGCGATCCCGGCCAGGCCGCCGGCGTCCTCCCACAGCCGGACCAGCTCGGCGGCCGGACGGCGGTCGCGCAGGTTGTCGTAGACGCGGTGCGGCAGCTCACCGGCGTGGTCGTAGCCGCACCGCCCGGCCTCGGCGATCCACCCCGACAGGACCGACCGCAGCCGCGGCAGGTCCTCATGACGAAAGACGCGCGGACGCACGAAGATCCCCTTCAGGACTTCAGGAAGTGCAGGACGGCCAGCACCCGGCGGCTGTACCCGCTGGCATGCGACAGGCCCAGCTTGTCGAACAGCGAGTTGACGTGCTTCTCCACCGCGCTCTGCGACACGTGCAGCTGCCCGGCGATCGAGGCGTTGGTCATGCCCTGGGCCATGCGCTCCAGCACCTCCCGCTCGCGCGCGGTCAGCCGGGCCAGCGGATCGACCTGCGTGGTACGGGCCAGCAACTGCCGCACCACCTCCGGGTCGAAGGCCGCCCCGCCCGCCGCCACCCGCTCCAGCGCGTCCAGGAAGTCGCCGACCTGCGCCACGCGGTCCTTCAGCAGGTAGCCCACGCCCTCGACGTCGGCGCTCATCAGCTCGGTGGCATACCGCTTCTCCACGTACTGCGACAACACCAGCACCTTGACGTGCGGCCAGCGCCGCCGGATCTCCAGCGCCGCCCGCAGCCCCTCGTCGGTGTGGGTCGGCGGCATGCGCACGTCCACCACCACGACGTCGGGGGCGTGCTCGGCCACCGCCGCCACCAGGGCCTCGCCGTCGCTCACGGCGGCCGGCACCTCGTGGCCCTCCTCGCCCAGCAGGCGTACCAGACCCTCGCGCAGCAGCGTGGAGTCCTCGGCCAGGATCACCCGCACGGCAGCCCCGCCGCCACCGTCGTCGGGCCGCCGGGCGGGCTGACCACCTCGAAGGCGCCGTCCAGCGCCGCCACCCGCCGGGCCAGCCCTGACAGGCCGCCTCCCGAGGGGCGCGCGCCGCCCGTGCCGTCGTCGCTCACCCGTACGAGCACCCTGTCGTCCTCCTGTCTGACCTCGACCGTCACCATCGTGGCGGCCGCGTGCTTGGCGGCGTTGGTCACCGCCTCGCTCACCACGAAGTACGCCGCCGTCTCCACCGCCATCGGCGGCCGGCTCGGCAGGTCGCACACCACCTTGACCGGCACGCCCGCGCGTTCGGCCACCCCGGCCAGCGCCTCGCCCAGCCCGAGGGAGTCCAGCCCGCTCGGGTAGACCCGCCAGGCCACCTCGCGCAGCTCGGCCAGCGCCTGCTGGGCCTGCTCGTGCGCCTGTTCCAGCAGCTCGGGACGCCCCCGCCGGGACCGCCCGATGAGCATCGACAGCGCCACCAGGCGCTGCTGCAGCCCGTCGTGCAGGTCACGCTCGATCCGGCGGCGCTCGGAGTCGACCGCGGCCACGATCCCGGCCCGGCTCTCGGCCAGCTCGGCGATCCGGCGCTCCAGCGCCTCGGTACGGTCGGGCCCCAGCAACCGCCCGGCCAGCCGCCGCTCCAGCGCGTGCACCCCCACCAGCCCCGACACGGCGATGAACAGCAACACGCAGCCGCCCACCAGGAAGTACAGCACCAGCGGCGGCGTCGGCGTCATCCCGTCGTACGGCTCGCCGCGGGCCCAGGCCCCCAGCAGCAGGATCGCGGTGCGCGCGCCGAGGACCAGCAGCGCCACCACCAGGCCGCCCAGCACCCCGGCCGGGATCCTGGCGGCCAGGTAGCGCGCCGGCCGGGTGTCCCAGCCGGACAGCGCGTCCAGCGCGGCGGTGTCCAGGCGCAGGCGGCGCGCCTCGAACCCGGCCAGCCCCGCCGCCAGCGCCCGCACCCGCGGCCGGCCCAGGAAGGGCAGCGTGAGCAGCAGGAACAGCGCGCCGGCGAGAGCGGTCAGCCCGCCCAGGACCACCGCGCCCAGCACCCTCAGCCCCTCAGCGGCGGTTCGCATGCCTTCCCTTACGCCGTTCCGTCAGCCGTACCGCGACGAAGACCGCGATCGCCAGCACCACCAGGCCGATCACCACGTAGGTGCCGATCCCCACGTACGCCTCGACCAGCGACCAGTTCTCGCCGAGAAAGTATCCCGCAAGCACGAAGATGGTGTTCCAGATGGCGCTGCCGGCCGTCGTGAGCAGGGTGAACGTCACCAGCGGCATGCGCTCCACGCCCGCCGGGACGGAGATCAGGCTGCGGAAGATGGGGATCATCCGGCCGAAGAACACGGTCTTGCGGCCGTGCCGCAGGAACCACGCCTCGGTCTTCTCGATGTCGGTCACCTTGACCAGCGGCAGCTTGGCGGCGATGGCCAGCGTGCGCTCGCGGCCGAGCAGCGCGCCCACCCCGTACAGGGCCAGCGCCCCGACCACCGAGCCGAGCGTCGTGCACACCAGCACGTCGAGCAGGTCCAGTTCGCCCTGGCTGGCGGTGAAGCCGGACAGGGGCAGGATCACCTCGCTGGGCAGCGGCGGGAACAGGTTCTCCAGCATGATCGCCAGCCCGGCCCCGAAGGCGCCGAGGTTCTCCATCAACGCAATCAACCAATCCGTCATGTCCCCCAGGCTACGAATGATCCGTTATGGCGGTAATGAGGCGGACGGCCGATGTGCTCTGTGGTAAACCACACCCCGATGTACCGTACACTGTACGGCCTATGAGTGCTCTTCCGGATCTGGCGCAACACCCAGCGATCTTCCGTCCCGGCGATCCCCCCAGGTCCGGCCACCTGGTCTTCCTCGACGACCAGGGCGACGGCACGGCCACGGTGCTCGAACCAGGCGACGACGGACAACCTCGCGCGCGCGAGCGAGCCGTCACCGAGATCCCCGTCGCCGACGCCGTCGCCGTGCTGGCCAGGGCCCGCGCCGACGCCGCCGCCCACCCGGCCACCCGCTTCTGGGGCGCCGTCGCGCTGGTCGCCCTCCAGCTCGTCACCCGCGGCCGCATCCTGCCCGCCGTCTCACCCGACGGCCACGACTCCTGGCGCGCCGGCCCCCTCGACGCCGCCGACGCCCGCCGGGTGCGCGAGCTGGCCGCGGCCATGCCCGCCGCCGCCCGCGCCATCCCCGCGGGCGACCTGCTGCTGCCCGACGCCGAGCCCCTGGTCCGCGCCTTCCTCGACGCCGTGGCCGACGCCATGCCGCGCTCGCCCGGAGCCGTACGCGCCACCGGCACCACCGCCTTCGCCGCCGTCAAGCCCGTCAAGGTGCCCCACCTGCGGCCCTGGGCCGAGGAGGTCTCGGCGGGGCTCGACTCCGGCGTGCGGCTCTCGCTCCGGCTGGAGGCCGACGACCTGGCCCAGGCCGAGTTCCGGGCCGTCGTCCAGGTGCACGGCCTGGCCGACCCCTCGCTCGTCGTGGACGCCGCCGACCTGTGGCAGGGCCGCGACCCCGGGTTCGGCCTCCGCGCCAGGATCGAGGTCACCCTCGCCCTGCGCCGCGCCGCCCGCTCCTGGCCCCGCCTGGAACGGCTGCTGGAGCACGCCGTCCCCGACGAGCTCGCCCTCACCGACGGCGACGTGGCGGACCTGCTGACCGGCGCGGCCGACCGGCTGGCCGCCGCCGGCGTCGAGGTCCACTGGCCGCGCTCCCTGGTCCGCGGCCTGAGCGCCCAGGCCGTCGTCGGCGAACGCGACAGCGCGCCCTCCGACCTGCCCTCCTTCCTCGGCGGCCACCACCTGACCAGCTTCAACTGGCGGCTCGCGCTCGGCGGCGCCCCGCTGACCGCCGCCGAGATGGACCTGCTGGCCGAGTCCCACCGGCCCGTCGTACGGCTGCGCGACCAATGGGTGCTCATCGACCCCGCGCTGGCCCGCAAGGCCCGCCAGCGCGACCTCAAGCCCCTGACCGGCCTGCAGGCGCTCGGCGCGGCCCTGACCGGCACGGTCGAGATCGACGGCGGGGACGAACCCGAACAGATCACCGTCGAACCCACCGCCTGGCTCGCCGACCTGCGCGACCGGCTCACCGACCCCGAACCCGTGCCGCCGCCGCCCGGCCTGGCCGCCACCCTGCGCGACTACCAGCTCCAAGGGCTGCGCTGGCTGGCCAGGATGACCTCGCTCGGCCTCGGCGGCTGCCTGGCCGACGACATGGGCCTGGGCAAGACCATCACCCTGATCGCGCTCCACCTGCACCGCGCCGGCACCGGCCCCACCCTCGTGGTCTGCCCCGCCTCGCTGCTGGGCAACTGGGAACGCGAGATCACCAAGTTCGCGCCCGGCGTCCCGGTCCGCCGCTACCACGGCGCCGCCCGCACCCTGGCCGACGACGGGTTCGTGCTCACCACGTACGGCACCATGCGCCTGGACGCCGCCACCCTGGGCGCCCACCCCTGGGGGCTGCTGGTCGCCGACGAGGCCCAGCACGTCAAGAACCCCGCCTCCAGCACCGCCAAGGCGCTGCGCGAGATCCCCGCCGGCGCCCGCGTCGCCCTCACCGGCACCCCCGTGGAGAACAACCTGTCCGAACTGTGGGCCATCCTCGACTGGACCACCCCCGGACTGCTCGGCCCCCTGACCCGCTTCAGGGCCCGCTGGGCCAAACCGGTCGAGTCCGGCGACGCCGACACCGCCGCCCGGCTGGCCCGGCTCGTCGGGCCGTTCCTGCTGCGCCGCCGCAAGAGCGACCCCGGCATCGCCCCCGAACTGCCGCCCAAGACCGAGACCGACCGGCCCGTCCCCCTCACCACCGAACAGGCCGCCCTGTACGAGGCCGTCGTCCGCGAGAGCATGACCCAGATCGAGAACGCCAAGGGCATGGCCCGGCGCGGCCTGATCGTCAAACTGCTGACCGGGCTCAAACAGATCTGCAACCACCCCGCCCACTACCTGCACGAATCGTCCCCCCGTCTGACCGGCCGCTCGGGCAAGCTGGAACTGCTCGACGAGCTCGTCGACACGATCGTCGCCGAGGACGGCGCCGTGCTGGTGTTCACCCAGTACGTCGCCATGGCCAGGCTCCTGGAACGCCACCTGTCCGGCCGCGGCGTCGCCAACCAGCTGCTGCACGGCGGCACCCCGGTCACCCGCCGCGAGGAGATGGTCGCCCGCTTCCAGGACGGCCACGTCCCCGTCTTCCTGCTCTCCCTCAAGGCCGCCGGCACCGGCCTGAACCTCACCCGCGCCGACCACGTCATCCACTACGACCGCTGGTGGAACCCCGCCGTGGAGGACCAGGCCACCGACCGCGCCTACCGCATCGGCCAGACCAGGCCCGTCCAGGTGCACCGGCTCATCGCCGAAGGCACGATCGAGGACCGCATCGCCGCCATGCTCGGCGCCAAGCGCTCGCTCGCCGACGCCGTCCTGGCCTCCGGCGAGGCCGCCTTCACCGAGCTGACCGACGCCGAACTCGCCGCACTCGTGGAGCTCAGATGACCGCCGTACGCGGATTCGCCGCCTTCCCCCCGCAACGCGCCGGCGCCCGCTTCGCCACCACCTGGTGGGGCCAGGCGTGGATCAAGGCCCTGGAGGACACCTCGCTCGACCAGACCCTGCTGCGCAAGGGCCGCGCCTACGCCAAGACCGGCCAGGTCGGCCCGATCACCGTCAGCCCCGGCCGCCTGGCCGCCGTCACCGAGCACGAGTACGACACCGTCGTCCGCGTCGAACAGCTCACCGACGCCGCCTGGGAACGTTTCCTCGACCAGGTCGCCGCCAAGGCCGGGCACATCGCCGCCCTGCTCGACCGCGACGTCCCGCACGACCTGGTCGAGGCCGCCGAGGACGCCGCCGTGCCGCTGCTGCCCACCGTCGGCGACCTGGAGCCCGAATGCTCCTGTCCCGACTGGGGACACCCCTGCAAGCACGCCGCCGCCCTGTGCTACCAGGCGTCCTGGCTGCTGGACGGCGACCCGTTCGTCCTGCTGCTGTTGCGTGGACGCGGCGAACAGGAGCTGATCGAGGCCCTGCAGAACCGCGACCTGCCCATCCCGGCCCCCGCCCGCGCGCCCGGCGGCGCAACCACCGAGCCGGACGCCTCCGGCGGGGTGCCCGCCGCGCAGGCGTTCGCGCTCGGCGAGCCGCCGCTGCCCGAACCGCCCCCGCGGGAGACCGCCTTCACCCCCCTCGCCCTGGACCCCGCACCCGGCGTGGACCTGACCGCCCTGGCCGTGCTGGCCGCCTCCGCCGCCGCCCGCGCCCGCCAGATCCTGCTGCACGGCCACCTGGAACCGCTGACCGAGTACCAGGACCGCGTCCGCCTGGCCGCCGAGCACGACCTCGACCTCGGCCTGGACGCCGCCGTCCAGGCCTGGCGGTACGGCGGCGCCCCCGGGCTCGACGTGCTCGAAACCCCCTGGACCCCGGCCCGCCAGGACCTGGCCAGGGCCCAGGCGCTGCTGGAGTCCGGCTGGGACGGCGACCCGCCGCCCCACCTGGAGACCTGGCGCAACCGCTGGACCCTCGGCCCCCGCCAGGTCCGCTACGGCCGCGACGGCCGCTGGTACCCCTTCACCGAGCACGACGGCCACTGGTGGCCCGCCGGCCCGCCGGAACGCGACCCGTCCACCCTGCTCACCTGACCCCGGCAGGCGCGAACGGGGTCACGGGGCCGACTCCTCGGCCTGGCCCGCCGCGGCGACCACGGCCAGCAGCCGGTCCAGGTCGCCCGGCCTGGCGTGCGGGTTGAGCAGGGTGAGCTTGAGCCGGACCCGGCCCGGGCCCGTCCCCGGCAGCTCGGTCCGGCCCACCACCGCCCGGCCCTCCCGCAGCAGCCTGCGCCGCAACCCCGCGTTCACCTCGTCCGAGCGCGCCGGATCGGCCGGCACGTACCGGAACAGGAACGCGGTCAGCACCGGGTCGGCGTGCAGCTCCAGCCGCCGATGGGCGCGCACCGCCGCCGCGCCGTGCCGGGCCAGGTCGTGGCAGGCGTCCACCAGGCGGCCCAGCCCCGGCCGGCCCAGCGTGCGCAGCGTCACCAGGATCTTGAACGCGTCGGCCCGGCGCGTGGTGCGCAGCGACAACCCCAGCAGGCTCGGGTAACCGGCCTCCTCGTCGTCGGCCGGGTTGAGATAGGCCGCCCGCCGGGCCAGCGAGGCGTACGTCTCGGCCCGGCGCACCAGGAACACCCCGGCCGCGGCCGGCTGCCAGCCGAGCTTGTGCCAGTCCAGCGACACCGAGTCGGCCAGCGCGAGACCGTCCAGGAGCGGGGCCAGCCGGTCCGACAGCAGCGCGCCACCGCCGTAGGCGGCATCGACGTGCAGCCAGGCGCCGTGCTCGGCGGCCAGCGACGCGCACGCCCGCAACGGGTCGATCGCCCCGGTGTCCGTGGTGCCCGCCGTGGCCACCACCGCCACCGGCAGCTCACCGCGCCCGGCGCTCGCCCGCAGCGCCCCGGCCAGCGCACCGGCCTCCATCCGCAGCTCCCGGTCGACCGGGACGGCGACGACCGCGTCCTCACCCAGCCCGAGCAGCGCCGCGGCCCGCCGGGTGGAGAAGTGCGCGGCCTCGGAGGCGAAGATCCGCAGCCGCGGACCCCCGCCCGGCAGGCCCGACAACTCCGCCCGGACGCCTGCCGACCGGCCCACCGCCAGATCCCTGGCCAGCATCAGGCCCATCAGGTTGGACTCGGTGCCGCCCGAGGTCAGCACGCCGGCCGCGGCCGCCCCGAACCCCACCAGCCGGGCCAGCTCGGCCAGCAGCGACGTCTCCAGCGCGGTCGCGGCCGGCGCCTGGTCCCAGGAGTCCAGCGACGGGTTGAGCGCCGAGACCGCCAGATCGGCCGCCACCGCCACCGCCAGCGGCGGACAGTGCAGGTGCGCCGCGCAGAACGGATCGGCCGGGTCAGCGCTCCCGTAGGCCAGCAGCTCGGTCAGCGCCCCCAGCCGCTCGCCCTCCGGCGCGAACGCTCGCGCCACTTCGGCGGCCAGCTCCTGGGGCGTGCGGGCGGGCAGCGGGCCGCCGCGCCGCCGCGCGCCCTCGGCCAGGGCGGCCAGCACCTCACGCAGCAGCGGCTCCAGCGCGGCCGCCCCGCCCACGCCGCCGGACAGGGCCGGGCCCTTCGTCGCATCGCTCATCCGGCCACTGTGCGGCATCGGCGGCGCCGCGGCCAGCGGACACCGCGATGGAACGCCATGGAACGCCCCTGAGGACAGGCACCCCGTCGACCTCAAGGAGACCCGCATGCGACACCCGCTCCGGATCGTGTCCGCCCTGGGCGTGGCGCTGGCCCTCGGCCTCGTCCCCGCCGCCGCACAAGCCGCCACCCCGGTCCACGTCAAGGAGGCCGAGCAGGGCAAATGCCTCGACATCCGGACCGAGGACGACATCTTCGTCCCCGGCGCCCGGCTGCAGCGCTTCACCTGCCACGACGTCAACGAGCAGCGGTGGGAGATCGTCCCGCTGGCCGGCGACTCGTTCCTGCTGCGCAACCCGCTGACCAGGCTCTGCGTGGCGGCCGGCTCGGCCGGCTTCGGCGCGCAGGTGGTGGAACGGGCCTGCGGCGACGCCGACCCCGCCGTCCGCTGGTTCACGCTGGGCGGGGTGCCGTTCGTCAAGGGGTCGGGGTTCAACCAGATCCGCTCGTCCCTGGCGCAGGGAAGCTGCCTGGACACCCTGGACACCTTCGTCAAGATCTTCCCCTGCTCGCCGGGGCTGACCAACAAGGCCCAGCTCTGGGCCGCGGTCTGACCTCGTGGTCCGACCTCGGGCTCAGGCCGGCGGCCAGTTCCTGAGCACCGCGTCCAGGGCGTCGAGGGCCCTGGACCAGGAGGCGTCCACCTCGCGGGGATGGCGGCGGAACCCGCCGGCCATCTCCAGCGTCACGTAACCGTGCAGCGTGCTGCTCAGCATGCGCAGCGCGTCGGTCTGGTCGGGCTCGGCCAGGTCGTAGCCGCGCAGGACGGCCCGCGTCAGCTCCGCGTGCCGGCGGCCCGCGGAGACGTCCAGCGACTCGGAGTCGAGCTCCAGCTGGGTGGCGGCGTACCGGCCCGGATGCTCCTTGGCGTAGCCGCGGTAGGCCGCGGCGAAGGGCACCAGCGCCTCCTTGCCCGACCGGCCGGCCAGCGCGGCGGCGGCCCGGTCGGCCATCTCGCCCAGAGCCAGCTCGGCCACCCTGACCCGCAGCTCCTGGATGTCCTTGACGTGCGCGTACAGGGCCGCGGGCTTGACGCCGAAGCCGCGGGCGAGCGCGGAGACGGTCACGTTCTGGAAGCCGACCTCGTCGGCCAGGTCCGCGGCCGCCCTGGTCAGGCGGTCGACGGTCACTCCCGCGCGGGCCACGGCAGCACCCTTTCTTACAGTCTTTAAGTATTTGCATACTACCGTTAAGAAAAGCTAGCCTCCACATTCATGAGACCCCTGACCGAACACGACATCCGCACGTCGTTCATCAACTGCTCCAAAGGCGAGGCCAAACGCGCCGGCCTGCCCAGGGATCTGGCCGACCTGCCCTGGGACGACCTCGACTTCCTCGGCTGGCGGGATCCCGGCGCCCCCGAGCGCGCCTACCTGGTGGCCGAGGCCGACGGCTCCCTGGTCGGCGTCGCCCTGCGGGTCACCTCCGGCGCCTCGCGCTCCTTCACCGCGCGCAGCATGTGCTCCTTCTGCCTGACCACGCACACCGGCGGCGGCGTCGCCCTGATGACCGCCCGCCGCACCGGCGAGCCCGGCCGCCAGGGCAACACCGTCGGGCAGTACCTGTGCGCCGACCTTGCCTGCCCCCTCTACCTGCGCGGCAAGAAGGAGGCCGCGGGCGCCGGCGTCGTGGACGAGTCGCTGACGCCGGCCGAGAAGGCCGCCCGCGCGCACGCCAACGTGCGCGCCTTCCTGGACAAGGTGACCGCCTGACCCGCCCGCTACTCGTCGTCCCAGGCCATCGAGCTCATCCGCCACCCGGCGGGCGTCCGGACGAACTGGGTGGTCTTGCGGCCCGCGCCCGCGAACCGCACGCCGTCCCGGACGCCGGACTTGCGGTAGTCGCTGAACCGCTGGGCGACCGACCCGAAGATCTCGGTGCGCTCGGCCACCTCCCACTCGCGGAACTCCGTCAGCGTCCCGTCGGTGAGCATGCGCTGCCGCGGCTCGACGAAACCGTCCAGGTCGTGCACCACGGGCTCGGGCCCGGTGTTGTTGACGATCACCGCCTGCGGGACGAACAGCTCCCGGACGGCGCCGACGTCCGGGCGGCGCCCGCCGGTGTTGGTGAAGGCGTCCAGGAAGGCCGCCATCAGCCGGTCGAGCTCGGCCTTGACGCCGCCGGCGGGCGCGTCGCCGGCCAGCAGCGACCAGACCTCGCTGTCGTGCCGCTCGCCCCGATGGGGGAAACGCTTGCGCAGCACGCCGTCGCGGGTCATGCCGAGCCGGCGCGCGACCTCGATGCTGCGCGTGTTGCCCGGCGAGACCCACCACTCCACGCGCGCCATGCCGCGCTCGGCGAACGCCCAGTCGATCAGCAGCCGGCACGCCCGGGTCACCAGCCCCCGGCCCTCACCGGCCGGCTCCAGCCAGCAGCCGATCTCGCACACCCCCGAGACCGCCTCGAACCGGGTGAACATCACGCCGCCGACCAGCGTGCCGGCCAGCCAGATCCCGTAGATGCGGGCGCCGTCGGCGGCCTGGTCGTCGGCGTAGCGCTGCAGGACGGCCGTCGCCGAGGCCAGGTCGGTGCTGCGCTCGGCCCACGGGATCCAGGGGTCCACCGACGGGCGGGCCCGGTCGATGTGATCGAGGAACTCCTGGGCCCGCCAGGGCTCCAGCGGGCGGAGCTCGGCCTCGTCGCCGAGCGGAAGTGCGAACACGGACACCGTCCCAAAGTACGTAACGAGCGTTCGGTATGTAAGGTAGCAGCATGCCGCCCGCCGCAGGAGACCGTGAAGCCCGCCGTGACGACGTCTCGCGGGCGGTCTGGCAGGTGCTGGCCGACAAGGGGTTCGGCGGGCTGACGCTGCGCGCCGTCGCCGCCGCCATGGGCGTGTCGACCGGCCTGCTCATGCACTACTTCCCCACCAAGCGGGCCCTGGTCGGGCACGCGCTCGACCTGCTGGAGCGGCGCACGGCCGCCCGTCCCCGCCGCGAGCCCCCGGCCCCCGGCCTGGCGGCGCTCAGGGCCGCGCTGCTCGACATCCTGCCGCTGGGCCCGGCCGACGTCGCCCGCAACCGCATCTGGGTCAGCTCATGGGACCTGGCCCTGGCCGACGACGACCTCGGCGCCGGCCAGGCCGCCCGCTACACCCGGCTGCGCTCGGCGCTGCGCGCGCACCTGGAGACCGCCCGCGACCTCGGTGAACTGCCCCGGGAGGCCGACCCCGAACGGCTGGCGGCCGGCGCGGTGGCGTTCACCCATGGGCTCGTCGTCCAGGCGCTGTTCGACCCCGGCCGCTTCCCCGAGCACGTCCAGGTCGCCCTGCTCGACGGCTTCCTCTCCTCGCTCGTCTAGGTGGCCACCGAGACGACGTGCCCCGCCGACGCCGGGTCGGCGGCCAGCTTCAGCATGCAGTCGGCCAGGTCGGCGCGGGTGGTGGAACGGCCGCCGCGCAGGTTGAGGTCCAGGGCCGTGCGGTAGCGGCCGGTGAGCCCGCCGTCGAGCAGGCGGGAGGGGCGCACGATCGTCCAGTCCAGCCCCGAGGCGCGCAGCAGGCGCTCGGACTCGGCCAGGTCGGTGTAGGAGTTCCTCAGCAGCGGCTGCAGGACGAGGGGCTTGAGCACGTACCGGGTGAACGGGCCGTCGCCGGCGTCGGCGACCAGGCCCGCGGCGCTCACCAGCAGCACCCGACGGGCCGGGACCCGCGCCATCGCCTGGAGGATCGAGCGCATGGCGGTCGTGTGCACGGTCGTCGGGCCGCGCCCGCGCGGGCCGAGCGCGATCAGGACGGCCTCCCCGCCCTTGATCGCCGGGGCGACGGCCCGAGGGTCGGCCAGGTCGGCGGTCACGGTCTCGACCCGATCGCGCAGCCCGGCCGGCAACCGGGCGGCGTCGCGGACGACGGCGGTGACCTCGTGCCCCAGATCGAGCGCCTGCCGGACGAGCTCCAACCCCGTGCGGCCGGTCGCGCCGAAGATGACGAGCCTCATGTCGTGCCCCTTCACGAGAGGGTGGGTGAACACTTACTCACCCTACTCGCCGCGGCCCTCAGACGGCGTCGGCCGGGACGTGCCGGTTCCGGGGCGCCTACGGGGCCGCCCGCGCCGCCGCCCGCGTCATGCCCCCCGGCGGCTCGGTCACCTTCAGTTCCGGCCTCTACCTCCAGCGGCCCGTCCCCGGCGCGGCCGCCGCCATTGCGATCCTCGGCGCCGTCGAAGGGCTCACCAGGACCCTGGCCGTCGAGCTGGCCCCGATGCGGCTGCGCGTCAACGCCGTCAGGTACGGCATCGTGGACACGCCGCTCTCGCGTGGCAGCCTCGGCCCAGACGGGGCGGAGGCGGTCGCCGCAGCCGGCCGGAACACGCCGCTCGGCCGGTTCGGCACCGCACAGGAGGCGGCCTCGGCCGCGCTGTTCCTCATGGCCAACAACTTCGCGACCGGCACCGTGCCCACCGTCGACGGAGGCCAGAGCCTGGTCTGACCTCCGCCGGGAGCGGCCCTCAGGCCAGGTTGAGCTGCCAGGAGACGCCGAACCGGTCGTTGACCCAGCCGAACCTGGTGCTGAAGCCGTACGAGCCGATCGGCATCAGCGGCTGGCCGCCCTCCGCCAGCGCCGCGTAGAGCCGGTCGATCTCCTCCTCGGTGTCGCACGCGACCCAGATCGACATCGAGGGGGTGAAGCCGAACGCGTGCCGCTCACTGCTGTCGATGCACATGTACTCCTGGCCGGCCAGGGTGAACGTGGCGTGCATGACGGTGCCCTCGGGCCCCGGCCCCTCCGGGCCGTAGTGGGAGACGGCCACCACCTTGGAGTCCTCGAACAGCGAGACGTAGAAGTTCATCGCCTCCTCGGCGTCGCGGTTCTGGAACATCAGGAACGTGGTGGTCTTCTGGCTCATGACTGGCCCTCCGTCGGTAGGTAGAAAGCGGTGGTGGCGGCGACCGCGGCGGCGGCGGCCCCGGGCGGCGCCCCGGCCTCCTCGAAGGCCGCGCCCCACGCCCGGCTGCTGGCCGTGATGTAGCGGCGGCCGTCGGCGGTCAGCTCGAAGCCGGCCTTGTCGGGCATCGGCAGCCCGGAAAGATGCAGCCAGAGGCCCAGGAGCCCGAGGTCCCAGCCCACGCCGACCGCCCCGGGCCCGAACCGGCCCCACATCTCCGGCGGCACCTCGGCGGTGTGACGCAGCTCGAACCGGGTGCCCCCGCCCTCGGCCGACAGGCGCACCTCGACCTCGGAGAAACCGGGGTCGGGCCCGAACAACCAGCTCACCCTGAGGTAGGAGGGCGGCTCGCAGGCGAGGATCTCCCCGCCCGCGTTGCCCTCCAGCTGGTACGTGCCCCCCAGCCGCAGGTCGCCGGAGACCGGCATGAACCAGCGGGCTATGCGCTCAGCGTCGGTGCAGGCGTCCCAGACGTCCTTCACCTCCGCGTCGTAGTGGCGGGTCAGGGTCACGGACTTGCGCTCGCCGTCCTTCAGCTCGCGCCTGATCCGGGATATCTCGTCAAGGCTGTCCATCGTGCTTCTTTCTTCTGCCCCGCGCCAGCTCGGTGGCCAGCGCGTCGAGGCGCTGCTCCCAGAAGCCGCGGAAACGGTCGAGCCAGAGGTCGACCTCCCTCAGCGGCGCGGGCTCCACGGCGTAGAGCCGTCGCGTGCCCTCGGCCCGCACGCTGGCGAACCCGTTGTCGCGCAGCACCTTCAGATGCTGGGAGACCGCCGGCTGTGAGACGCCGAACTCTCGCTGGATGACTGCGGTGACCTCGCCGGAGCTCTGCTCGCCGCCGGCCAGCAGCTCCAGGATCCGGCGGCGGACCGGATCCCCGAGGACGTCGAACGCGTGCACGACCTCAGTGTTTCAGGTGCAACTTATATAAGTCAAACCTGGGATAGGTGGTGGCGGATGAAGTCCAGCTCCAGCAGCAGCAGGTTCTCGGCCACGTCCTCCTGAGGGGCCATGTGCGTCACGCCGCTCAGCGGCAGCACCGTGTGCGGACGGCCCGCGGCCAGCAGCGCCGCCGACAGGCGCAGCGTGTGGGCGGCGAAGACGTTGTCGTCGGCCAGGCCGTGCACCAGCATCAGCGGACGGCTCAGGCCGGGCGCGTCGGCCAGCAGCGAGCAGCGGTCGTAGGCCTCGGGATGCTCGTCGGGATGGCCCAGGTAGCGCTCCTGCCAATGGGTGTCGTACAGGCGGGGATCGGTCACCGGGGCGCCCGCGACGGCCACGTGGAAGACGTCGGGATGACGCAGCACCGCCGCCGCCGACAGGTAACCGCCGTAGGACCAGCCGCGGATCGCCACCCGGCCCAGGTCCAGGTCGGGATGGCGGGCGGCGGCGGCCTGCAGCGCGTCGGCCTGGTCCTCCAGCGCGGCGCTCAGCTTGTCGAACCGGACCGCGCGCTCCCAGGCCGGCCCCCGGCCCGGCGTGCCCCGGCCGTCGGTCACCAGCACGGCGAAGCCCTGGTCGGCGAACCACTGCTCGATCGCGAAGCCGTCCAGGCCGCGCAGCACCCGCGCCGCCATCGGCCCGGCGTACGGCGACAACAACACCGGCAACCGCCCCGACCCCGGCACGTGCCCGGACGGGAACAGGACCGCCGTACGCAGGTCGCGCTTGCCCAGCGACACCAGCTCCACCCGCGGCCGCAGCACCGGGACCGCGCCGTGGGAGGCGATCGTCCGGCCGCCCACGCTCACAGCCACCCCGTGCTCCTCCAGGGAGCGGCGCACCACGACCGTCGCCCCGCCCGCGCGCGTGCCGGTGTGCACACCGGGCTCGGCGGTCACCCTGACCAGGCCCTCGGCCCTGGACCAGGTGCACAGGTGTCGTTCGGTGGGCTCCTCGCAGCAGTGGAGCAGCACGGTGTCGCCGTCGACGGCCAGCACCGCCAGCACCTGCAGGCCGGGCGGGGTCACCACGTCCTGGCCCACCATCAGGCGGCGGGTGTCGTCGCGGTCGACCGTCCAGACCAGCTCGCCCGCGGCCGTGCGCGACGGCACGCCGGGCACCAGCTCCAGCCAGGCGTCGTCGGTGTCCTCGCGCACCGGCGTGGTCGCCCCGGTCGCCGGATCGACCTCCAGGACACGGGTGGTGCGCTGGTCCCGGCTCTGCACCAGCACCAGCAGGCCCTGGCCGGTCCACGACACCGCCGCCACGTACTCGAAGGCCGCGCGGTCCCACACCACCCGGGTGCGCCGGCCCTCCAGCGTGACCAGCCACAACGACACGTCGGCGTTGGCCGTGCCGGCCGGCGGGTAGGCCATGGTCCGCGGCGGCCGGCCGGGCTCGGCCGGCTCGGCCAGGCACCACTTCTGCACCGCGGCGTTGTCCACCCGGGCGGCCAGCAGCCGGGTGCCGTCGGGGGCCCACCAGTAGCCGCGGTGACGGCCCATCGACTCGCCCGCCACGTGCTCGGGCAGCCCCCACGTCACGTCGGTGCCGTCGGGGACCAGCAGCGGCCGCTCCCCGACGTGCAGCGCGCCGCCGGAGACGAACGCGACGTGCTCGCCGGTGGGGTCCAGCCGCGGGTCGGAGCCGGTCAGGCCGAGCGCGGTCACCTCGCCGGTCAGCAGGTCGACGGTGTGCAGCGCGCCGTCGGCCGCGTAGACGGCCTTGGTGACGGCCGCGTCGGTGGCGTAGGCGACGATGCCGGAGGCGTGCTCACGGGTGCGCTCCCGCCGGGCGCGCTCGGCCTCCGACAGCCGCGCGCCGGGCACGGGCGCGCCCGGCTCGGCCAGCAGGCGCTCCTCCCCCGTGGCCACGGTGAACGACCACAGCCGGTGCACCGGATCCTCGCCCGAGGACGACCGCAGGAAGATCACCCGCGCGCCGTCCGGGGAGATCGTGAAGTTCCGCGGGACGCCGTAGGTGAAGCGAGCCGTGCGGGCGTGCTGGCGGGGAAGCGTCAGGGGAGGCATGGCGCGATCATAGGCACGGCCCGTCGAGGCGGCGCAAGGCAGGCCAAGGTGGCGGCGCGGGCACGCTCCCGCGCCGCCGCGCGAGGTCAGCGGTCCTCGAACCGCACGTCGTCGAACAGCGCCTCGTCGCCGGTCGGAGCGGTGCCCGCGCTGCTGAAGGCGTAGCCGTCCATCGAGGTCACGGCGGCCGTGCGGGGCAGCGTGGCGATCTGGCGGTCACCGGCGTACAGGGTGGCGGAGGAGGTGGTGGCCTCCAGACGAATCCTGGTCCAGCCCTCGCCGACCGTCCCGGCGGGGGCCAGGGTCGTCCACTTCTTGGTGGCGGCGTCGTAGCGGCTGACCGCGCCGGCCCTGCTGATGCTCAGGTGGTAGGCCGACGTCGTCCCGCTGGTCACGGTGAACAGGAAGGAGTTGGTCACGCTGACCGGCCTGTAGCGGAACTCCAGAGTCTTGCGCGCGCTCGCGGTCGTGGTGCGGGCCGCCTTGGCCATGAGGGTGGTGGACTTGTCGGACAGGGTCAGCGCGCGGTCGGCGCCCACCTCGTACGGCGACACCCATGCCGCCGACAGGCTCTGGTAGCCGCGCGGGCGCAGCCAGATCGGGTCGTTGTCGAAGGTGTCGGTCGTGGAGTAGAGCTCGACCTCGTTGAGCATCGCGCAGCTCGGGCCGATCTCGGCGTCGCAGTCCGGCGTGGCCTCGACGACGATCTTGACGTGCCGGCCGGTGGCGTTCACCGGCTGGTGGCGCAGCGCGTAGTCGGTGCGCCCGGTGACCGTGGCCACCGGGCGGCCCCAGTCGGCGCCGTCCTTGGAGACATAGACGCTCGCCGAGGCCGGGTGCCCCGGGCGCAGGCTGAGCCCGATCCGGTTGAAGGTCTGCTCGCGGTCCAGGTGCAGGACGTACTCGCCGGGGCCCTGGGAGACGGCGCTGGACCAGTACGCGGTGCTGCCGTCGAAGGCGCCGTCGGGGCGCACCCGCGGCCGCCGGGCGTCGGCCCAGGTCATGTTCGTCTCGACGGTCAGCTCGCCGGCGCGCTGCTTGGCGGCCAGGTCGATCCGGCCCGCGCCGGGGGCCAGGACGTCCAGATGGCGGCGCTTGACGGCGTACCAGCCGCCGTTCTCGAACCTGCCGCTCGCCGGGCAGGCGGTCTCGTTCAGCGTGCCGTCGGCCTTGACGCCGGGCAGCTTGCAATTGTCGAAGAGCTGGACCAGCCGGTTGGCGCCGACGGCGGCCAGCGCCGTGTAGCCGGACGAGCCGTGCGTGTCGTAGACGCCGTCGCGGTTGTGGTAGGTCACGCGCTGCTGCGTCCAGGAGTCGCCGCGGCCGTCGGGGGAGATCGCCAGCCAGTCGTCCGGACGGCCCGCGCTGAGCACCAGCACGCCGTTGGGCATGAGCAGCAGGCGCGGCGCCACGCCGCGCACCGTGCAGCTCTGGCCGGACAGCTGCAGGTCGCGCACCGCCGACCAGGTGCGGCCCTCGTCGGTCGAACGGCTCCAGGCCAGCGTGGAGTAGGTGCCGCCGTCCTTGCGCATGACCGCCAGCAGGCTGCCGTCGGCGGTCTGCTCGACGGCCGTCTCGTTGTACGTCGCCTCGCCGGCCGGGCGGGCGACGACGCCGCGGCGGGCGAAGGTCCGGCCGCCGTCGGCGCTGGCGTACAGCTCGGCCTGGTTCTTGCCGCCGGTGGCGGTGTAGCGGGCGTAGACGGTCACCAGGACGGTCCCGTCGGCCAGCTGGATCGGCACGCCGTGCGCCACGCCGCCGCCGACCAGCTCGTCCGGGCTGGTGAAGGTGGCCTTGGCGGTGTCCCAGGTCTGGCCGAGGTCGGTGGAGGTGTGCACGTCCAGCTCGTTGGTGTGGGCGTCGACCTTCGACAGGTAGTAGGCGGTGCCGAACAGGCGGCCGTCGTGCAACTGCACCGGCGCCTCGCGCAGCGGCGTGCTGCGCGCCGGGCCGAAGGTCAGGCCGCCGTCGTCGGAGACGGCCATGCCGCTGGTCTGGGCCATGACCGCGTCCACGTTGGTGGACCAGGTGGCGATCAGCTTCTGGCCGGGCGTGCCGTCGGGCCTGACCACGTCGATCGCGGTGAGATTGGGGAAGCCGGCGTAGTCGCGGCGCTGGGCCGCCGTCGGCTCCTTGGCCGCCGGGCGCGGGCTGGGGTAGACCCAGTCCACGAAGGCGTCGCTGCCCGATCCGGCCAGGTAACCCTCACGCGGCCCCGACTCCTGGGCGGTGAGGGCGGGCGTGTCGGGAATCGAGCAGTACGCGGCCGCGTGCGCCGTCCCCTGCAGGACGACGGGAAGGGGGGCCAGCAGGCAGGCGGCGAGCAGCGCTCTTGTGGGCAGCACGGGGGAAGGACTCCTTGCGCAACGAACGATCGACGTCCGTTTTGTCGTTTATTTACGCAAGAAGGCTATATTTGACCAAAAGTGGAGGTGTAAGTTGTAACTGCCTTATGTCCGCTTTGTGATGAAGTGCGGGTCAGTCGTCGAGCCCGCGGGCCGACAGCGCCTCGCCCAGCGCGTCCGCGTGCCGCAGAGCGCCCACCACCAGCGGCACCGCGAAGGCCCGCACACTGCGCTCGACCCCCCGCGCCCGCTGCGCCTCCCTGATCCGCACCGCCAGCGACGCCACCACCGGCACGCTGCGCACGGTGAGCGAGAGCAGCAACGACAGCCGGAACGGATCCAGCCCCACGAACCTGACCGGCGCCAGGACGCGCTCCAGCGCCGCCAGCATGTCCGCCGTCCGCGTGGTGAGCGTCACCAGCCCCGCCAGCGCCACGGCCAGCACCACCCGCAACGTCGAGGACACCGCCGCGTCCAGGTCGGCGAACACCAGTTGCAGCACGAACAGCATGATCGCGAACCAGCGCACCGGCCGCACCTGCGCCCACGCCGCCCGCCCCCCGACCCGAGCCGACGCGTACAGCGCCGCCACCACGACCGCCGCCCCCGCCAGCGCCACCGGCGGCCGCACCAGCACCAGCGCCGTGCACGACACCGCCAGCCCCGCCAGCTTGACCCCGGGCGGCAGCCGGTGCAGCCACGAGCCGCCCGGCACGTACGCCCCGGTGAGCCCGTTCACGCCATCAGCTCGGTGTAGTGGCCGATCGCCTCGGCCGGCGTGCCGTCGGCGACCACCCGGCCCTCGTCCAGCACCAGCACCCGGTCGAACCCGGCCAGCAGCGGCAGGTCGTGCGTCACCGCCACCACCTGCTGCGGCATCTCCCGCAACAACGCGGCCACCTGCCGCGAATGACGCAGGTCGAGCAGCGTCGTGGGCTCGTCCATGACCAGGATGTCGGGTTCGAGGACCATGACCGCGCACAGGGCCAGCAACTGCTTCTGACCGCCGGACAGGTGGTGGGCGGGATGGTCGGCGTGCCCGTCCAGGCCGTGCCGGGCCAGCACGTCGTGCACCCGGCGCTCGACCTCCTCACGCGGCAGGCCCTTGCGGCGCAGGGAGAAGGCGACGTCCTCGGCCACGGTCGGCATGACGATCTGCGCGTCGGGGTCGGTGAACAGGAACCCCACCCGCCGCCTGATCCGCGCCGCCTGCCGGCGGGTGTCCAGGCCGAGCACGGTGACCTCGCCCGAGGTGGGCACCGCCAGGCCGTTGATCAGCCGGGCCAGCGTGCTCTTGCCCGAGCCGTTCGCACCGACCACGCCCACCCGGCGCTCGGTCAGGCTCGCGGTGACGCCGCGCAGCACGTCGCGGCTGCCCAGCCGGACGTGCACGTCGGCGAACTCGATCACGCGACCACCTCGAACAGCGCGGCCACGCCCAGCCCGCCGCCCACCGCCGCGGCCGCCAGCCCCAGCGTGCCTGCGGGCGCCCCGGCCCGTACCAGCCTGGAGAAGAGCCTGGTCACCACCACCGCGCCGGTCGCGCCCCACGGATGGCCGAGCGCCAGCGCGCCGCCGCCCGCGCACACCCGCTCGCGGTCGGCCTCCAGCGGGTCGAGGCCGAGCGCGTCGGTGACGGCCAGCACCTGCGCCGCGAACGCCTCCACGATCTCCACCGCGGCCACCCGTCCCATGTCCACCCCCGCACGTGCCAGCACCCGGCGGACCGCGGGCACCGGCCCCCATCCGGGCAGCGCCGGATCGCACCCGACGACGGACCCGGCCAACAGCCGCAACCCCGGCAGGCCGGCCCGCTCGGGCGCCAGCGCCACGGCGGCCGCGCCGTCGCTGACCGGGGAGGAATTACCGGCGGTCACTGTACCGCCCGGCACGAACGCCGAAGGCAACCGGGCCAGCGACGCCGCCCGCAGCGCCCTGGGACGCTGGTCCTCCGACCGGCCGCCGACCGGCACGATCTCCTGGTCGAAGGCGCCCGCCGCGCGGGCGGCCAGCGCCTTGGCGTGGCTGAGGCGGGCGTAGTCGTCCTGGCGGTCGCGGCTGATGCCGTACGCGCCGGCCAGGGCTTCGGCGGCCGGGCCCATGTCGGGGTCGGGATGGCCCTCGGGGGCGAACGGCGCCCGGTCGTAGGGACGGTCCGCGCCCCGCGGCGTGCGCAGCGGCGCGGTCGAGGCGCTCTCGGCTCCCCCGGCGATCACCAGGTCCATCTCCCCCGCTGCCACCGCCTGCCCGGCCACCAGGATCGCGGCCAGCCCGCTGCCGCACTGCCGGTCGACGGTCAGGCCGGGCACGCCGTGGCCCAGCCCGGCGGCCAGCGCCGAGATCCGGGCCACGTTCCCGCCGGGGCCCATGCAGTTGCCGAGCACCACGTCGTCCACCGGCCGGCCGGCCTCGGCGGCCACCGCCTCGATCACGGGGGCGGCCAGCCGGTCGACGCTCACGTCCTTGAAGGCGTGCCCGGCCGTGCCGATCGGCGTACGGCGGGCCGCCACGACGACGGGTCGTCCGCCCACGTCAGACCAGCCTCCGGAGCTCGGGGTCGCCGCCGGCCAGCCGGTCGGCCACCAGGCCGCGGGCCGGCTTGCCCGACCCGGTGCGCGGCAGGGCGGGCACGGCGTACCAGCGGCGGGGCCGCTGCGCCACGTCCAGCCCGCTGCGCGCGACGGCCTCCAGCAGCGCGCGCGGCGGCGGCGAGGCGCCCTCGACCACCGCGGTCACCACCGAGCCGAGCGACGGGTGCGGCGACCCGATCACCACGATGTCCCCCACCCCCGGCACGTTCCGCAGCACCGCCTCGACGTCCTCGGGCACGACGGTCGCGCCGCCGGTCTGGATCGCGCCGTCGCCGCGCCCGCGCACCCGCAGCACCTGCCCGGCCCGGTACGGCTCGGCCAGGTCGCCGACCGTCATCCAGCCCGCGCCGTCGCGGCGCAGCGGGCCCCTCGCGCCGCCCAGATAGCCGTCGGCCAGCCACGGCGAGCGCGCCCACACCTCGCCCAGCGTGCGCCCCGGTTCGGCCCTGACCTCGATCTCGACCTCCGGAAAGGCCCGCAGCCCGCCCCCGTCGGGGTCGAAGGCCACGAACGACAGCTCCGTCGCGCCGTAGTAGGACATCACCCGCACCCCCGCCCGTCCGGCCAAGTCCCGGGCCTGCCCGCTCAGCGCCGCGCCGCCGACGACGGCCGTACGCAGGCGGGGCGCCTGCTCCAGCACCTCGGGCAGCCGGTGTGGCACCAGGTGGATCGCGGTCGCCGCGCGCAGCGACGCCGCCGTGGGCCGCCCACCCGGCACGACGGCGGTCGCGCCGACGGCCAGCGTGTGCACGGCGGCGAAGGCGTACAGGGAGGAGACCAGCGGGCCGGGCACCAGGACGACGTCGGCCGCCCCGATGCCGGTCAGCTCGGTCAGGTGCGGGAAGGAACGCGTCCAGGACGCGCGGGTGCGCGCGACCGCGCGCGGCCGGCCCGTGCTGCCGGAGGTGAAGCACGCCCACGCCCGGTCGCCGGGACGGGGCTCGGGCACGAGGGGCGCGCCCGGCGTGGAGGGCAGCGGCTCCTCGATCCGCAGGTCCGCGCCGGCTGCCCCGGCCACCCGCGCCCACCGCTCCGCGCTCCACGCCGGATCGCCCACCAGCGGTGTCACCCCCGCCAGATCGGCCGCCAGCACCGCGATCAGCAGCTCGACCGGGTCATGAAGGGCGATGGCGGCCAGCTCGCCGCGCCCGCGAAGATGCCGCGCGCCGCCCTGGACGCGTCCGGCCAGCTCACCGTAGGTCAGCGAGCCGCCCGGGCCGCGCAGCGCGACCCGGGACGGGCCGTCGGCGGCATGCCGCAGGACGTGCTCGGCGACCGGCATCAGCGCACCCGTTCGCGGTGGATGGCCGGAACGGCGTCGGGATAGGCGCGCTGCGTGCCCCTGGCCACCAGCGCGGCCACCACCGCCTTGAGCGCGTCGCCCGGCAGGAACACCGCGCTGAGGGCCAGCGCCTTGGTGAGCGGCAGCCCGGTGACCAGCGCCTGCACCGGCACGCCCACCAGGTAGACCACCCCGATCCCGCCCGCCGCGCACGCCACCAGCAGCCGCAGGACGCTCGGCGTCCGGCCCGCCCGCTCCACCAGCAGCCCGGTGACCGCGGCCCCCGGGACCCAGCCGAGCAGGAACCCGGCGGAGGCGGCGGTGAACACGCCGAGCCCGCCGCGCCCGCCCGCCAGCAGCGGCAGCCCGGCCGCGACCAGCACCAGCAGCACGACCACCGCCAGCGCCCCCCGCCGGCTGCCGAGGATGGCCCCGGCCAGCATGACGCCGAGCGTCTGAAGAGTGATCGGCACCGCGTTGCCGAAAAGGTTGACCGCCCCCGGCGCGCCCAGCACCGCGATCAGCGCGGCGAACACCGCGATCCTGGCCAGGTCACCGGTGGGGAACCGCCGTCTTCCTGCGTTCGTCATGAGGACGATCCCACACCAGAACGGGCCGATCCCGCATGCAGGGTTCCCACAACACCGGCGGCTACGCCTTGTCAGAGGCGCTCATGCAGTGCGCCGTCCGGAACGCGTTGGTGATCTTCGTGTGCCAGGAGTCCAGCTCGCGGGCCGACAGGGTGGCGTTCGGGAAGGTCACCGTGACCCGCCGGGACACCCCGGAGATCGTCGCCGCCATGGAGACGTGGATGCGGTCGGGGATCACCGTCGTGCCGTCGGGATA
The DNA here is from genome assembly GCF_040674635.1 of Nonomuraea sp. NPDC049758. Lineage (NCBI taxonomy): Bacteria > Bacillati > Actinomycetota > Actinomycetes > Streptosporangiales > Streptosporangiaceae > Nonomuraea > Nonomuraea sp. NPDC049758. The sequence continues at coordinate 155,135 of NZ_JBFAMZ010000009.1, forward strand.
GTGCACCTCGACGCGGTAGTCGGCCACCGCGCCGCCCTTGGCCTCCAGGCAGGCGCGGGCGCCGTTCTCGACGCGGAGCATCAGGCCCTGGTTGATCTGCCTGCCGCGCATGGGGACCAGGTTGTAGCGCAGGCTGGCGCCGGAGAAGGAGGAGGCGATGAGATGGCCGCCCTGCCAGTCGCCGCTGCCGCCCCAGTTGCCGACGGTGGCCTCGCACCCGCTGCGCGCGGCCGCCTTCCTGGCCAATTGGGGGGCCAGGGCCTGGGCGGGCCGTCCGGCGCCGTCGGTGGTGTAGGTGCGGGAGCCGTCCTTGTAGGTGTGGTTCTTGGCCAGGTGCCGGATGCAGGCGGCGGCGTCGGTGCCGGTGCTGGGGCCGGCCGCCTGGGCGGGGGCGGTCAGGGTGGCGGCCGCCAGCGCGGCGGCGCACAGGACAGGGGGGAGCCGGGTCATGGGCATGAGAAGGCATTCCTCTCGCGGGGGACGCACGACGGGCCCGCTCCGGCAGGCTGCTTCGCCCTGTCGGCGAGCGCGTCGGCTTTGTCGCGATAGTGATGCCCCGACGAAGTTGTAGCGGAACGTTGCTGAAACGCTACTGTTCGTAGTGATTACAGGTAGGTCGCCCTGTTCAGGGTTCGACGACGGCCCAGCCGTGCGGGGGCAGGGTCAGCAGCGAGCCGGCCAGGACGCCGTCCCCGGCGGCCAGGCTCCCGGAGAACGGCAGCGTGACCTGCGACGGCTCGTCGGCGGTGCTCAGCGCCACGGCCAGCGCGTGGCCGCCGGAGCGGCTCTCGTAGGCGTAGAGCTGGTTGGACAGGACCAGGTCGGTGGTGTGGGCGCGGGACAGCCACCGGTGACGGCGGCGCACCGCGACGAGCCGCTTGTGCAGGTCAAGGACCGGCAGGCCGGTCGGCGGCATCTCCAGCGGGGAGGCGGGGAAGGCCGGGCGCACGGCGTCGTCGCCGCCCTCGCGCTCCTCCTTGACGCCGCGCAGGGCGTACTCGTCGCCGGCGTACAACGAGGGCGTGCCGGCGACCGTCATCAGCACGGCCAGGGCGTGCGGCAGGTGGCGCTCGTCGGCCAGGCGGCTGGCCAGGCGGGTGACGTCGTGGTTGCCGACGAACGTCATCGGCGCGAAGGACTCGGCGAAGGCGGTGTGGCGCTTGAGCGCCCAGGCCAGCTCGAAGGCGTTGCGGTCGTTGAGCGAGCTCCAGATCGCCTTCCACAGCTCGTACTGGGTGACCGCGTCCACTCCGGTCTCGGCCACGAACGCGGCGTAGTCGCCGTGGATGACCTCCCCCACCACGTACGCCTCGGGCCGCCCGCGGCGCACCTGAGGCAGCACCCGCGCCCAGAACTCCGGCGGCACGGCGTAGGCGGCGTCCAGCCGCCAGCCGTCGGCGCCGCGGTCGAGCCAGTGGGCCATCACCGCCGCGACGTGCTCGGCGACGGCCGGCTCTGCGTGGTCGAGCGCGACCAGCGACTGGTGCCCTTCGAAGTCGTCGTGCGCCGGAGCGCCGCCGCCGGCCGGCCAGCGCAGCCGGAACCAGCGCGCGGCCGCCGAGCCCGGCCCCTCGCGCAGCGCCTGCTGGAAGCGCGGGAAGCCCTGGCCCACGTGGTTGAAGACGCCGTCGAGGAGCACCCGCAGCCCGCGCTCGTGGGCGGCCGACACCAGCGCGTCGAAGTCACCGTCGTCGCCCAGGCGCGGATCGACGCGGAAGTGGTCGAGGGTGTCGTAGCCGTGGGTCTCGGCGGCGAAGATCGGGCCGAGCTGCAGCCCGTCGGCGCCCAGCGCGGCGGCGTGGTCGAGCCACGGCGTCAGGCCCGCGAGCCGGTGGGTGACCCGCGGCACGGCGGCGCGCTCGGCGCCCAGGAAGCCCAGCGGGTAGACGTGCCAGAAGATCGCCTGCTCTGCCCAGGACGGCACGTCAACCCCCCGATGAAGATCCGAAGCTCATTCTAGGCGGGGCCCCGCCGGGAGCCGCCCGCCGGGGCCCCGCCCGGCTCACGCGCCGGTCGTGAGGCGCTTGTAGAAGAAGCTGCAGTCGAGCAGGGTGCCGTCGGGGGCGCCGGCGTAGCCGGGCACGACGCCGTAGCGGGTCCAGCCGCCGGTGCGGTAGACGTGCTCGGCGGTGCTGCCGGTCTCGGTGTCGAGCACCAGCAGGCCGGCCCCGGCCGCGACGGCGCCGTCCTCGGCGGCGGCCAGCAGGAGGCGGGACAGGCCGCGCCCGCGCGCCCGACGGTGCACCAGGAGCTTGACCAGCTCGGCCCGGTGCCGCGAGTTGGGCTTGCGGGCCAGGACCAGGCTGACCGTGCCGGCCAGGAAGCCGTCGGCGTCGCGGCAGGCCCACACCGCCATGCCGCCCTCGGCCACCGCCGCCGCCTGCCCCCGCCACCAGGCCGCGGCCTCCTCCGGGCCGAACGGTTTGAGAAAGCCGACCGAGGCGCCGCCGTCGACGGCGTCGGCCAGCAGCACGGCCAGCTCCTCGACGCTGCCGGCGAACTCCTGCGCGGACATGCGGGTGACGGTGTGCACGACAGGGCTCCTTCGGGTGCTCACGGCAGGACGACGACCAGGGCGTAACGGACCGGCGAGGGCCCCGGGCAGCGGAAGCGCGACCGCCCCCACAGGCGGAACCGCAGGCAGTCGCCCGCCTCCAGCCGATGGACGCGGCCGTCGGCGGTGATCTCCACGACGCCCTCCAGCACCCAGACGTGCTGTTCGAGCCCGGGGACCGGCGGCTCGTCGTAGGCGATGTCCGCGCCCGGCCGCAGCCGACCCTCGACGACCTCGCCGCGCAACCCTGGATGCGGCGGCGAGACGGAACGTCGCTCGAAGCCCGAGCTCTCGTCCCGCCACACCGCCTGGGACGCCGCCCGCACCACCTGCGCCGGCTCCGGCTCCACCTCGGCCAGCAGGCGCGACATCGTGCGCCCGTAGACCGCGCAGAGCTTGTTGAGCAGGGCGGCGGTGGGGCTGATCTCGCCGCGCTCCAGCCGGGACAACGTCGAACGGCTGATCCCGGCGCGCCCGGCCAAGTCGTCGAGCGACCAGTCGCGCTCGACCCGCAGCTCGGCGAGCCGCCCGGCCAGCCGCTCGTCCAGATCCTGTCCCATATTCAGGACGATATCCCAGATATGGGATCAGCGGCGACCCTTCCGGCGGATCCTGATGTCCCGCATGTCGGTCACCGCGACCTGCAGCACCCGGTACGGCACCCCGTACGCCTCCAGCGCCGCGACCGCCCGCCCGGTGGCCTCGTGCTCACCGTCGTCCGGCCCGGCGGGCACCTGGCAGCGGAAGGTGAACGCCGACACGGTGCCGTCGTGGGTGAACGTGCCCGCCTCGGTGAACGCCGTGTCGTGCGCCGCCAGCACCGCGGCCCGCCCCTCCTCGTCGATCCCGTCGAACTTCCCGCGGATGGTCACCCGGAACAACGCTCAGCCCTCCCGTACGGCATAGGTCAGCAAGGGCTCGCCGAGCAGGCCCTCGGTCACGTCCAGCAGCTCCAGTACGGCCTCGGCGATGGCGTCGGGCCCCTGCCCGGCCGCCACCCGCCTGCCGACCTCGGCGTACACCAGCGAGTGCAGGCAGCCGATCTGCCAGGCGACGGCCCGCGGCAGCGGATCGCCCGGCTCGGCCCCCGTCTCCTCGGCCAGCGTGTCGGCCAGCGCGTCGGTCATCTGCCGGCCCAGCTCCTCCAGGCGCGCCCGCAGCGTGGGAGCGGCCAGCATCATCTCCAGCACCTGGCCGAACCCGGCCGTCAGCCCCAGGCTGCGCTCGCGCCCGCGCACCTCCTCGCGCAGGTGGGCCAGCACCGCCCGCGCCGCCGACACGCCCGGCGCGCGCTCGCGCACGATGTCGGCGAGCCGCTGCGGCGAGGCATCCTCGGGCGGCAGCACGAGATCTTCCTTGGCGGTGAAGTAGTTGTAGAGCGTGTTCACCGACACCTCCGCCGCCGCGGCGATCTCGGCGATCGTGACCTGGTCGAAGCCGCGGTCGACGAACAGCCCGATCGCCACGTCGGAGAGGTGCCGGCGGGTCTTGCGCTTCTTGCGCTCGCGAAGCCCTTCGGTCATGACAGGACTCTACTGCAAAAATGAAGTGGATTGCAGTTTTGGGGCCGTCATCGGGATTCGGCGTCGGCGGCGAACCGGTCCCACGCCGCCTGGCGGGTGATGCCGAGGGCCTCGCCGATCCTGGCCCACGTCACGTTGCGGTCGCGCAGGATGCCCACCCAGGCGCGCAGGTCGCGTTCGGCCTGCTCAAGGGTGAGCGCCTGGCGGGGCAGGGAGGCCAGCACGTCGTCGTCGGACATGCCGGTCACGTACTTGTCGTCCGGGGCGGGGCCCCAGTGGACGCGCGACCCGCCGTCGCCGGCCGGTGCCTTGCGGAGCTCGGCGTGGACGATCTGGTGGCTCAGGTCGACGCAGGCGTCGCAGATGTAGACGCCGGGCCCGGCGACGACCTTCCTGGCCTCCTCGTGCGGCGTGCCGCAGAACGAACACCTCGTCGCCAGCTGCCCGACGGGGTCCGGACTGGTCTCACTGCGTGTCATCATGCTGTCAGCCTTCCCTTGACGGCCCGCTGTGTCAAGGGAAGGCTGACAATCGTCGGGCTCGCCGTCGAGGCCGCCGGCGAACGCGCGGCGGGCGTGCGGCACGAGCGCCCGCACCGCCGGGCCGCCGCCCTCCCGCCACACCAGGGCCAGCAGCGCGGGCGTCCGCACGTCGTCGATGAGCAGCGCGGTGAGCCGGTCGCGGTGGAGCGCGGCCATCGACTCGCTGAGAATCGCCACCCCGAGGCCGCGGACGGCCAGGCCGGCGATGGCGTCGGCGGCGCCGGCCTGCAGCGCGATCGGCGGCCGCAGCCCCTGGGCCGCGCACGCCTCGTCGAACACCGCCCGCAGCCCCGTGCCGCGCGGCATGCACACGATCGCCTGCTCGCCCAGGTCGCGCAGGGCGATCCGCCCCCGCCCGGCCAGCGGATGCTCCGGCGGGACGGCCGCGACCAGCCGCTCGCTGACGATCGTCAACGCCTCCAGGCCCTCGGGGACGCCGTTCGCGACGCCGATGAGCGCCAGGTCGAGCGCGCCGCCACGGACCCCCTCGACCAGCTTGTCGGAGTTGTCCTCCAGCAGCGACAGCTCCACGCCCGGATGCGCCCGGCGGAAGGCGGCCAGCGCGTCGAACAGCGGCGTGACCGTGCAGCCGAGCACCATGCCGACCGTCAGCGTGCCGCGGATGAGGTCGGTCACCTCGCCCACCGCCTGGCCCACCGCACCGGCGGCGGCCAGCGCGGCGCGGGCGTGTTCGAGCGCCGCCTTGCCCGCGACGGTGAGCGTGGCCACCCGGGCCGACCGGTCGAACAACTCGGCGCCGAGCTCGCGTTCGAGCTGCCGGATCTGGGCGCTGACGCCCGACTGGCTGATGTGCACCCGCTCGGCCGCGCGGGTGAAACTGCGCTCCTCGGCCACCGCGACGAAGTACTCCAGCTGCCTCAGTTCCATAACCTCAGATTGTAGAGGCCATCACAACCATCTGTTGGACTTCTGCAGTGGAAGTCGGCAGGCTGGCACCATGACCGCATACGAGAAGGCCATGCAGCCCGAGGACATCACCCGCCTGTTCGTCGAGCGTTCCAACGCCGGCGACGCGGCCGGCGTCGCCGCGCTCTACGAGGAGGACGCCGTGCTGGCCTACCCGCCCGGCAGCCGCACCGTCGGACGGGCCGCCATCCAGGAGCTGTGGGAGAAGGTGCTGGCCGGCCGCCCGCGCTTCGAGCCGGAGCAGCCGCTGCCGACGCTGGTCAGCGGCGACCTCGCCCTCACCTCGACCCCACCCAAGGACGGCTCGGGCGCCCGCGCCCAGGTCGTGCGGCGCCAGCCCGACGGGAGCTGGCTGCGCGTCCTCGACCAGCCCGAGTTCGTCCAGCCCGGCGAGCGTGCCTAGCCCGGGACGGCGCCGCTGACGGTCGTGCCCTCGCCGGGCACGCCGCGCACCGACAGGCGCCCGCCCAGCTCGGCGAACGCCGCGCGCATCCGGCCGACGCCGCCGCCCGGAGCCGTGGAGGCGAAGCCGCGGCCGTTGTCGCTGATCGTCAGGCGCAGGCCCTGGGGCCCGGCGGTCACGGCGAGCGAGGCGGTGCTCGCGCCGCTGTGGGCCTCGACGTTGGCCAGCGCCTCCTCCGCGACCGCCAGCACGGCCCGCCGCCACGCCACCGACACGGGACCGGCGGGCAGCGCCCAGATCTCCACGGTGATCCCCGTGCGCTCGGACCACCGGCCGCACAGGCTCTCCAGCTCGCCCGCCAGAGCCGGCCTGGCCTTGTCCATGATGCCCGTCATCGCATCTCCTCCGGACGCCCTTCCCCTTGAACGGGTGGGACTGCCCTGAGCATGGCGATCGGGGCGTTGAGCCTGTGTTGAGCCTGTGTTGAGCCGTCGTTGAGCCCTCACCCGGGCACGATCGTCGAAGCGTAGCACCACGCCGTCAGCGATGAGGGGACGCCGGTCACCCCGCAGGCGTGCGGCCGGGCGCGAAGGGGTCCAGGCCGGTCAGGGCGGTGCTGGCGGCCCACAGCCGGGCCGCGAGCTCGGGGTCGGCCATGTGCCCGCGCACCGGTTCGCGGGCCGGCAGGCCGCGCATCCCCAGCACCCTGGGCCCCCACAGCTCACCCCCGCGTACGGACGGATCCAGCACGGCCCGCACCGCCGGCCACGCCGCGGCCTCCTTGCCCTGCAGCAGCAGCCCGGCGGGCAGGCCGCGCAGCCGCTCACCGGCGGTGCGCGGCCGGACCGGCCGCGAGGGCGTCAGGGAGTCCAGCGCGCCGCCGGGATGGGTGACCACGCTCGCCGTGGTGGCGCCCGCGGCGCGCAGGCGGCGGTCCAGCTCGAAGCCGAAGAGCATCTGCGCCAGCTTCGAGCGCGCGTACACCCGTTTCGGCCGGATGTCGCCGCGGCTCTGCAGATCGTCCAGGTCCAGGGTCTCGGACCTGGCGGTGAGGCTGCCGGTGGTCACGACGCGGGCGGCGGGGGCGGCGGCCAGCAGCGGAGCCAGGTGCGCGACCAGCGCGAAGTGGCCGAGATGGTTGGTGGCGAACATCAGCTCGTGGCCGTCCTTCGTCTCGCGCCGCGGCGGGTCGTCGAGCAGCACGCCGGCGTTGCACACGACGGCGTCCAGGCTCGGCAGCCCCAGCGCCGCGACGGCGGCCCCGATCGAGGCGAGGTCGGCCAGGTCGAGCGGCACCTGCCGGACGCGCGCGCCGGGGACCCGGCCGCGGATGGACAGCGCGGCGGTCTCCGCCCTGGCGGCGTCGCGGCTGCCCAGGACCACGGTGGCGCCGGTGCCGGCGAGCTGCTCGGCCACGAAGTAGCCGATGCCGGCGTTGCCGCCGGTGACCAGGAAGTGCCTGCCCTGTGCGGACGGCAGGCGCCGGACGTCCCAGGGCGCGGAGGAGGAGGACACGGGAGCGCTCATTTCTGTAGTCGCTATGAATTCAGAATCATTCTAGTTTTTGCTACGATGAGAGCATGACGACAGGACGCCGCGAACGCAAGAAGGCGCAGACCCGCAAGGCCCTGGCCGAGGCCGCGGTGCGGCTGTTCACCGAACACGGCTACGACGGCGTGACCGTCGCCCGGGTCGCCGACGAGGCCGACGTCTCCATCGCGACCCTGTTCGCGCACGTGCCCGACGGCAAAGACGCGCTGATCTTCGACGACGGCGACGAGCGGCACGTCTGGCTGGCCGCCGCCGTCCGCGAGCGGCCCCCCGGGCAGAGCGTGCTGGCGGCCCTGCGGAACTGCCTGGCCGAGCGGGGGCCGTTCGCCGGCGACCTGCCGCCCGAGCAGCGGCGCAAACGCGACCTGATCGTGGGCACGCCCGCCCTGCGGGAGTACTCGCGCCGGCTCTGGATCGCCGCCGAGGGCCCGCTGTCCGAGGCGATCGCGGCCGAGACCGGGCGCGATCCCGCCGACATGACCGTGCGCGCGCTGGCCCGCTACGTGCTGGAGATCCCCGAGCTGGCCGGCGCCGAGCCCGACCCGCGCGCCGCCCTCGACGCCGTCTTCGGCCTCCTGGAGTCCGGCTGGCCCGAGCGCGCCTGACGGCGTCGGGGCGTTGACGCGGGGGACCCGGCTCTGGTCCGCTGTACGTCACTGATCATCGACTTCGGGGAGCGAGCCCGTGTGGTTTCCCAGGCGCCTGGCCGCTGTGATCGTCTCGTCGGTCCTGGCCGTCTCGGCCGTGCCCGGCGCGGCCCGAGCCGCCACGCCCGTCACCGTCTGGCACTGGAACGCGGCCGGCAACACGCTGAACCACGGCTCGACCGGCAACGGCATGGTCCGGGCCGCCGTGGGCTCGATCGTGGCGCGGGGCGCGACCCTCGTCTCGTTCAACGAGCTGTGCGCGAGCCAGTACCAGGCGCTGGTCACCGGCCTGCGGGAGGCCGGCTGGCCCGCTGACGACGGCAACTTCGCCCGGTTCGTCGCCACCTACCCCGCCCAGACCGGCGGGCCGTGCGGCGGCGGCGAGTACGGCAACGCCCTGTTCAGCAAGCAGCCCCTGGGGGCCGCCGAGCGCATCACCCTGCCCGACGACGGCAAGACCGAGAAGCGGAAGATGCTCTGCGCCCCTCTGCAGTCCCGCCCCGGCCTGCGGTTCTGCGTCACGCACACCACCTACGTGGACGCCTACCGCGCCGCCCAGCTCGACGCCGTGCTGACCAGGCTGGAGGCGTACCACGCGGCCGGTGACACGGTGGTCGTCGCGGGCGACTTCAACCTGCCGCCCGACGCCGCCCGCCTGAACGGCTACTACTCCCCCACCGTGAACACCCCCAACAACCGCGGCAACACCGGCCGCTACCACGAGCTCGACGACGCCGACGCGGGCAACTGCCCCGGCTACGGCGAGCTGACCGTCAGCACGCCGGACGGCAAGGGCCCCTGCGGCTCGGGCACCAAGCTCGACATGATCTTCGCCAGAGCCGACCGGATCAGCGGCGCCTACTCGGCCGACTCGCTCGCCCCCGCGACCACGTGCACCGGCAACCCGGGCGGCCTGTGCTCCGACCACCGCGTGCTGGTCGGAACCGTCACCCTGTCCTGAGCACGGCCGTGGCCCACCCCGGGGAGCACGGGGCGGGCCACGGCCTTTCCGGCAGGCGGACGCTCACCGCCCCGGCCGCACCAGCAGCACGTTGCCCAGCGCGCGCTGCCCGGTGGCGTCGGAGGGACGGTTGACGATGCCGCTCTGCGCCGTCGCCATCACGCTGGAGCCGCCGCCGTCGAGGTTCATGGCCTCCACCGCGCCCAGGCCCCGCATCAGCTCGGCGGCCCGGGCGATGCCGAGGCCCTCGCTGTAGCCGTCCTGGCGGCCGTCGACGACCACCAGCAGCAGGCGGCCACGCTCGTCGAGCCCGACCATCGAGCGCGGGTTGGCGCGGACGGTCCAGTTGTAGGTGAACGTCTGGTCGGCGCCGTCGCGGATGATCCCGTCGGCGGCGGCGTTGACCGACACCTGCCCGTCCCGGACGAGCGTCGGGCCGACCTGCAGGATGGTGGTGTCCGGGGTGAGCGGGACGCGGCGGCCCCGGCTGTCCTCGACCCGCTCGGTGACGGTCAGCCTGGCCCCGACGGAGGCGTGCGCGAGGAGCCAGCCGGCGCTGTCGCCGATCGCCTGGACGGTCGAGCCACCCGCCGGCACGGCCGCGCCGCGCGTGCCGTTCACCGCCAGCACCTTGCCGCGGGCGTCCAGCACGGCCTCGGCGCCCGCGCCGGACGGCGGGGTGCCCCACTCAGGGGTGAACCGGACCAGTTCGCTGGGGTCGGTGCACTTGAAGTCGTGCTGGGGCTGCTCGGTGGGCAGGTCGCCGCCGACGCCGCCGCAGTTCCAGATCTCGCCGGGCAGGCGGTTCACGCCGTCGATCTCGACGGTGTCGCGGCCCACGCGCAGCGTCACGTGGGCGGTGTAGGCGTCGGCCTCCAGCCGGCGGCCGCCCTGCGTGATCCTGATGCCGCCGCGTCCCTGGGTGGCGCTGCCGATCAGCCGGCCGTCCTTGACGTACAGGCCGGTGGGCGAGCTGTTGAGGAACCACTGGGCGTTGACGCCCGCCACGGCGCCGGTCGAGGCCATGAGGTCGGTCAGCGTCTCCATGCCGCTCAGCGTGGGGCCGAAGTCGGTGTCCACCGTGCCGCGGAAACGCCGGAAGTCCACGCGCAGCACGTGGACGCGCTGCGGCGCCGCGGCGTCGGTGCCGTCCTGGGCGGTGTAGCGGGTGCCGCCGGTCAGGCCCGCGGCCTTGATGCGCGCGAGGCCGGCGGCGGCGTCGGCGGCGGTCGCGTACCGGCCGACGCGCACGACCCAGCCGAGCACGCCCGCCGGCCGGTCGGCGAAGGCGGGCAGGTCCACCTGCTCGACGCGGGGCTCGAAACCCTTCTCGCGCAGCGTGGCGGCGACCCGGTCGGCGATCTCCCGGGGGCCCAGCGCCGTGGCCGCCCGGTTCAGCGGGCCGTCGATCGTGGCCGGCAGGTAGACGTGCACGGTCCAGAAGTCGTCGTCGTTCTTCGCGCCGAGCGTGAGCCGGGTCAGCGTCACGCCGGGGGCCACGTCCACGGTGTCCTGCGACGCGGTGGCCCCGGCGGCTGCGGTGACGGCCGCGGTGGCCGGGGACGTGACCAGCAGCGACGCGACCGCCATGAGAGCGGGGAGAGCTTTGCGGTACATGCGCGCCACTCCACCGCAGCCGGATGACGCGCACCCGCCCTGGACGGGACGCCCCCGGAGCCGCCACCCGAAGATCACATGAACGCCCCGGGCCTGCTGACAAGGGCCTGTCAAACAGCGGCCACCCACCTTGTCGGGCAGGTCGGGCGGGCGCACAGTCAAGGCACATCACCGCCCAGGAGGATGGATGAACGGAAGACCTGCCCCCCACCGTCACGCCACGACCGCGGTAAGACGTCTCTTATCCGCTGGTCTGGCCGTGTTCGCCGCCGCCTTCCTCGTCGCGACCCCCGCCGGGGCCCTGGCGGGGCCGACGGCCAAGGAGCTCGTGTCGAGCCTCGACCTCGACTGCTTCAAGACCACGACGTACCAGCCGCCGGCCGTCGCGCTGACGCTGAAGCACATCAACCCGGTGCTCGCCAACCAGCCGCCCGTGCAGGTCACGCTCGGCCCGCGCGAGCAGCTCTGCGTGCCGGTGGCCAAGAACAACGTCATCCCGCCGTCTCCCGCGCTCGACTTCGTCAGGTTCGTCGACCTGTCCTGCTACCGGGTGACCGGCCCGCAGATCAACCTGCCCCTGTCGCTGCGCCACCTCAACCCCGTCCTGCAGGGCCTGCCGGGCCTCAGCGTCACGCTGAGCTCGCCCCAGCAGCTGTGTGTGCCGGTCAGCAAGAACGGCGTCGTCCCGCCGCCGGACGTCCTGAACGTCGTCTCGCACATCGACCTGCTGTGCTACGCGCACACGCCGAACCCGTCGATGAACAAGGCGCTGAACCTCACCCAGCTCAACCCCGTCCTGGTCAACCAGATCCCGCCCAGGACCGTGCAGGTGGGCGCCGCCCGTCAGCTCTGCGTCCCGGTGCAGAAGGGCGGTGACCAGATCCCGGCGGACGTGTTCGCCCTCGTCCGCTGGGTCGACCTGGAGAAGTTCGACGTCTCCAGCCCGGCGACCCCCATCGTGTCGCTGACGCTGAAGCACCTGAACCCGGTGCTGGCGAACCTGCCCGCCGAGGAGCTGCGGCTCACCGGCCCCTCGCAGCTCGCCGTGCCCGTCTCCAAGAACGGCGCGGTGCCGCCGGCCTGACGCACCCGGCCGGGCCGCGACCACCGGCCCGGCCGCCTTCCGCCCCGATCCCGGACAAAGGATTCCCCAGCATCGGATCGTCCGGGAGTGGCGTCCGCCTGGCAGCGGTATGACCTGTTTCCGACAGGTCGTGGAGCATTCGGGGGAACCGGTGGGGATGTCCTGGCGGGCGGTGGTGACGGTGCTCGCCGCCGTGGCGCTGACCGGCGGTTGCGGCGGCGGCAGCGGTCCGGACGGTTCGGGGGCGGGCGAGGCCGGGCCCAGCGCGCCCAAGCAGGCCCGGCCCGTCATCACGCCGGACACCCCGATCGTCCCCGACGACGCCGACGAAGCCGGCGACCTCCCCGACCCCACCATGCAGGTGGGTATGGACTGCCAGAAGGTCTTCCAGAAACAGGACTTCGCCGGGCCGGCGGCGCAGAAGATCAACCAGGTGGCCGCCGACCCCCGCAGCTCCGACAGCGAGAAGGCGGTGGCCAACGCCTGCGGCTCGGTGATCAACGCGAACACCGGGAACTGGGACAAGTCGGTCGAGCAGGCCGATGTCGCGAACAACCTCCGGGCGAAGATGCCGGCACAGATGCGCCGCCCGATGTTCGCCATGCTCGACCAGGCGGAACTGGAGAGCGCCGCCGCGCTGGGCGAACGCGACAGGGTCCGGCGAGTCATCGCCCGCATCCAGCGGGAGGGCGGCCAGGTCCCGGACGGCTACCTCAGGAACGCGTGCGCGGTGGTGTCCGGCACCGAAACGCTCCCGGAGTGCGCGACGATCACTGCCTCGCCCGGCCCCTCGCAGCCCTCGCCCGGCACCTCGTCCGGGTCTTCGTCCGGGCCCTCGCAACCGTCGGAGCCCGCCGGGCCTGCGCCGGGCGAGCCGTCCTCCGAAGCGCCCGGCACCGAGCCGCCCGGCGAGCCCCCGGACACCGGCGGCGGCACCGGGCCGCCCGGCGACCAGCCCGCGCCACCGCCGGAGGAGACCGGCCCGGCGCCGGCCCCGTCGTGAACGCCCCACCGCCCGCCGCCGAACCCCCGGACGACGGCGGCGGCGGCGCCGGTCAGGACGTGTCCCGCCTGTGGCAGGTTCTCGCCCACGTCGTGACGCCGACCACCTTCATCGCCGCCATCATGGTGTACTTCGGGGCGGTCCGTACCAACACCATGTACGCCCGCCTCGGCGTGGACCAGAGCATGCTGGGCCTGTCCCTGCAGGACTACGCGCTGCGCAGCGTCACGCTGGCGGCAGAGCCGCTGATCCTCGTGCTGGTGGTGGCCCTGGTCGCGCCGCCCGCGCACGCGTGGCTGACCCGCTCCGCCGAACGGCATCCTCCCTTCGCCAAGTGGGCGGTCAGGGTCATGGCCGTCCTCGGAGTGGCCGGCGCCGCGGTGGGCATCGGGAGCCTGGCCGGATGGAGACTGCTGCCGCCCTACGCGAGCCTGGGCGAATGGAGATCGCTGCCGCCCTACGCGGGAGTGGCCGGATGGAGGCCGCTGCCGGCCTACGCCATGCCCCTCTGCCTGGGCCTGGGCGTGTTCCTGCTGGTCTACGGCTCCTCCCTGCGGCAACGGCTCGACCCGCGCCACAGGCCCTCCGCCACCGACCAACTCGTCCGGCGCACGCTGTGCATGGCGCTGTTGCTGTTCCTGCTGCTGTGGGGGATCACCCTCTTCGCGCAGTCACGCGGAGAGCGGGAGGCCGACCGGATGCTGGCCGGCATGCGGAGTCTGCCGAGCACGGTGGTCTACGCGGCCCGCCGCCTGAACCTGGAGGGGCCGGGCATCACGGAGACCGCGCTGCCCGACCCCGGCGCGATGTATCGCTTCCGCTACACCGGCCTGCGCCTGCTGATCAACTCCAACCAGCGGTACTTCCTCCTGCCCGCCTGCTGGATGTCCGATCCGTCGGCGCGGGCGATCGCCCTGCCCGCCGACGACTCGCTGCGCCTGGAGTTCGGCGTGTTCCGGCTGCCCCCCGACTGCCCGCCCTGACCCGCCGTTGCGCCCCGCCCCCGGCGGGCGCGGTTGCGGTTCGCCGGGCCGCGGGTTTCACTGATCTCGTGCCTCGATTACGGCCACGTTGGCAGTACCTCCTGTTCGCCCTGGCCTGGCTGGCCGGCGGCCTCCTCTGCGCCTTCATCGGCGGTACGGCCGCGGAGAACGGCCTCTCCTGGCTGGACCACGCGATGCCGTACCCCGGTGGTGTGTGCCTGGGGTTGGGGCTTGTCATGCTCGGACGGGCGGGGCTCGTCGGCCGGCTCCGCAAGAGCATGTGGCGGGTCGCGCCGCCGGAGCTCGACCAGCCGAAGGGGCGGACCGCGGGAGCAGGGAAGGCGCGGAACCGGTCCCGGCGCTGAAGCCGTCCGGCTGACGGCCGCCACGCCCGCACGGCGTTCGGGCTACGACAGGGAGGCGACGAGCTCGGCGAACTCCTCCGGCGTCACGATCCGCACGCCCAGGCTCTCGGCCTTGGCCCGCTTGGAACCGGCCTTCTCCCCGGCCACCAGCAGCGACGTCTTGGCCGAGACGCTGGAGGACGCCTTGCCACCGGCCCGCTCGATCAGCTCGTTCATCTGGGTGCGGCTCAACGCCTCCAGCGTGCCGCTCATCGCGCCGGTCACCACGACCGACATCCCGGCCAGCGGCAGCCCGGACCCGCCGCCGGTCTGCGGGGCGCCGGGCTCGGCGGGGGGCGTCCAGCCCGGCTCGGCCATGTTCACGCCCGCCTGGACCAGCTTGTCGATCAGCGGCCCGAGCTCGATCAGCTCGGCCACCACGACCGGCGCCTTCTCCGGGCCGATGCCCTCGACCGCCTGGATCGCCTCGGCGTCGGCGGCCCGGATGGCCTCCATCGAACCGAAGTGGCGGGCGATGCGGCGGCTCATCGACCGGCCGGTGCCGCGGACGCCGAGCGCCGCGAACACCCGGCTCAGCGGCCGGCTCTTGACCTGCTGGAAGGCGGCCAACAGGTTGTCGGTGCTGGTCTCGCCCATGCGCTCCAGGCTGAGCAGCTGCTCGCGGGTCAGGAAGAACAGGTCGGCGAAGTCGGCGATCAGACCGGCGTCCAGCAGCTGCTTGATGCGGTTCTCGGCCAGGCCCTCGATGTCGAGCTGGTCGCGTCCGGCGGCGTAGATGATGGACGCGATCGCCTGGCAGGCCCGCCCCCGTACACACCGCCACCGTTCCTGCGACCTGTCGAGGGCGTCGCCGCAGGACGGGCAGACCTGCGGGATCGGGATCGGCCGCTCCTCGCCGGTGCGCAGGTGCACCACCGGCGACTCCACGCGCGGGATCACGTCGCCCGCCTTGTAGACGACCACGCTGTCGCCCAGCATCAGGCCGCGCCGGGTGATGTCGGCGACGTTGTGCAGGGTGGCGTAGGTGACGATGCTGCCGTCGAGCTCGACCGGCTCCAGCACGGCGCGCGGGGCGATGACGCCGGTGCGGCCGGTGTTCCACTCCACGCCGACCAGCTTGGTGATCTTCTCGGTCGCGGGCAGCTTGTAGGCGATGGCCCAGCGCGGCGCGCGCGAGCTGAACCCGGCCTCGGCCTGGTCGGCGGCCAGGTCACACTTGATCACGATGCCGTCGATGCCGAACGGCAGCCCGGCTCGGGCGGCGGCGATCTCGCCGACGCGCTCCTGCACCCGCTCCAGCGTGTCGGTGACGATCCCGGCGACCGGGGTGGCGGCCGTGGTCTGCACGCCCTGCCCGGCCACCCATTCCATGACCTGGCTGTGCGGCAGCTCGCGCAGCCGCGTCGCCAGCTCGGAGTCGTCGCCGGGCGCGGGCAGCGCGCCGTAGCCGAAGAACGTCAGCTCGCACACGTACGGCCGGTCCTGGGCGCGCAGCGTGCCGGCGGCGGCGCTGCGCGGGTTGGCGAACGTGGTGCCGTCGTGCGCCGAGCGCTTGGCGCACGCCTCCTCGAACTGCGACGTCGTCATCATGACCTCGCCGCGCAGCTCCACCGTGACCGGCTCGGCCAGCCGCTCGGGCAGGCCGACGATGGTGCCGACGGCGTGCGAGACGTCCTCGCCCGCGGTGCCGTCGCCCCGGGTGACGAGCTGGGCCAGCCGGCCGCCGCGGTAGCGGGCCGAGATGGCCAGGCCGTCGAGCTTGGGCTCGACGCTCCACGCGGTGACCGGACGGCCGAGCCTGCGCTCGACCGAGGCGGCCCAGTCGGCGAGCTGCTCGGCGCCGAACACGTTGTCCAGGCTGAGCATCGGCACGGTGTGCGGCACGTCCCCCACGACCGCGCCGCCCGCGACCTTGCCCGTCGGCGAGGTCGGCAGCACCTGCTCGGGATGGGCCTCCTCGTACGCCTGGATGCCGCGCACCAGCCGGTCGTAGGCGTCGTCGTCGAGGGTGGAGGTGCCGTCGGCGTAGTAGGCGGCGGCGGAGTCCACGGCGAGCTGCACGGCCTCGGCGTAGGCCGTGTCATCAGCGAGGACGGTGAAAGGGGGCGTCTCGGTCATGCCATAACAATGCCGGTAGCCACCGACAATCCGAGCCCCTGGCGGTCGACGGGCGCGTGACGGTTCCTCCTCCCCGTCGGGGGCTTCTCCCGCACATGACCTCAGCCGTCAAGTGGCTTTGCGGTAGTTCACGGTAGCGGTCCATGATTGGTCCGAGTCGGGCGCGTGCACGAAGGAGGCCCGCCGGCTCGTCGGAGGGCCGAGCAGGGGCTCGGAGTTCGACGACGGTGCCTGGGGTGACCCCTGACCCCGGACACATCAAGCGGCATGAACGGGAAGCCATGGCAGCGGAGTTCGCGATCGGCGAGTACATCCTGGTGCAAGACGGGAGGACCTTCGACATCTTCCATTGCCTGACTGAGGCCAGGCGATACCACGTGGCGTTCCTCGGCGTGGACGCGAAACCACACGGTGACGGCTTCAAGGTCACGATCGGTACCCGGTACAAGGACCGGATCGTCAACGGGGTGCCGCTGAAGATGGATCAGCAACAGTTCGCGCGTTTCCAGGATTTCATGGCCGCGGCCATCGCAGCGCGCGACGGCACGACCGCCCCATAGCCGGTTGCCGGGGCCCCGGATCGTCGGCCACGGGTACGAGCCCCCTATACCCGCGGGCGGGAGCGGAGGAGTTACAGGGTTCTCCTGCCCGTACTCGTGATCAGTGCGTCGAGGGCGGCTCGGCCCTCTTCGGCGCGATGCGGGATCAGCAGAAGAGTATGGGCTCGTTCCAGCCGAGCGTCGATGCCCTCCCACTGGGCGACCGAGGCCGCCAGCGCGTCCGGGTCCGCGTGGAGCCTGCCGCCGGCGCGAGCCAGGCATGCCGAGGCCCAGTGGTTCTCACCGGCTGTCAGGAGCGCGGCCGCGAGCCGGTCCGGAGCGTCGGGCAGCCCGGCGACGACCGCGAGCTCGGCTCCCGCCGCCTGCGCGTACGCCGCGTAACGTCCCATCGAGAACGTGCCGAAAGCCCGCTCCACCAGGGCGGTGGCGTCGCTGAGGTCACCGGATTGCAGCGCGGCCCGGGCATCGACGAACGCGCCGAAGGAAGTCAGCCCGGCATGCGCGTGGTCGACCACCACGCCGGCCCTGTGACGCCAGAGCCGGAAACGGACCGGGTCGTCGAGAAGTCCATGGGCGAGCGCGACGGCCGACACGGAAGGCAGCAGCCATCCGGCCGGCGGCCGGCCGGCTCGTTCCCAGCTCGCCCACATCCGTTCGCCGTAGCGCAGGGCCGCGCCGAGCTCTCCGGTGAGGACGAGCGCGGGGATCAGTCTGCTGGCCGAGATGTAGGGGTGGTCTCCGACGAGGTCGTCGGCCATCATGATCCGACCGGCGGTGATCGCCGCGGGCAGATCTCCCGCGACGATCGCGTCGGTGCAGGCCACGTGCAGGGTGTCCACGATCTCGATGGCCGAACGCGGGTCGTCGCGGTCCATCTCCGACAGCAGTGCCAGCCGCTCCTCGGTGTACCGCCGGGCTTCGCGATGCCGGCCGGCCCGTACGGCGGCGGTCGTCACCGCGTCGAGCCCCGCGCTGACGAGCACGGCGTCGCCCGTCGTCCGTGCGACGGCGAGCGCGCGGGCGGCCAGGGCCGGGTCCGGGTCGAAGGCGCCCGGCCGCCCGGTCCAGGCTGCCGCCGCGGCGAGGGCCGCGGCCACGGTCGGGTCGCCCGGGTCTCCGGCCTCGGCAGCCTCGGCGAGATGACGGCGAAGCCGCTCGCCGGGAATGCCCTCGGGGAAGGAGGCGAGAAACCTCGCCGCTGTCTCCACCGCACGGGCGAGGGCGACCGCGCGGCCGTTCTCGTCGCCCGCGGCGTGGGCCTGCGCCGCCGAGGCGAGCAGCAGGTCGAACACGCATTGCCCGGAGATGTTGTCCAGGGAGCAGTCGGCCGCGTTCCGCAGGTCTTCGGCCGCTTCGGCGGGACCGGGCGCTCGTTCGGCTGCCTGCCGGTAGTGGCTCTGGGCCTCGGCCAGGAATCGGCGGGCGAAGGTGAGGTGACCCAGCGAGCGGGCCAGCCGGTGCGCCGCCCCGCCCCGTCCGGGCGGGGCGGCGGCCAGCGCAGCACGCAGATCGTCCGAGACCTCGTCGAACTCCCGTCGCCAGACCTCGGCGCCGTCCTTCTGGCTGTCTTCGCACGGCGCCGCCGTCCCGGCGCCGTGCTGTCCGGCGGCGATCAGCCGCTCCCGCATCGCCGTCGCGGTACCGGCGGCCCACAGCAGATGGAGTTCCCGAGCGGCGTCGTGCTCACCGGAGTCGCGTAACAACTCCTCGGCGAAGGCTCTGACGGTCTGCAGGAGCCGCCATCGGCTCGCCGTCCCCGGGGCGCGTACGACGAGACTCTTGTCGACGAGCCGCCCCAGCACATGGCTCACGGCGCCGGGTGGGCGGCCGGGGGTGAGCGCCGTCGCGGCGGCCAGGTCGAAGCCGCCGCAGAACATCGACAGTCGCCGGAACAGTGCCTGCTCCTCCTCGTCGAGCAGGTCGTGACTCCATTCGAGCACCGCGCGCAGGGACCGATGCCGCCGGTCGGCGGCCCGTCCTCCGGTGAGCAGCCTCAGCGTGTCGTCGAGCGCGACGAGCAGCCCGGCAAGCCCCAGAGAGGCGCTGCGGGCCGCGGCGAGCTCGATGGCCAGGGGAATGCCGTCGAGCCGGGCGCAGATCTGCGTCAGCTGGGCCGGGTCGGCGTCGAACTCGGGATCGGCCGCGGTGGCACGGTCGAGGAAGAGCGCCTCAGCGTCGGAGGCCAGAGGCAGCGGGCCGATCGGCACGGTTCGTTCGCCGGGCACGCCGAGGCGCTCGCGGCTCGTCACGAGGATCCGGGTGCCCGGACAGGCTGCCAGCATTCGCTCCGCGAAGCCGGCAGCAGTGTCCAACACGTGCTCGCAGTTGTCGAGGACGAGCAGCGCCCGATCGCGGCGAAGCCGTTCGATGACGGCATCCTCCAACGGCTGCTGGGCCCGCTCACCGACCCCGAGCACCTTGGCCGCCGCCTGCGTGACGAAACCGTCCCGGACGGGAACCAGATCCACGAACGCCCCGCCGGCCGGGTAGGAGGAGCAGACCTCTGCCGCGAGGCGGCTCTTGCCCGCGCCGCCGGTACCCAACAGGGTGACCAGTCGGGAGGCGCCGAACGCCGCCAGGACCGCCTCGTGTTCCCGTTCGCGCCCGACG
This sequence comes from Nonomuraea sp. NPDC049758, assembly GCF_040674635.1. Classification (NCBI taxonomy): domain Bacteria; kingdom Bacillati; phylum Actinomycetota; class Actinomycetes; order Streptosporangiales; family Streptosporangiaceae; genus Nonomuraea; species Nonomuraea sp. NPDC049758. The sequence continues at coordinate 174,583 of NZ_JBFAMZ010000009.1, forward strand.
AACGAGGTCATCGGGGTGGGAACCCCGGGCTGCGGGCCATCCGGGACGTCGCGGTCCACACCGGCCTGCACCGCCTGCTGCGCCAGCTCCTGCCGGTCGGCCACGCCGTACTTGCGCAGCAGCGAGGCGACGTGGCTCTCGACCGTGCGGACGGAGATGCGCAACCTGTTCGCGATCTGCGCGTTCGACAGCCGCGCCGCCACCGCCGCCAGCACCTCGGCCTCGCGCTGGGACACCTTTGCGATCATTCGGACATCATCACGTACGTGTGGACGTCACGGAGGTCTCAGTGGCGAATCAGTGGAGACCACGGATGCCGGACAGCCGCCACGTGCAGCATTCTGATCATGCAACCGACGAACACGAACACGAGGGGAACGACATGGACAAGGTCATCTCGCAGGACGGCACCGCGATCGCCTACGACCGGATCGGGCAGGGCCCGGCGGTGATCCTGATCGGCGCCGGCCCCAACGACCGATCCGCGACCGCGCCCCTGGCCGAGCTGCTGGCCAAGGACCTGACCGTCTACAACTACGACCGGCGCGGCCGTGGCGACAGCGGTGACACCGCCCCCTACGCGGTGGACCGCGAGTTCGAGGACATCGAGGCCGTCATCGCCGCGGCGGGCGGGTCGGCGCACCTGTACGGCACCTCCGGCGGTGGCATCATCGCCCTGGAGGCCGCCGCCCGCGGGCTCGCCGTCGACAGGCTGGCGGTGTGGGAGGTTCCCTACATCCTGCCCGGCACCCGTACGCCGGTGCCGGCCGACTACCGCGAGCAGCTCGTGGCGCTGCTGGCCGAGGACCGCAGGGGCGACATGTGCGAGCTGTTCCTCACCGCCGCGGTCGGCATCCCGGCCGAGTTCGTCGCCCCGATGCGCGACTTCCCGGGCTGGCCGGCGATGGAGGCCGTGGCCCACACGCTCGTCTACGACGCCACCATCACCGGCGACTTCTCCCTGCCCGCCGATCGGCTGACCGGCGTTACGGCCCCCACCCTGGTGATCGACGGTGAGACGATCCCGTGGATCAGCAGCACGGCGCAGGCCGTGGCCGACCTGCTGCCGGACGTCCGGCGGGCCACCCTCACCGGTCAGCCGCACAACGTGGCCCCCGAGGCCATCGCCCCCACGCTCGCCGCGTTCTTCACCGAGGCCACAGCGTGAGCACCATCGTCTCGCAGCTGTTCGTGTCGCTGGACGGTGTCGTGGAAGCCCCCGAGCAGTGGCACTTTCCCTACTACGACGAGGAGATGGCCGCGGCCGTCTCCGGCCAGCTCGACGAAGCCGACATCCTCCTGCTCGGACGCAGGACCTACGAGGTGTTCGCCGCCTCCTGGCCCGGCAGAGGCAGCGAGGCGCCGTTCGCCGACCGGATCAACTCGATGCCCAAGCTGGTGGCCTCGACCACGCTGACCTCCCCGGCCTGGCAGAACACCACCGTCATCCCCGGCCCGGTCTCCGGCGAACTCGCCGCCCTCAAGCAGGGGCCGGACCGGCACGTCACCATCAGCGGCAGCTTGACCCTGGTGCGATCGCTGCTCCGCGACAACCTGCTCGACGAACTGCATCTCCTCATCCACCCGGTCGTCCTCGGCCGCGGGGAGCGGCTCTTCGCCGACGGCGGTCCGACCCCGATGCGACTGGTCCACTCGGCCACCTTCGCCACCGGCGTCCTGCACCTGATCTATCACCCTGGCCCCTGACGGGCGGCGGCAGAAGATCGGCGGATTGATACGGTTTCGAGGCGTCCGTGACGGCCTGGACCGCGAGGAGCGATCACAGGCCGTCAAGAACGAGGACCAGGAGGAGTGGGGCCAGGGCGGCGATGGCGCCCGAGACCGCCGCGGGGGCGTGCGGCTCCGCGGCGAAGCAGGCGGTGTCCACCAGTACGGCCGCCGGCCGGCTGGTCGCCCGGACCGGCGCGGGCCAGGTGAAAGCGGACCATGGCGACGTAGCCGGCGCCACACGTGACGCGGGTGGTTGCCCAGACGCCTCAGGAGCCGTCCCGGGCGAGGCGTTGCGATACGACCGCGCGATCCACGCCCAGCCGGGCAAGCAGTTCTGCTGCCGGGTCGGGACGATCCAGTTCGAGTAGTGCGCGCATTAGGTGACTGGTGTCGATGTCGCGGGTCTTGGCCTTCGTGGCCTTGACGGCCTTCGTCAGGACCGCCTGGGCGGTGGACGTCATCGGCGGGTACTTGCGGGAGGGCGCGCCTGGTGCTGTGACCGGAAAGGTTCACCGGGTTCGTGGGTGGCTGTCCTCTCCGGGCGGGCACGGCAGGCTTGTGCCAACGACATGTCCCTGATTACTCGAAATCGACGCTGAAGACGATGACCACGCACAGGAGTACCGCCAGCCCAAGGACAGCGAGAATCGCCAGCATGATGGCGGTGATCACCAATCTGCCCTTCCATGGCTTCAATGTCACCGCCACATGATCCCATGAGACGAGTTCGCCTTGATGATCACATCATGCGCGGCGCCCTCGTCGGCCTGCACTCACGAACCCGGTGAACCTTCCGGTCACAGCACTAGATCGGCGGCGAGGCCTCCGAGGTCGATGCCGATGGCCTGTAGGGCTTCACGGTCCAGCGCCTCCAGGGCCGCGTAGGCAGTGTCCAGATCGACCTGAAGGGCACGTGCGGAGGCTGAGCCGGTCTCGTGGAGCAGACCGAGCAGCAGGTGCTCGGTCCCCATGCCTGGCATGCGCGGACTGCCGGGACATGCCCAGCGCGTCACCGATCTGCTCCCACGCCCATCCCCGTCACCGGGCGTGGGCGATGGCTGTGGTCTCCACTTGTTCGGCCGGTTGATACAGCACTCCCACCGCTCGCAGGCCGAGGGCCGGGTCGTGAGCTTGGATGCGCTACGCCAGGTCATCGAACGACATGTCTGTCAGTTTGCCTTGACACGCTGATCCTGTCAAGCCAAACTGACAGCGCCCAGCCTGTCAGGTGAGCCTGACAGGCTGGGCGGCATCTGCGTATTCCTGGAGGCACGTCATGTTCAAAAAGATCGGCTTGCTGTGCGGTGTGGTCGCCGGACCGCTGTTCATCTTCGTTCTCCTTGTCCAAGGAGCCGTCCGCGACGGCTACGACCCGATCCACCATGCGGGCAGCTCCCTGGAACTGGGCAGCAGCCTCGGCTGGATCCAGCAGGTCAATTTCATCCTGGCCGGAGGGCTCGCGATCGTCTTCGCGTTAGCCGTGCCCGGCGCGCTACGAGAGCACGGCCGAAAGTCTGCCTGGGGGCCGCTGCTCATCGCCCTGTGGGGTGTGGGACTCATCGGGGCGGGCGTCTTTCTGGACGATCCGGTCAGCGGCTACCCGGTAGGGACCCCAGCACTCACCGTGCCTCCCACCACCCACGGCGACCTGCACGGCAAGCTGTCCCTCGTCGGGTTCCTGGCGCTGACCGTCGCCCACTTCGTGTTCGCCCGGCGCTTTGCCGGCTGGGGCCAACGCCGACGGGCACTGTATTCGGTACTCAGCGGAATCCTGTTTCCCATCGGGTTCGTCCTGTTCGTATCGGCCTTTCTCCAGGTGAACGGGCTGGCTGAGATCGGCGGCCTGCTGCAGCGCCTGACAGTGGGCATCGGCTGGCTCTGGCTGACGCTGCTGGCGGTCCACCTCATCCGGATGCCCAACGGTCTCCAGCGCGCCAGAGGAGAGCGGGCCGCACGTCAGTGACGGCACGGCGCTGCCGCAACAGCGGCTCGACAAGGTTCTGTCGTACTCGGGTTTTGGGACTGTCCGGCCGGATTTGAACGTTGAGCCTGCCGTCGTAGGTCAGGCGGGGTTGCGAAGGGTGCGTGGGTGGGGGTGTCCCACGGTGCGACATGTCGAGCGCGGGCCCGCCGCGCCCACGCCGCGCTGCGCCCGATCCCGTCGCGGCCCTACATGGCCCGTCGGTAGGAATCGCGCCACACGGCCCAAACGAGCAGTGTCGCCGCAGGTCACCGTGCGCGACGGCGTCACCTGCGGAGGAGGATGCCAAGCCGCCTGGGAGCTCCAGGTTAGGCATCGTCCCCTTTGGGGTGTGCGGCGCAATTCCTACCAGCACCCCAGCCGCCGCCGGAGTTCACCGTGGGGAGCGGGGTGGACTACAGGCCATCGCTGAGGCCGGCGGCCAGGCCGACCCGCTGCTCCTGGGCTTTGGCCAGGTTGGAGGAGCAGACGCCGATCTCGGGCAGCCCCGGCGTCACAGGCCGATGGCCGCCCCGGCGGACAGAGAGCCGATGCTCAATCGAGCGTGCAGATTCAGCCGGACCTCCCCGTGGGGACGCACTTGTTGCCAGAGATGATCGCGCTCATGTCCTCCATGCGACACGGTCTGGCCTCATCGCGAATTGTGGCTACATGCGGCGGATCATAGCGTCGTCGGGTGCCGATGATTGTGTTGTGTCTTGTTCAGTTCATGCTCGTGCTCGATGACACCGTCGTGAACGTGGCCCTGCCGAGTATCCGTGATGAGCTGGGCTTCAGCGCGTCCGCCTTGCCCTGGGTCGTCAACGCCTACTTCCTGGCCTTCGGCGGGCTGCTGCTGCTGTGCGGCCGGCTGGCTGATCTGCTGGGCCGTCGCCGCGTCTTCCTCATCGGGGTGGCGCTGTTCGGGGTGGCCAGCCTGGCCTGCGGGCTCGCGCAGGAGCCGTGGCAGCTCGTGATCGGGCGGTTCGTGCAGGGCGTGGGTTCTGCGATGGCCGGCCCTGCAGCGATGTCGATGATCACGTTGCTGTATCCGGGGCCGGAGGAGCGGGCCAGGGCGCTGGGCATCTGGGGCGGTATCGCGGCCCTGGGCGGGACCTCGGGCCTGGTGCTGTCCGGGGCGCTGACCGATCTGGTGTCCTGGCGTGGGATCTTCCTGATCAACCTGCCCATCGTCGCCGTGGCCCTGGCGCTGCTTCCCCGGCTGGTCCCCGAGTCCCGCGCGCCCGGCCGGCGCCGCCTCGACGTTCCCGGCGCGGTCCTGGTCACCGGCGCCGCGGTGTCGCTGGTGTACGGGTTGCTGCGGGCCGGAGAGACGGGCTGGGGCGATCCGATCGTCATCGGTGCCGTCGTGCTGTCCGCGGCCTCGGCGGCGGCGTTCCTGGTGGCCGAGTCGCGGGCGGCGGCACCGCTGGTGCCCGCATCGTTCCTGGCCTCGCGGACGCGGGCGGTGGCCAACGGCGCGACCCTGCTGTTCTCGATGGCGATGTACGCGATGTCGTTCCTGCTGATGATCCAAGTACAGACCGTTCTGGGCTACAGCCCGCTCCTGGCCGGCATCGCCTACCTGCCCTACGGCGCCGGCATCCTGGCGGGCATGTGGCTGTCCTCCCGCATCTCGTTCAGGATCGGGGCACGCTGGGCGCTCCTGCTGGCGTTCCTGGTCAACATCGCCGGCCTGCTGCTGCTGGCCGGCGTGGCGGTGGGCGACTCCTACGTCGCCCACGTCCTGCCCGGGATGCTCATACTGAGCGTGGGCAACGGGCTGAGCCTGCCCGTCATGGCGGTGGCCGCGGTCGACGGCACCACCGAGGAGGACGCCGGTCTCGGCTCGGCCCTGTTCACCTCTGTCCAGCAGATCGGCGGCGCCATCGGGGTGGCCGCGCTGGCCGTCATGGGCTACTCAGGCGGGCTTACGGCGGGCGCGGTCTGCATGGCGCTCGGCGCTGTGATCATCGTCGTGCTGCTGCCGTCGCGGGCCAGCGGCCCGCAGGACCAGCAGCGCGTGGTGACTTCGACGGTTTGAAGCGGGACCAACAGAAGGCCGGGTTTGGGACCACATGATGATGAATGAGTGAAGCCAGGTTTAGTACCACTTCAAACGGTGGTGTCACCACGGTGTTGAGAACGCTGTGGCGGCTCTCCCGTTACGTGTCGGCCGCGCTGGCCACAATCCGCGATTATGCCAGACCATATCGCCTTGAGGACATAATCTGGACCACATGATCGAAGCCGTCGAATCCATGATCGAGGCCGTCGAATCCGCCGTCCCGACCACGGTAGGCGTGATCGTGGTCGGGCACTTCCCGCTGTCATCGGGACAGTGGATCTCCCCGCACAGCCACACGCACCACCAGCTGGCCTGGACGCGGAGCGGCGTCCTCAGCATCGCCGTGGACGACGCGTACTGGGTCCTGCCGCCCACCCGGGCCCTGTGGTTGCCGGCGGGAGTCGTTCACCGGACCGGCGCGACCCGCGACGCGCTGCTGTGCAGCCTCTACCTCGATCCAGTGCGGTGCACTCTGGATTGGACGGAGCCCACTGCGGTCGGCGTCGACGGGCTGCTGGCCCATCTGATCGCCTATCTCGCCCGTGAGGACCTCGCCGATGACGCGCGATTGCGGGCCGAGGCGGTAGTGCTGGACCTGTTGCACCCTTTGCCGGCCCTGCCCATCGATGTTCCGCTTCCCGTGGACGAACGCGTGCGCGCCGTGGCCGACACCCTGCTCGCCGACCCCTCCGACTCCCGGAGCCTTGAAGGCCATGCACGCTCCATCGGAGTGAGCCGACGCACCCTGACGCGGCTGTTCGTCCGTGACACGGGGTTGAGCTTCGACCGCTGGCGCACTCACATGCGACTGCGGGCCGCCCTGCCTCTCCTCGCCGAAGGCCGGCCGGTGTCGCAGGTAGCGCACACGGTGGGGTATGCGACTCCAAGCGCTTTCCTCGCGGCGTTCCGCCGGACCGTCGGTACCTCGCCCGGGCGCTACCTCAACGGAGAGGCCGTTCTCGATGTTTGATCCAGAACCGAGATGATCTCACGCCCTTCTCTCGCGTGAAGATCCGCACCAGCGCCATGGCTTTCTGCCGCGACGACATCGCGCGGATTCGCCGCGATCGCCCCCGCAGTGCGGCAGTCGTCTCGTACGAGATATCCTCGGGCGCGCAAATGGCGCAGAGCGGCGTCAATATAGACCGTGTTCCAGAGAACGACACAAATTAAAACGACACCCAGCGCGCCCAGGTGGTCCTCCACGCCTTCCCGGTACCGCTGGAACACCTCGCGGCGGCGGCCGTGAAATATCTTCTCGGCCAGTGCGTGGCGCCCTTCCTGGAGGTTGCGCATGCCTTTGATGCCACGCCGATAAGGTTCGCTGTCGATGATCGACAGGATGTGGAGGGTTTTGAAGAGGCGGCCGTAGGTCGCGATCGCCTCACTTGGAGCGGTGGCGTGCCCGTCCCGCTGCAGTGCTCTGACCACATCAGGCGAGCTGACTTTGCTGGGTGTAGACGTAGCGATCAACCGCAGGATCTCCTCCTGGTGCCGCCGCACCTTGCCCAGGTCCAACTTCCCCGTGGCGAAGGTGTTCAACGGGCCGTAGTCGGCCCCGTTGTCGGTACGCCAGAGGCGGTTACCTGTCCGCGAAAGCCTTGCCGGCACTGATGGAAGCCGGCAGATCGGACCACCATGATCGGGCCATTGGTTAAGGAAGTACTTGACTATCGGTGTGCGCCGACCAATAGTTAAGGATATGCCTAACTATGGCGGATCACTGGACCGGGTGTTCCAGGCGCTGGCGGATGGAACGCGCCGGGCGATGGTGGAGCGCCTGATCCGCGGGCCGGTGCCGGTCAGCGAACTGGCCAGGCCACTGGAGATGTCGCTACCGGGGGTCATGCAGCACATCCAGGTGCTGGAAGCCTGCGGGCTGGTCAGATCCGAGAAGATCGGCCGCGTCCGCACCTGCCGCATCGAGCCGGACGTACTGCGGATGGCCGAGGAATGGCTTGCCGAGCAGCGCACGTCCTGGGAACGGCGCCTGGACCGGCTCGGCGACTACCTGCTCGATGATCCTGGCACACCGGAGCAAGGGAGCTTGTGATGATCGACCGTTCTGTCACGCACGCCACGTTCACCCTGGAACGCCTCTACCCGGTCACGGCGGCCCGGGCGTTCGCGGCATGGGCCAACCCGAAGGCGAAGGCCCGCTGGTTCTCCACCCCCGATGCGGACCATGAAATGGACTTCCGGGTCGGGGGCCGGGAGGTCAACCGCAGCCACCCGGACAGCGGCCTGTCGATGACGTTCGAGTCGTTGTACTGCGACATCGTCCGAGACGAGCGCATCATCTACACCTCCACGCTGCACGTGGGAGACGACCTGGCGACGGCGTCGCTGACGACCGTGGCGTTCTGCCCGGCCGACGGAGGCACGCGGCTGGTCCTCACCGAGCAGGGCGCCTTCCTCGATGGTCGGGATGAGCCTTCCTGGCGGGAGCAGGGCACCGGCGACTGGCTTGACGCGCTGGGCGTCGAGCTGGGTGCGGGTGGGCATGGGTGAGCCTGCGGGCGACCGCCTTGAGGTGGCGGGCGCTGCTGTTGCTGGGTACGGCGCTCTTCATGACCATCCTGGACCTGACCGGCCTGTTTGTCGTGATCGAACGGCGGTCCAAGGCGACGCTGGTGCCGTTCGGGGTCCTGCGGTCACGTTCCCTGACTGTCGTCGGTGCTCTGGTCTGCCAGCGGGTTGTGACCAGGATCGGCGTGCGTCCGGTCGCGACCGTCGGGCGGGCGTGGGCACCGCCACCGTCTGTGCGCAGATCGCGGCGTTCACCGGTGTCGCCGAACGGCACTCCGGTCTGCCCCTCGGACTCGCCGATACCTGCTTCGCGGTCGGCGCCGCCCTCGGCGTAGCCATCGCCGGCAGCGTTGTCGCCGCGCATGCACCCACGCCTGGGATCGCCGCGCCGCAGACGCTGGTTCCCGGGCATCAGGCCGCGTTCGGCATGGTCGCCTCGTCGCGGCACTGGACGTGGTCATCGCTCTGGCCATGCTCGGCAAGCGATCGGCACCGGTCGCCAAGGAGACCGCGGCGCCTCCCCGCTGACCGAATCGTGACCGACCGCATTCCCGCCTGACCCATTGAGGAGCTTCCATGTCCGACTGTGACCCGGTCGCCGAGATCGGCCCCTTCAGCGACTCCGGCGCCGATGTGATCCCCTGGCCGGTCGCACGGCGTGAGCTGGAGCAGGCGCGACTGTTCTGGCTGTCCACCGTCCGCCCCGACGGCCGACCTCACGTGACACCGCTACTGGCCGTCTGGACCGGCGGCGCCCTGTACTTCGCTACCGGCGACCAAGAGCGCAAGACGCGTAACCTCCGCACCAACGACCACTGCGTCATGACGACCGGCACGAACGTCCTGGACGGGATCGACATCACCATAGAGGGGCGTGCCGAGCTGGTGTGCGACCCGGCTGAACGCAGCACCACCGCCGACGCCTACGAAAGCAAGTACGGTGACCTCCTGACCAGCTCGGACGGCACCTGGCATGGCCTCGGTGACACCATCCGCTCCGGCAAGGTTCTGCTGTACCGCATCGATCCGGAGGTCGGATTCGCTTTCGGCAAGGGCGAGACGTACAGCCAGATCCGCTACCGCTTCCAGTGCTGACCGTTGATTTCGCGGCCGCGTGTCAGGCGGCCGTGCACCGGCCACCGTCGCAGGAGGAGGATGTCGGGCTCGCTCTCGCGACTCCAGCACGACGTGCACAGACCGCTCCGGCGGACCTGGCGGTTGGTCCAGAAGGCGAGTTCGACCCCGGACCGATGGGCCCCTCGGCCATCGTCCGGCAGGTGCCACCACGCGGGCGCGGCCAGCACGGTGGCCCAGGTGCGGCCCCGGTGCCCGGTGCGGAGGTCGCGGCGAGGTTGAGGCGGACTCCCATGTCGAGGTTCACCTCACCGTAGGGCCGGACGTGGGGCCAGAACAGCGGGGTAAGGCCGCGCCGGTCGGCGGGCGTGAGGAGGTCCACCCACTCCGGTTCGCCGAGGATGTCCTGACGCATCAGGGTGTTCACGTGATCCGCAGGCACAGCAGGAACATCTCCTGCTCGTCGCGCCGTTGGAGGCCGCCATCACGTTCAGGCCCTGCTCGATCTCCCGCTGAAGGTCCCGCAGCCGCAGGTAGCGGGCCATTATGTGGAATCTGATTTGTCAAGCGTGGCACTCGAAGTTCGATGAGCTGTCGATCGGCTGGAACACCATCGACCCAACGGCTGCGATGACCGGCTGGGAGTGGTTCGAGCTGACTCCGGCGTGGTCCAGCGCCGACGAACGGCTTGAGCCGTGCGTCGGCCAGGAACTGGGCGAGGTTGCTCTCCTTGAGTGGCAGCCATCAGGTCGTGACACGGCGGCCGGCACCCTCGCGGTGGAGTTCGTCTTCGATGCGGGTCGCTTCCACATCGCCAACGCTCTTGATGAGAACAGCGTCGAGGTCGGCGACGCCCATCCAGAAGGGGTGCGGCACCCATTGGGCTCTGGCACGTAGCCCGATCAGGTCGGCCTTCGGTTGATCTCGATGACTGGCGGCAGGGGCGCCTGGGCCGGGGCGCTGATCTGCCGGGGAGTGGCCCCAGCGGGGGTGGAAACGTCGGCGAGCTGGCCGAGCAGCCGGTTCAGGGCAGCTTGGCCGTCGTCGACTGCGGCCCGTCCGTCGTCGGTGAGCGGGACAGCGGCGAGCATGCGCTGCAAGTTGTCCTCGGCCTCCAGCAGCAGCGCTCTGGAGGAGTCCTTCGGGGTGTCAGCCACAACGCCGGCGCCGGCTTGGACGGACCGGAGGGGGCGCGCCACGAGGTTCAGGTCTCTTCGACGCTCAGAGAAGGATGGCGGCCTGCTGGCCGCCATGCCAGCCGCCGATCCAGTGGTGTGACGGCGGCTGATCAGGGCGAGGCCAGCGCCTCTGTCGGGGCCAGGTGGCTGGCACGGATGGCGGGGTAGAGCCCAGCCAGGCCGCCGATCAGCAGGGTTGCGGCAAGACCGCCTACCAGTGCCCAGATGGGGATCACCATCGGCAGGGCCTGGATGGCCGCGTACACACCGGTCACCGCGATGCCCAGGGACAGGCCGCCGATACCGCCGAGACCGGACAGCAGCAGCGCCTCGGCCAGGAACTGGACGCGGATCTGCCCCTGCGTGGCGCCCAGTGACCGGCGCAGCCCGATCTCGGCCTTGCGTTCCAGGACCGCGATGACCATGGTGTTGGCCACGCCCACACCCCCGACGACCAGGGCGACCGCGCCGAGGCCGAGCAGCAGGCCGGTCAGGGCCCGGTCCGTCGCCTGGCGGGCGGCGAGCGCGTCGGATGGCCTGGACACGTTCACCTCGCCGGGCACCTGAGGCTTGGCGGTGGCGGCCAGCACGGCGCGCACCGCTTCCACGGCCGAGTCCTCGGTGCGGGTGTAGATCGTGGTCGGATGCCCATCGAACGACAGGTACCGTGCGGCAGCGGGCCAGCCGATCATCGCGGAGGAGTCCAACTCCGGCGCGAGCGGTGCCGCGTCCAGCATCCCGATGACGGTGAACCAGTGTCCACTCAGGTACACCTGCCGTCCCAGCTCTGTGACGCCCAGTCGTTCAGCCGCTGTCGAGCCCAGCACGACGGCTGGGTACCGGGCCGTCGCGCCGTTGAGCCAGGTGCCTCGCGCCACAGCCGCCCCGACGAGATCGGGGACGGTCAGCTCTGTGGCGACGACGGCGATGCCGCCGCTCTCGGCCGCAGGGATCCGATCGTTGCGGTAAACGTGCGCGTCGGGCAGCAGCGCGGTAGCGGCGGCACCTGTCACCGGGCGGATCCTGCGGATCATGGCCGCCGCCTCCTGCGGCAGCTGCGCCTGCTTGCCGAACACGGTCTGGCCCGGCGCGACCGTGAGCAGGTTGGTGCCGAGCCTGGCCAGGGTCCTGTCCAGCTCGGCTCGGCTGGAAGCGGAGATCCCGACGACCGACACCATCGCGGCGATCCCAATGGCGACGCCGAGGGCCGACAGGAGGGCGCGCAGCGGCCGGGTGCGCAGCCCGGCCCCGCCCACCCTGATCACGTCCCTGGCCGACAGCGCCGTCATGGCAGCATCCGCCCGTCCCGCATGCGCACCTGCCTGGGCAGGGCGTGCGCGATCTCCAAGTCGTGTGTGATCACCACGATCGTGGTCCCTGACGCGTTCAGCTCTCGTAGCAGCGCGAGCACGCCCGCGCCCGCCGCCGAGTCGAGGTTGCCCGTCGGCTCGTCGGCCAGCAGCAAGACAGGCCTGCGCACAGCCGCCCGTGCGATGGCCACGCGCTGCCGCTCACCGCCGGACAGCTCGTGCGGCCGGTGCCGTACGCGACGGCCGAGCCCCACCTGGTCGAGCGCCTCCAGCGCCCGGGCGCGCCGCCGCCCGAGCGGCACCCCTGCATACAGCAGTCCGTCGGCCACGTTGTCCAGCGCCGACGCGCCTGTGGTCAGGTGGAACTGCTGGAACACGAACCCGATCCTGGTGGCCCGCAACTCCGACAGGGCGCGGTCCGGCAGCGTGTCCACGTCCTGGCCGTCGAGGCGCACCCGGCCGCTGGTGGGCCGGTCCAAGGTGCCGAGGATGTGCAACATGGTGGACTTTCCCGACCCGGACGGGCCGACGATGGCCAGCAGCTCGCCCTTCTCGACCTCCAGCGAGACGTCATCCAGCGCGATGACGCCACCGGGGTAGGCCTTGGTGACGCCCTCGAGCCGCGCGATCATGTCGGCATCCCCACCTTCAGGCCGACGGTGAGCCCCTGGCCCGACACCTCGACACGCCCACCGGCGAAGAGCCCGGTCCGGACCGGAACGACCCGGCCGTCCGCGAGTTCGACGCCGTACCCGCCCTCGGACAGCGCCAGGAGCGCCGCGACCGGCACCGTGAGAACGTCCTTGCGCACCTCGGAGACGAGCCTCACATCGACCGCCGCCCGGTCGTAGCCGACGGCCCCGATCGCCACGGTCAGCTCCACCTTCGTGGTCGTGCCTCGCTGATCGGAATTGACCACGAACTGTGCCGTGGCGACCTTCCCCTGCACCTGCTCGCCGGCCGGTGTCCTGACCGCCGCCGCAGCGCCGATCTTGGCCAGCCGGTACTCCGTCTCGTCCAGCCGTACGGTGACCAAGTGCGCGGTCCCGGTGACAGTGAGAAGTGGAGAGCCTGGACGGACGAGCGTCCCGGGCGCTGCCGTCTGGTCGTTGACGCGTACGGCGTCCGGCTGGAAGACGACCCGACCGAGCTCGACCACGCCGGTCTGTTTGACGCCGAGGTCCTTCTGCCACTTGCGTACGGCCCGCGCGCTCTCCCCGCTGAATACGTCGTCGATGGTGAAACCGCGATAGCCGAGTTCGCGCAGGTTCTCTTCCAACTGCCGGACATCGGCCCCTCGCACGCCGGACCGCAGTGTCCGGTAGGCGGGCACCTTGCCGTACAAGAGCACGGTGGGGACCTGGTCGACCTTGAACAGCACGCCACCGCGCCGGACCGTCGAGCCGATGGCGGGGAGCGCGGTGACCGTGCCGGGAGCGGCCGCGGCTAGCGGGCGCTCCCGGCCGTAGCCCACGATCCCCGTGGCCGTCGTGGTGTCGGCCAGGTCCTGCTTGGTGACCTCGGCGAGAGCGGCGGGCACGGCGTCGCGGGCGACCGGTTCGTCTCCACGCCCGCCGAACACGATTACCGCGGTGGTGGCGCAGACCGCCGCGAGGATCAGCGACCCGGCCGCGAGCCGGCCGGTCATGCCGCGCGGCACTTTTCCATGGCGGCCTTGAACTTCGGGTCGTCAGGGTCGGCTCCGAGGGCGCCGACGTCCAGCTTGAGCCTTCCGCTGGAGTCGGGGTCGGGGAACGTGGGGTACCCGTTCTCGCGCATGCACCTGGCCTGCTTGCGCGCGCTGTCGAGATCTTGCGGATTCGGCTTGCCTCCCTGACCGCCGGGCAGGAGGTGACCGCACTTGGCCATCGCGGCGTCCATCTTCTTCTTCTCGGCGATGTCGCTGCTGACCTCGAAGCGGCCGTTGGTCGGGTCCTTGATGTCGACGCCCTCACCTCGCATGCACCGCGCGAAGGCCAGCTCGCCGTCGCCGGCGGCCGAAGGGCTCGCGGCCGCGCTCGCCGTGGCGCCGCTCGCGGTGGCGACCCTGGTCTCAGGTTGGGCGCCGCAGGCGGTAAGGACGAGGCCCATGGCGAGGAACCTGATCAGCGTCTTCGTCTTCATGGCCCGGAGTTCATCGCAGAGCCGATTACCGTGGCGTTAGCGCGAACGTTAACGGTGGCGATACACCCAACCGGATAGAACTCCTGAGCGTGCGTGTTCTGATCGTCGAGGACGAACCGGTGCTGGCCGACGGCATCGCCGAGTGGCTGCGTCGCGACGCGCTGGCCGTTGACGTGGTCAACGACGGCGGCTCGGCGCTCGAGCGGCTCGGAGTGAACGACTACGACGTGGTCATCCTTGACCGTGATCTGCCCGCCGTCCATGGCGACGACGTGTGCCGATCGATCGTGGAATCGGCCACACGAACCCGCGTTCTCATGCTGACCGCTGCTGCGGCCGTACGGGATCGGGTGGCCGGCCTCCAACTCGGCGCCGACGACTACCTGCCCAAGCCGTTTGCGCTGGCCGAGTTGTCGGCCAGAGTGCAGGCGCTGCTGCGGCGCACCGGGCCCGCCACGCCTCCGGTCCTCAGCCGCCGTGGCATCCGGATGGATCTGGCCAGGCGAGAGGTTTACCGCGATGGGCGTTACGTCGCGCTGTCGCGCAAGGAGTTCGCCGTTCTCGCCGAGTTGCTGCGCGCCGACGGGGCGGTGGTGTCGGCCGAGGACCTGCTGGAGCGGGCCTGGGATGAACACATCGACCCGTTCACCGGCGTCGTGCGGGTGACCATTCTGAAGCTGCGCCGCAAGCTGGAGGTTCCCGTGATCGACACCGTTCCCGGAGCCGGGTACCGGATCGCATGAACAAGCTCACGATCAGGGCCAGGCTGACCCTGGTGTACGCGGCGTTCTTCCTGGTGGGCGGAGTGGTGCTGCTCGGCGTGACGACCCTGCTGGTGTCCCAGCAGGTGCCGTCGGCCGTCAGTGGCAAGCACATCCTGTCGTCCACGCCGTCTGGACCGCCGATGGACGAGGGACGGCAGATGCTGAGCGAACGGATCCGTACGGCGACCACCACCTCGCTGATATCGCAGGGCGCGATCGGGTTGCTGCTGGTCGGCGCAGCCTCGGTGGGGTTCGGCTGGCTGGTGGCGGGCCGCGCGCTGCAGCCCCTGCACCGCGTCACCGAGACCGCGCGGCGGCTGGCCGTGGGCGCGGGGCGGGGACTGCACGAACGGATCGTCATGAACGGCCCGCAAGACGAGGTACGCGATCTGGCCGACGCCTTCAACCTGATGGTGGAGCAACTGGACGCGGCCTTCGACGGACAGCGCAGGCTGGTGGCCAACGCCTCTCACGAGTTGCGCACCCCGCTGGCCATGAACAGGACGCTGGTGGAGCTCGCGGTCAGCAGGCCGGGTGCCTCGGAGGACTGCATCCAGCTCGGCACGTCGTTGCAGACCGTCAACGAACGGCACGAACGGCTGATCGACGGCCTGCTCACGCTGGCCGACTCCGAGCACGGCATCACCGAGCGCACCCCCGTCGATCTGGCCGACATCGCCGGCCACGTGTGCGACCAGCGCGGCGTGCCCTGCGACGGCGCGGCCGCTGCGGTCACCAGAGGCGATCCGATCCTGCTTGAACGGCTGGTACAGAACCTGGTCGAGAACGCCGTCGAGCACAACGTGCCCTCCGGGCTCGTCTCCGTGACCACGAGGACCATCGGCGAGGACGCGGTGCTGACTGTGGCCAACTCGGGGCCTGTTGTGCCGCACTACGAGATCGAGTCGCTGTTCCAGCCGTTCCGGCGGCTCAACCGCGAGCGTACCGGCGGTGGGAGAGGGTTCGGCCTCGGCCTGTCCATCGTGCGCTCCATCGCCCGCGGTCACGGCGGCTCGGTAACGGCCGTCCCTCGACACGGCGGCGGCCTGGTGGTGACCGTACGGTTGCCCGGCCCAGGCACCGCCTCGCCGCGAGAGGCCGTGTGACGCACACGGCCGGCTATCTGCTGGCGGAGCTACCCAATTGCCTGACCTGCGGGAACATCGCAGATGGCGGCCGGTGAGGTCAACCTTAACGGCACCCCGGCGCCGGCGCCGGCCCCGCCCTCCTCCCAACCGGCGGAGCACCGTCAGGGCGAGCAGGACCGGGCGGGCGGCTCCATCCCGCCGAGGCGCCTGCTGCCGCACCCTGTTCAACTGGGGTCAGGTGACCGATCGCGCCACCAGAGCCATGGCCTGCCGCATGGCGTTCCGTACCTCGCCGGGTCCGTCGCCGCGCTGCAGCGCGGTCAGTGCGGATGCGCTGACCGCGCCCACCATTGCGCCGACCAGGGCGGAGGCGGTGATCGTGTCGAGTCTGTCGGGGAATGCCCGCTGCAGAGCCTGGGCCAGTTCGGCCTGCGCCGTGAGGTATCGCTGAAGCAGCCGGGCCTGTAGCGCCGGCACCGAGGCCGCCAGCCGTGCCCGCAGTGCGGCGAGCCCGCTGGGGAGGTCGCTGTCCCAGGTATCGGCGATCATCTGGTCCATCGCCCGCACCAGCACCTCAGGCAGCCCTTCCCCGGCGCGGCGCTCGGCGATCGCCTGCAGCGCCAGATCGACGCGCACGTCGGCATTGGCCAGAAGCACATCCTCCTTGGTCTGGAAGTGGAGGAAGAAGGTGCGGGGGGAGACCTCCGCGGTGTCGGCGATCTCGGCCACCGTCACCTGGTCGTAGCCCTTGTCCTCGAACAGGCGCACCGCCGCCTCGATCAGTGCCTGCCGGGTGCGCTGCTTCTTGCGCTCTCGCAGTCCGTGCTTCTCCACCACGCAGGGCAGTCTATGACATCTTCTGAATTAATGCATACTGTGAATTAGTGCATAGACTGTAGTCAGTGGAGGGAGATCATTCATGGGAAGTCTGGACGGACGCGTCGTCCTCATCACCGGAGCGGGGCGCGGCATCGGGCGGGAAGAGGCGCTGTTCTTCGCCGCCGAAGGCGCCAAGGTCGTGGTCAACGACCCCGGCGTCGCCATCGACGGCACGGGCGGCGACGCAGGCGTAGCCGCGAAGGTCGTCGCAGAGATCATCGCGCGCGGCGGACAGGCCGTGGCCAACACCGACAGCGTCACCGACTGGGACGGCGCCCGCCGCATGGTGGAGACGGCTCTGGAGTCCTTCGGCGACCTGCACGTCGTGGTCAACAACGCGACCATCGAACGGAACATGGGCCTGACCGACCTGTCGGAGGAGGACTTCGACGACGTCGCGGCCGTCAAGCTGAAGGGCACCTTCGCGGTGACGCACTGGGCGGCCCGTCACTGGCGCGACCGGTATCAGGCAGGGGTCCACGCCGACCGCGCCGTGGTCAACACCTCCTCCGGTTCCGGGCTGCTCAACCCCCTGCCCGCGCAGGTCTCTTATGCGGCAGGCAACGCCGGGGTCGCGGCGCTGACCACCGTGGCCGCCCTCGAACTCGGCCGGTACGGCGTGCGGGTCAACTGCATCTCGCCCTCGATGGCCCGGACCCGCCTCACTCTCGCCGTTCCCGGCATGAGCGAGGAACCGCCGGCGGGCCGGTTCGATCCACTGCACCCGGCCGCCTGCGCACCTGTCGCCGCCTACCTGGCCGGCGCGGCCTGCCCGCTCACCGGCCAGCTGCTGTCGGTACGGGGCGGAACGGTCACGGTCAATCATGGCTGGTCCCTCGGCGCCCACATCCACAAAGACGGGCTGTGGAGCGTGGCGGAACTGGCCGAGAAGGTGAAGGAACTGCCGATGGACGACCCGTTCGACAAGCTCGCCCAGGCCCTGACCGGCGCACTCGGCACCATCGGACGCGATCAACTCCAGGAGATGATCAACGCCCTGCTTGACCAGGGAGTCCACTCCGACGCGGCCTCCGCATGACGCGATGAACCACGTCCCGGACCGCGCGGTCCGTGGACGGGTGCCTGCATGGCCCAGCCGAGCTTCGTGGCCGGACGCCGTTTCGACGCCAGCGCAGGCCGGTCGGCTGACTGTGGGCGCGCGGGACGTTCAGCGGGCGAGGGTGATCTCGGCCAGTTCGCGGAAGTCGCGGCGGCGGCCGTCGAGGTCCGCCGCGGCGAACGCGGTCTCGCCGAGGCGCTCGCGCGCCTGTCCGGCGATGCGGGCGGCGTCCGGCAGCGAGCGGTCCGGCGTGCCGCGCACCGCCTCGCTGGCCGCGATCAGCCGGACGGCCTGCTCGTCCTGGCCCTCGCGCAGCGCGACGTCGGCGATCCCGACCAGCGCCTCGGCGATGGTCGGCGGGAACATGTTCTCCACGGCCGCGTCGAACGCCCTGCGCCGGTACGCGCGGGCCTGCTCGACGTCGTCGGCGAGGTAACCGTACAGGTCCATGATCGTGGAGCGGACCGAGCCGACCATCTCGTCGTTGGACAGCACCGCCTGGACGGTGGCCAGGTGCTCGCGCACCCGGTCCGCCTCGCCGCGCCAGCGCGCCAGCTTCGCCTGCCCGAGCGCCAGCTCGGCGAGGGAGTCGGGCCAGACGATCCCGTCGGCGTGCCGCTGGGCCTCGGCCATGGCGGCGGCGCTGGCCCGCTCGTCGCCGAGCAGCCAGTGCAGCTGGGCCAGCCGGGCCCACACGCCCACGACGTCCTCGGTCGCGCCCACCTCGGTCTGCGCCACGGCGCCCTCTTCGTAGTACTCGCAGGCACGGGCGAACTCGCCGCGCATGGCGAGCCGATCGGCCAGGAAGGTCAGCGCCAGGGAGATGCCCATGCGGTCGCCCAGCGCGCGGAACTCGGCGAGCGCGGTCTCGGCGTCGAGATCGACGTCGGTCTCGTCGCCGCCGAGCGTGAGCCGGAACCGGCCGCCGGCCAGCCTGCCCTGCGCCCGCACCCAGGGGTCGGCGTCGGCGATCAGCGGCTCGAACGCGGGCAGGAACGCCGCCGGGCCCTGCAGCGTGCGCTCCAGCAGCGCGGCGAACCCGAGCAGCGGCTTGCGGGACCCGCTGCGCAGGGCCAGCCGGTGGGCCTCCTGGATCCACTCCCGCGCCTGGAACTGGTCGCCGCCCACACCGGACGTCACGAACATGGTCACCATGAGGTACGCCATCGCCCGCACCTCGTCGGGCACCTCGCCCTCCAGCCCGGACGCGGCGATGCTCAGCTCGGCGCCCTCGGCCCGGTGGCCGCTGAGGAACCAGTAGTAGCCGGCCGCCCCGACCAGCCGCATCGCCTCGTACGCCCACCCCTCGGCGATCGCCCCGCGCAGGGCCGTGATGATGTTGTCGTGCTCGGCGTCGAGCACGGCCAGCCACTCCAGCTGCTCGGCCCGGCGCAGGTGCGGGTCGGCGGTCTCGGCCAGCTCGGTGAAGTGGGCCAGGTGCGCCCGCCGCGCCGCCTCGGACTCCCCGGACTCGGCCAGCCGCTGGGCCGCGTACTCCCTGATGGTGTTGAGCATCCGGTAGCGCGGGGCGCCCTCGTCGTCGGCCAGCAGCAGCGACTTCTCGGTCAGCGCGGTGAGCACGTCGAAGACCAGCTCACCGGCGGACGCCTCGTCGCCGCACACGCGTTCGGCCGCCTCCAGGCTCGCCCCGCCGGAGAACACCGACAACCGGCGCAGCACGCCGCGCTCGGCCTCGCTCAGCAGGTCCCAGCTCCAGTCGACGACCGCGCGCAGCGTCCGGTGCCGGGCAAGCGCCGTACGGCTGCCGCTGGTCAGCAGGCGGAACCGGTCGTCGAGACGGCGGGCGAGCTGGTCGACCGACATCGTGCGCAGCCGGGCCGCGGCCAGCTCGATCGCCAGCGGGTTGCCGTCGAGCGCCCGGCAGATCCGCGCCATGGCCGCGAGGGTGGGGGCGTCTGAGCCGATGTCCTTGCGCACCAGGTCCGCGCGGTCGCGCAGCAGCCGCACCGCGGGCGAGGACCCGCTCTCGGCCGGCGAGGAGCCCTCGGCGGGCAGCGTGAGCGGCTCGACCTGCCACAACACCTCGCCGGTGATGCCGAGCGGCTCGCGGCTCGTCGCCAGGACGCGCAGGCCGCGGCACTCGCCCAGCAGCCGGTCCGCGAACGACGCGGCGGCCTCGATGACGTGCTCGCAGTTGTCCAGGATGAGCAGGATCGAGCGGTCGCGGATGGCGGTGATGAGCCGGTCCATCGGATCGCCGCCGCGCCCGCCGCCGAGCATGCCCTGGTCGCGCAGGCCGATCGTGGTCAGGGCGGCCTGCGCCAGCTCGCCGCCGGCCCGGACCGGGGCCAGCTCGACCAGCCAGGCGCCGTCGGGCAGCTCGGGGAGCATCGTACGGGCGGTCTCGGTGGCCAGCCGCGTCTTGCCGCAGCCGCCCGCCCCCGTCAGGGTGACCAGGCGGTACCTGGTGGCCAGGTCGGCGACCGCGGAGACGTCGTCGTGCCGGCCGACGAAGCTCGTCAGCTCGGCACGCAGGTTGGTCCTGCGGTTGTCCGTCCGCTCCCCCACCTCGCCGCGCAGCAGCGCGGTGTGCAGCTCCGACAGCTCGGCCGACGGGTCGGCGCCCAGCTCGTCGGCCAGCCGCTCGCGGGTGCGCTGGTAGAGGGTCAGCGCCTCGTTCCCGCGGCCCGCCTCGGCCAGCGCCCGCATCAGCGCCGCCACGAACCCCTCGCGCAGCGGGTACGCGGCCACCAGCCCGGTCAGCTCGGTGACCAGCTCCGCGCCCCGGCCGAGCCGCAGGTCGGCGTCGATGCGGTCGCCGAGCGCGGCGACGTGGAGGTCGTCGAGCCGGGTGACCACGGCGTCGAAGGCGTCGCTGTCCTGCATCGCGATGTCCGCCATGGGGGCGCCGCGCCACAGTTCCAGGGCACTGCGCAGCAGGTCGGCGCGGGCGGCGGGCGCGGCGGCGCGGGCCTGGACGATCAGCTGCTCGAAGCGGCACACGTCCACCGCCTCGCGCGGCACGGCCAGCCGGTAGCCGCCGGAGTCGGCCTCGATCACGCCGTCGGGCAGCACCCTGCGCAGCCTGGACACCAGCGCCTGCAGGGCGTTGACCTCGTCGGCGGGCGGCCGCTCCCCCCAGATCCAGTCGATCAGCCGCGCGCGCGTGACGATCCGGCCGGGCTCCAGGGCGAGGGCGGCGAGCAGCGCGCGCAGCCGGACACCGGGAACCTCGACCACGGCCCCTTGGGCGTTCCGGACCTCGAAGGGCCCCAGCAATCCGACTCGCACACCGCAATTGTGCCGGAACCAGGACAACGCCCGGCCCATCCCCGCCCGTCCACCCCCTGGAACCGGTCCCCCGGGGTCAGCCGTCGGCCTTGCGGCTGAGGTGTTCCCAGGCGCGGTACTCCGCGGTGCGGGCCTCGTCCATCTGCTGGACGAGGTCGTACGAGCGGCTGCCGACGATCAGCCGGCGCGGTGGCTCGGGCAGGTCCACGAGCTCCATGACGACGGGCGCGGCGTTGCTCGGCGGCGGGCCGGCGTCCTCGCCCCACATGGCGGCCAGCTCGGCCCGCAGCTCGTCGTAGACCGGATCGGGCTCGGTGACCGTGGTGCCCAGCGTGAACAGGCCGGTGTCGTAGCCGCCCATCTGCAGGTTGGTGACCTTGACGCCGAACGGCGCGAGCTCCATGGCCAGCGCCTGGGTGACCGAGTCGAGCGCCGACTTGCCCGCCGCGTACAGGCCGACCGAGGCCATGCCGCCGCCCGCGCCCATCGAGGTGACCTGGAGGATGTGCCCCGACCCCTGGGCCCGCAGGTACGGCGTCACCGCCTGGGTGACCCAGATCGCGCCGAACAGGTTCACGTCGAAGTGCGCCCTGATCTGCTCCTCCGTGGCCTCCTCCAGCATGCCGAAGAGCATGCCGCCGGCGTTGTTGACCACGACGTCGAGCCTGCCGAACGCGGCCGCCGCCTTGTCCACGCCCTCCCGCACCGCGGCGCGGTCGGAGACGTCGAGCGGCAGCCGGACGAGCGAGCCCGGGTGCCGGGCCTCCAGCTCGGCCAGTGGGCCGACGTCGCGGGCGGCGGCCACGACGCGGTCGCCCCGGTCCAGAGCCGCTTCGGTGAACGCCCGGCCCAGCCCTCGGGACGCACCAGTGACGAACCAAACGCGCATGCGCTCTCGCCTCCTTCTCCGTTCAAGACGAGACGGTCCGTCTCGTCACATGTCCGTCAGTGTGCCAGTAAGGACCCGTGACTTGTCAAGACGGACCGTCTCGTCTCGTTGATGGGCTATGATGGGCGGCGTGAAACAGCCCGATCCCGCGCGCCGCAGCGAGCGCTCCCGGCAGGCGATCCTCCAGGCCGCCAGGGAACTGGTGTCCGAGGTGGGTTACGCCAAGGTCTCCGTCGAGGCGATCGCCGCGCGGGCCGGCGTCGGCAAGCAGACGATCTACCGGTGGTGGCGGTCCAAGGGCGCCGTGGTCTTCGACTCCTTCCTCGCGCTGAGCGAAGGCGGCCACGGCGACGAGGGCGTGACGCTGCCCGACACGGGCGACATCGAGGCCGACCTGAAAACCGTCATGCGGGCGACCGTGGCGGAGTTCGCCGACCCCGGCTTCGAGGCGCCGATCCGGGCGCTCAATCTGGAGATCGTCGCCGACCCCGAACTGGCCGCCCAGTACCGCGAGAAGCTGGCCGGCCCGGTCGACGAGGCCAAGAAGGCCCGCCTGCGCAGCGCCCAGCTGGCCGGCCAGCTCGCCCCCGACGCCGACCTCGACCTCGCGCTCGAACTGCTCTACGCCCCCCTCTACCAGCGCTGGCTCCTGCGCTCCGGCCCGCTCACCCCGCAGTACGCCGACGCGCTGGTCGACCTGGCGCTCAAGGCGCTGCGCCCCTGAGCCGCGGCCGGGTCCCCGGGTCTCACAGGACCCGCAGCAGGTCGGCCAGCGCCTGGAGCACGGCGTCGCGCCGTTCCTCGTGCAGCCAGCCGTGCCCGGCGTCGTCCAGCACCCGGTGCTCGCCGCGCGGGAAGGAGGCGGCCAGCTCGGCGTGCAGGGCGAGCTTGCCGGCGTTGATCTCCCGCAGCACGTCCTCCGGCCAGAGCTGGGACTGGGTGGCGTCCGCCCCCATGGCCGACAGCACGATCACCGGCACGTCGGGCGCCGGCGGCGCGGCCCTGAACTCCGCGGAGACCTCGTCGTAGAGGTTGCGGCCCTCCAGCCAGCCGGCGCGCCAGGCGGTCAGGTGGTGGTCGACCAGGGCCTCGCGCACGCCGTCCGGCCAGGCGGCCAGCAGCCGCTCGACGGCCGGACGGGCGGCGTCGAGCTGCTCCGGCGTCGGCTCGGGAAGCGCCTGCTCGCGCATCTGATCGAGCATCTCGCGCGCCTGCCGGGGCGCGCGGGCGGCCATGTCCTCGTGGAAGGGGTCGAGCAGCAGCAGCGCCGCGACGTCGCCGGGGAAACGGCGGGCGTAGTGGCGCGCGTACGCGCCGCCCAGGGAGTGACCGGCCAGCACGTACGGGCCGCGCACCCCCGCCGCCTCCAGCGCCGCGCGCAGCTCGTCGGTCACCTCGGCCGCGGTGCGGGGCAGCTCGACCGGCTCGCTCCAGCCGGTGCCCGCCCGGTCGTAGATGACGCTGGTCGTCAGCTCGGCTGCGCGGTCGTGCACGTTGAGGTAGTCCAGGCCGACGGCTCCGGCGCCGGGCAGGAACACCACGGGCGGGCCGCCGGCGCCCGAACGGTGCAGCATGATCCGGCGACCGCCGACGTCGTGCAGGCGGCCCAGCGGAGGGGCGTCCAGGGCGTGGTGGGTCATGATTCATCCTTTCTCAGGTTTGAGAAAGGTAGCAGGTGTGAGATCGTACGTCCATGGACACGGTGGACCTGCTTCTGCACCCCGTACGGCTGCGCATCGTGCACGCCATGGCGGGCGGCCGCACGCTCACCACCTCCGACCTGTGCGACCTGCTGCCCGACGTCTCCAAGGCCACCGTCTACCGGCACGTCGGCCTGCTGGCCGAGGGCGGCCTGCTCGACGTGGAGGGCGAGCAGCGCGTACGCGGGGCCGTCGAGCGGCGCTACCGGCTGCGCCCGGCGCGGGCGGCCATCGACGCCGGCACCGCCGCCGCGGCCTCGCGGGACGACCACCGCCGCGCGTTCGCCGTGGCCATGGCGGCCCTGCTGGCCGAGTTCGGCGCCTACCTCGACCGCGACCAGGCCGATCCGGCCGCCGACCTGGTCGGCTACCGGCAGCACGCCATCTGGCTCAGCCCGGACGAACGCGCCGCGCTGATCGCCGACCTGCGCGCCGCGCTGCTGCCCAGGATCGCCAACCCGCCCACGCCCGAGCGCACCCGCCACCTGATCAGCCCGATCCTGTTCCCGGCCGAGGAGCCGTCCGCCTGAGCCCCGTTCCCCCGGACGAGTTCAGCGGTAGCCGGTCAGGCCGTCCGCCAGTTCTTCCTCGTCGCCGTCCCGATGCGCGGACAGGGCCTGCTGCAGGGCGAAGGACGCGCGGATGACGGCGATGCGGGCGGCCATCGCGCCGTCCGACCAGCCTCCCAGCGTCAGCACCCGATCCAGGAAAGGCGTGCCGTAACCGGCCCCGACGGCCGCGAGGTCCTCGGCGGGATCGCCGATCGTCACCTCATCCCAGTCGATCACCCCGCTGAGCACCGGCAGCCCGCCGTCGTGCTCCCACAGGACGTTCTCCGCGCCGAGGTCACCGTGCACCACGGCGTCGGCGATGTCGGGAAGGCCGTCGAGCGCCGCGAGCTCCCGCTCGGCCCGCTGACGTCCGCGCCCGGACATGAGCCCGAACAGCTCGGCGCGGACGCCCGCCGTGAACTCCCGCCATCGATCCCGCGGCGCCGGCAGCGCCGCCCGCACGTCGTCCGCCGCGCCGATCCTGGCCAGTTCGCGCAGCAGCGCGACGTACTGCGCCGCCGCGGCCGCGGCCACCCGGGGATCTTCGAGGTCTCCCGCCTCCAGCGGGGCTCCGGGAACGCGGCTGAGGACCAGGAACGGCGGCTCGTCCGTGCCGGGAGCGCCGGCCTCCGGCAACGGCCGAGGCGTGCGGAAGCCGAGATCGAACCCGGCGAGCAGGCGCAGGACGGCGGCCCGCTGCGGCAGCCGGGCGGCCGCGGCCCCCGTGCGCGGCAGGCACACGACCCGATCCGCGCCGATCACCACCTGGTGGAACTGCCCTTGGCGAACGGTGAGGTGCTCCGGTTCGACGCCCGGCAGCAGCCGGCTCAGCAGAGCACGATTCATCTGCGGGACCTGCATGAGGTGCGAACCGTCCTTTCCGCGGCACGGGCGCGGTGCCCGCCGACCCCGGTCACAGTACTAGCGGGGC
Source organism: Nonomuraea sp. NPDC049758 (assembly GCF_040674635.1). Classification (NCBI taxonomy): domain Bacteria; kingdom Bacillati; phylum Actinomycetota; class Actinomycetes; order Streptosporangiales; family Streptosporangiaceae; genus Nonomuraea; species Nonomuraea sp. NPDC049758. The sequence continues at coordinate 199,671 of NZ_JBFAMZ010000009.1, forward strand.
GGCGGCAGGGCTGTGAAGCGTTCGTGGGCGGCCTGGTCGCCCAGCCGGTCGAGGGCGGCCAGCCAGCACGCCCCGGCCGTGGCGTCGCGGGCGGTCGTCACCCGCCGCCCGGCCAGCCGGGCCAGGACGGCTGCGCGCACCGGGCCGTCCGCGGTCAGCACGCCGCCCGCCAGCACCAGCGGCCCGTCGCCGGACAGCCGGGCGGCCGTCGCGGTCAGCCGCCGGGCGGCCTCGGCGACGATGCCCGCCGCGCACTCGTCCCCGGCGGCGGCCGCCCGCGACACCAGCGGCGCGGCGGCGGCCACGAGCATCCGGTCGGCCTGGGCCAGCCGGACGATCCGGTCCGCCCGCCGCCGCGGCTCGCCCGTCACCCCGAAGTGCGCGCCCACCAGCTCCACCAGCGGCCCGTACGGCAGTCCGGGGCCCGGAGCGCGGCCCTGGGGACGGCCGTGGTCCGAGGGATCGCCGGGCCGGTCCAGGGCGCGGACGGTCGCGCGCACCCCCGCCCGGCCGATCCAGAACCCGCCGCCTTCGTCGCCCAGCAGCCACCCGAGCCCGTCGGCCACCGCGGTCACCGTCCGGCCGGAGAAGCGGGCCGCCGCGGCGCCCGTCCCGGCCAGCAGCAGCGTGCCGGACGGCGCGGCGGTCCCGGCCGCGTAGGCGATCTCCACGTCGCCGACCATGCGCGGCGGCGTGGCGATGCCGCACTCGGCCCAGGTCCGGCCCAGCGTCGCGGCGAAGGCGTCGTCGCCGCCCGCCACGCCGGCCACCGAGGCGGCCACCAGCGAGGGGTCCAGGCCGTGGAGCGCGCGGCGCAGGGCCTGCCCGATCGCCAGGCGGGCCGCCGCGGGCCCGTGCGCGGCCGGGTTGCCGGGACCGGCGGTGCCGTGCCCGAGCCTGGTGCCGTCCGCCGCGTGCACGGCGGCGCGGGTGGTGGTGCCGCCGGCGTCCACCCCGGCGAAGAGCGTCACCGGACCAGCCGCGCCGCGCCGGGCGCCAGCGTGAGGGTGCCGCCGCACGCCTGGTAGGAGCCGGTCGCCGGGTCGAACGCCTGCGTGATCCCGTCGAGCGTGACCTTCACCGGCCGGTCGAAGCGGGCGTTGCAGACCAGCCGCCGCTCGCCGTAGTGGCCGACCAGGACGTCGCCGGCGTGCTCGGCCGACGTCCACCCGGTCAGCTCGGCCGCCACCGGGCGCAGCCAGCGGGTGTTGAGGTCGCGCACGACGCCGTAGCGGTCAGTCGGCACGCCGTCGCCGCCGATGAGCGCCGGTTGGAAGCCCTCGCCGCGCGCCGGGTCGGGCGTCCAGTAGGTGAAGTACTGGATGCCGGTGTACCCGTAGGCCAGGGCGGTGTTGACCTGCCAGGCCAGCTCCGCGGCCGACGGCTCGCGGTGGCCGTCGTAGGCCAGCGTCTGGACGTACATCCAGGCCGGCAGCCCGGCCCGGCGGGCGTGCTCGCGCACGGTGGCCAGGTCGGCGAGGTAGCCCTCGTCGAACCCGCCGGTCAGGAACGGGTACCGGTCGAACGACAGCACGTCCGGCCGGACGACCCGGGCGAACTCCCCCACGTACGCGTCGTAGGGGCCGGTGGCGTGGCTGGGCAGCAGGTTGGCGTAGGCGAACGCGCCGGCCGCCCGCGCGGCGGCGACCCCGGCCCCCAGCCGCGGGAACTGCCCGGCCACCGGCTCGTCCATGAGGCTGAGGCCGCGGAAGGAGCGGAACGGGCGGTAGTCCTCGACGACCTGGGCGATCAGCGGCGCCGGGTCCACGTCCAGGTCGCGCATGAGCACGTCCACCCGCGGGTCGGAGGCGACCAGCATGCCGAGCCCGGCCTCCTCGGCGCGGGCCAGGGCGTGCCGCAGGATGACCCGGTCGTTCAGGTAGTTGCCGGTGATGACCAGGTCGATCCCGGCCTCGGCGATCTCCCGGTAGCGGGCGGCCGTCGTCTCGTGGGGCGGGGGCGGCCAGAAGGCGGCGATCGTCAGGCTCACAGCGCGCCCGTCCTGATCCGGCCGGCGTAGCGGGCCACCAGGGCGTCGTTGTGCGCGTCGGAGCCGGGGATGTTGGCCGACAGGTAGACCGGCGGGACCGTGCCGTCCGCCTGGAGCTCGCCGATCGCCTCGGCCACCATGAGCTGCACGATCAGCGCCGAGGTGATCGAGGAGATGCCGCAGACCGGGCCGTGCTCGGTCGGCAGGACGGCGTCGCCGTACGGGGCCAGGTTGTCGATCACGATGTCGGCCAGCTCGAACAGCCGCTCCCCCGACGGATGCCGCGAGGTGATGGCGGTCGAGTGGGCCAGCGAGGTGATCGCGACGAGCGGCAGGCCGCGCTCCTTGACCAGCCGGGCCATCTCCACGGTCGAGCCGTTGCCGCCGGAGTTGGAGGCGATCACGAACGCGTCGGAGTCCTCCACCGTGTGCAGGGCCAGCACCTGGTGGGCGGTGCGGGGGTCGCGCTCGGCCAGCGGGTCGAACGCGCCGGGATCGGCCGAGCCCAGCACCACCGGGTCGCGCAGGGTGAGCCGGTTGGTCGGGATGAGCCCGCCCGCGCGCCCCGCCACCTCCAGCGCCGCCGCCTCCGAGTGTCCCGTGCCGTAGGCGTGCAGGACGCCTCCGGCGCGCACGGTCGCCGCGACCAGCGAGCCCGCGCGCCTGATGGCGGGCAGCTGCTCGTCCATCAGCCGGTCCAGCCGCGAGCGCGTCTCGTCGGCGAAGGCCATCACAAGATCCATCAAACTGTCCTCAACGGTTCATGCCGGCGGTGAGCCCGGCGACGATCTGGCGCGTGGCCAGGACGAAGAGCACGACCAGGGGGATCGTCGTCATCACCAGGCCGGCGAAGAGCGTGCCCCAGTCGTTCTGGAACTGGCCGAAGAAGTGGGTGAGGCCGACCGGCAGGGTCAGCTTGCTCTCGTCCCGCATCAGGACCAGGGGGTAGAAGAAGTCATTCCAGATCGGCACGAACTGGAAGACCACCACGGTCGCCAGCGCGGGCCGTACCAGTGGCAGCATCACGTGCCAGAAGGTGGCGAACGGGCCCGCGCCGTCCAGGGCGGCGGCCTCGTCGAGCTCGTGCGGGAGCTGGCGGAAGAACGCGGTCAGCACGAACACGTTGAACGGCACCGACCCGGCCGCGTAGACCAGCACCAGCCCGGCCAGCGAGTCCACCAGGCCCATGCTCTCCAGCAGGTAGAACAGCGGCAGCACACCCAGGTGGGCGGGCAGCGTCATACCCGAGACGAAGTAGGCGGCGAACAGCCCGCGCCCCCGGAACTCCCGGCGCCCCAGCGGGTACGCCGCCAGCAACGACACCACCGCGCCCAGCAGCACCGAGCAGACCACGACGATCGCCGAGTTCACCACGTACGTGGAGAAGGAGGCGTCGGTCCAGGCTTTGGCGTAGTTGCCGAGCCCGCTGGGCCAGCCGAGCGGCTGGTCGAAGATCTCGCTGGTCGGCCGGAGCGAGCTGAGCAGCATGACCAGCAGCGGCGACATGGACAGGACGGCGTAGCCCCACAGCAGGCCCCGGATCGCCACGGCCTTCACGACTTCCTCCTCAGGACCCGTTCGAGCAGCAGCGTCGAGCCGAAGATGAAGGTGAACATGAAGACCGCCAGCGCCGAGGACGTGCCCAGCGCGTTGACGTCGCCCGAGGCGAAGGCGGTCCGGTAGAACAGCAGGCCGAGCACGTCGGTCGCGCCCGCGGGGGCGCCGTTGGAGCCGCCCAGGGCGTAGACCAGGGCGAAGGTGCCCATGCTGCCGATGAAGCTGAGGATGGTCACGGTGGCCATGGCCGGCTTGAGCAGCGGCAGCGTGACGCGCCAGAACACCTGCCAGGAGCCGGCGCCGTCGGTCCTGGCGGCCTCGGCGTACTCCTGCGGGATGCCGCCGAGCGCGGCGCTGAACAGCAGCATCGGGAAGCCCACCCACTGCCAGCTGGTGATCAGGATGACGGTCGGCAGCGCGGTGGCCGGGTCGCCCAGCCACGGCATCGCCAGGCCCATCGGCTTGAGCAGCGCGTTGACCGGGCCGAAGGCCGGGCTGAGCAGCAGGGTCCACAGGTAGCCGATGACCAGCGGGTTGACCAGGTACGGCAGCGCGAACATGGTCTGCAGGGCCCGCTTGCCGCGCCGTACGCGGAACAGCGCCAGCGCGAAGGCCAGGCCCAGCGTGTTCTGCACCAGCATGGTGCCGGCGAAGAGCAGGAAGTTGTGCCCGAGCGCCGGCAGCAGCTGGTCCAGGAAGGCGCCGGACAGCAGGTTCGCATAGTTGTCCAGCCCGGCGGGCTGGTCGCGCAGGGTGCCCTTCCAGGAGAAGAAGCTGTAGGTCAGCCCGGTGAACAGCGGATAGACCACGAACGCCGAGTACAGGAGGAAGGCGGGGATCAGGAACAGGTACGACGATCCCCGCCGTGCGGCTAGAGCCATGTGGCCACGCTCTTGTCGAGCTGCTCGGCGGCCTCCTCGGCGCTGATGCGGCCCAGCAGCATCTCCTGCAACGCCTTGGAGAACACGGTGGCCGAGGTCGGGTTGCCGTAGGCGAACTCGTTCATGAAGTAGGTGCCGCCGCGCTGGGCGAAGGTGGCGGAGACCTCGTTGAGCAGCGGGTCCTTGGGGGTGACGCCGGGCACGGCGGAGAAGATGCGCAAGGTGTCGGTGTAGAGCTGGCCGTAGTCCTTGGAGGCGAGCCACGCGGCGAACTTCAGCGCCTCGGCCTTGTGCCTGGTCTTGACGTTGACGCCGTACGAGCCGTCGGTGAAGCCGGGCATGACGCCCTCCCCCTCGGGCGTGGGCGGGGTGAAGACGCCCAGGTCGACGCCCTTGGCGTGCTCGCCGAAGAAGTTCAGCTCCCACAGACCGCCGGGGAACATGGCCGCCTTGCCGGAGGAGAACAGGATCTGCGCGTCGGTGTAGGAGACGCCGGCCACGTCGTCGGGGAAGTACGGCTTGAGCTTGTTGAGCTGGTCGATGCCCTCGACGAAGCGCGGGTCGGCGAACTTCTTGCGCTTGGCCTTGACGTCGGCGATGAACGCGTCGCCGCCCCAGTGGGCGGTGCCGAAGATGCCGGCCACGATCGGCAGCATCCAGTCGTCCTTGCCGCCGAAGGCGAACGGCACGATGCCCTTGGCCTTGAGCTTGTCGGCCGCGGAGATCATGTCGGCGTACGTCTTCGGCGGGGTGAGGCCGTTGTCGGCGAAGATCTTCTTGTTGTAGATCACCTGGAGGGTCTGGACGGCGAACGGCACGCCGTAGACCTTGCCGTCCTTGTCGCCCTTGGCGTAGCGCAGGACCTTCTCGTCGTAGGCGGCCAGGCCGGGCACGTCCTTGGTGTCGAGCGGGAGCAGCCGTCCGGCCTCGACCAGCGGCTGGAGGTTGGCGCCGGCGCGCAGCCAGGCCAGATCGGGGCCGCTGTCGCCGGCCAGGCCGGTGGACAGGATGGTGTCGTACTCGGTGGCCGTGGTGAACGAGCGGGCGTCGACGTCGATGCCGGGGTGGAGCTTCTCGTACTCGGCGAACATCTTGTCGTAGTTCGCCTCGGGGCCCCAGCCCCAGACCGAGAGGGTGATCTTGCCGGAATCGGCACTCGTCGTGGCGGAAGGGGCACAGGCGGTGACCGCCATCGCCAAGGCGATAGCGGCGGCGGCGAGACGCATGGGGACTCCTAGCGTGGGGGCAGGCGGTGCTTGCCGACCGCGTCGGTGGCCGCGGTGAGCAGTTGGTTGCTGGTCTCGTGGGTGCGCTGGACGACGCCGATGTAGAGGCAGTCCAGGACGAGCATCTGGGTGTGGCGGGCGGCCACGCCGCCGGCGCGGAAGGGGGTGTCCTGTGCGGCGGTGGTCAGCACGATGTCGGCCACCTCGGCCAGCGGGCTGCGCGGGAAGTTGGTGACCGCGACGGTGGTGGCGCCGCGTCGCTTGGCGATGGTCAGGGGCTCGACCACTTCGGCCGTGGTGCCCGAGTGGGAGATCCCGAGCGCGACGTCGTCGCGGTCGCGGGCGTTGGCGCTGCAGACGGCGCTGTGCACGTCGGTCCACAACGCCCCGGGGCGGCCGATGGCGTGCAGGCGCAGGTGCAGGTCCATGGCCACGCCCGCGCTGCCGGCGACGGCGAAGAAGTCGATGAACCGGGCCCGTACCAGGGCATCGACCGCCCGGTCCACGGCCTGAAGGTCGAGCTGGGCCGCCGTCTCCTCCATGGCGCGCAGGTCGCTGGCCAGCAGGCTGCGCAGCACCAGGCTTGCGGGGTCGTCCGGGGAGAAGGCGATCAGGCCCTGCTCGCGCGGGGCGGCGTCGTTGCGGCCCAGTTCGGCGGCGAGCGCCAGCCTGAGCTCGGGGTAGCCGGCCAGGCCGAGCTGCCGGCAGAAGCGGGTGACGGTGGTGAGCGAGGTGCCGCACCGCTCCGCCAGCTCGCCGATGGTCGAGGCGGCCACGGTGGCGGGCTCGGCGAGGATCGTCTCGGCGATGCGCCGGTGGGTGGCCGTGAGGGTGGGCTCGATCCCCCGGATTCTGGCCAGGATCGGTGACATGGGAGGAACCCTCCCGCTTCCCGCAAGCTATGTCAATAGTTCACATTCGACATCCAATGTTAGAAAATTTCCCTCTTGTGTGACTCGATGGAACTATGTCACTTTCGTGGCCATGCGCAACCTCCTCATGGCGCTGGTGCTCGGCAGCACCAGCCTGCTGCCCGCCCGCGCCGACGCCGTGGACATCCAGTTACTGGCCTTCAACGACTTCCACTCCGGCTTCCCAACCAGCTTCGCCATGACGCCGTCCGGGCCGGTCGAGGCGGGCGGGGCCGAGTACCTGGCCGCCCACATGGACCGGCTCCAGCGCGACAACCCCGACGGCACGCTGCGGCTCTCGGCCGGCGACAACTACTCCTCCAGCACCATGAACGCCACCGCCCTGCACGACGAGCCGGGCGTCCAGGCGCTCAACCTGATGCGCCTGGACGCCTCCAGCGTCGGCAACCACGAGTTCGACGAGGGCATCGCCGAGTTCCGCCGGATGGAGAACGGCGGCTGCCACCCGATCGACGGGTGCGCGCTGCCCGGCTTCAAGGGCGCCGCGTTCCCCTACCTGGGCGCCAACATCGTCGACACCACCACCGGCAAGCCCGCGCTGACGCCCTACATCGTCAAGGAGGTCAAAGGCGTCAAGGTCGGCATCATCGGCGTCGACTACAAGAACGCCCTCAACGAGGCCCCCGGCCCCACCAAGCCGCTGGAAGGCCGCGACGAGGCCGAGGCGGTCAACGCCTACACGGCCGAGCTCAAGGCCAAGGGCGTGCGGACGATCGTCGTCCTGATCCACCAGGGCGGCGGGCAGACCGGCGGCGGCCTGCCCAACGAGTGCAACAACCTGGCCGGGCCGATCAAGGACATCGTGCAGCGGTTCGACCCCGAGGTCGACGCCGTGATCTCCGGGCACACGCACAACCCGTACAACTGCGTGGTCAACGGCATCCCGGTCACGCAGACCTCCGCCCACACGCGCGAGCTCACCAAGGTCGTCCTGACCGTCGACCGGGCGACCGGCAACCCGACCTCCGCCAAGGCCGAGAACATCACCGTCACCCACGACATCAAGCCCGACGCCCGGATCGCCGCCCTGCGCCGCCGCACCGACGAGCAGGCGCAGAAGCTGCTCGACCGGCCGGTCGGCCTGCTCGCCCGCGACCTGACCGCCCAGCGCAACGCCGCCGGCGAGTCCACCGTCGGCCACGCCCTGGCCGACGCCCGCCTGTTCGCCACCTCCGCCGCCGAGAACGGCGGCGCCCAGATCGCCGTCCAGCCGCCCTACGGCGGCGGCATCGGCGGCGACCTGATCGTCAACCCCACCGGCAACGAGATGTCGAACCTGGTGACGCACGGCAAGGCGCTGCGCGTGCAGCCGTTCGGCAACATGCTCGTCACCATGACGCTCACCGGCGCCCAGCTCGAACGGCTGCTGGAACAGCAGTGGTGCGGCCAGAGCACCGCGCGCGTGCTCGGCGTCTCGCAGGGACTCACCTACACCTACGACAACGCCAAACCCGCCTGCGACCGCGTCGACCCGGCCGGCATCAAGCTCAACGGCGCCGTCGTCGACCCCGCCGCGAAGTACCGCCTGACCGCCAACTCCTTCGTCGCGACCGGCGGCGACGGCTTCTCGGTGCTGACCGAGGGCACCGAGCGGGTGGAGAAGGTCCGCGACATCGAGGCGTTCGAGTCCTACATCCGGGCCAGGAGCCCGCTGCCCGCCCCGGCCCTGAACCGGGTCACCCGGGTGAACTAACCGCCTCCGTCCCGCCCGCCGCGAATCTCACGGGCCGACCGATGACATCTGCATCTGTTCGCCGCCGTCCTGCGGGTGCAGGCTGAGTCCCCCGACATCTCCGAGGAAGGCGGCGACGACCCCTCATGACCCTGCCGCTCACCCTGGTCCGGACCCGGCGGCCGGGCCGCGCCGCCGTCCGGCCGGGCGGCCTACCCTGGTCAGCCGGGGAACGTCGACGGGTGGTGGGCAGGGTGGCGGGCAGGGCGGAGTTCTGGCGGTCCGGCCGGGTCGTCCGGGTGGCGCCGGTCGTCGCCGTCGTGTGCAGCGCCCTGCTGCCGCTGCTGCAGGTGACGCTGTCGTTCGGCTACGCGGGCAACGACAGCCGCACCGGGCTGTGGAGTCTGGCCGCGACCGCGGTCTACCTCCCCCTGCACCTGCGCCACGTCTGGTACGCCGCCCACGCCCGCCGTCCGCCGGCCGGTCGCTGGACGTTCGCGGTCATGGCCGTCGTCGTGCTCGGCGTGACGCCCCTGGCCGGGAACATGTGGCCGCGGGCGTACGCGGGGCTCGTGGTGTCGGCCGTGCTGGTGCTGCCGGCGCCGTGGTCGTACCTGGCCTGCGTGACCCTGGTGGCGGCGGCCGCGCCGGTGGCGCTGCTGCTGGGCCTGCCGTGGCAGGTGGCGTCGTGGCCGGCGTTCTCGGTGTTGTGCGGCGGCGGGGCGTTGCTGCTGCTCGTCTGGCTCGCCGCGGCGCTGACCCGGCTGCAGGCGGCCAGGGAGGCGCTGGCCCAGCAGGCGGTCGCGCAGGAGCGGCGGCGCATCGACGACGACCTGCGCCGCACGCTCGGCGGCGCGCTGGAGTCGATCGCCGCCCGCGGCGATCGCGCGGCGGCGGCCCTGACCACTGGAAACACCCCCGGCCCCGCCCCCGGGCTGGCGGCGGAGCTCGCCCAGCTCGCCGACGACTCGCGCCGCACGCTGGCCGAGGCCCGACGGCGGGTGCGCGGCTACCGGCAGCCGTCGCTGCGGGCCGAGCTGGAGACGGCCGCCACGCTGCTGTCGGCGGCGGGCGTGCCGACCCGCCTGGAACTGCCCAGGCAGGGCGTCCCCGAGACGATCCCGCCCGGGCCGCGCGCGGCCCTGCGCGCCACCGTCACCCGCCTGCTGCGCGCCGAGGGCGTGCGCGCCTGCACGATCGCCGCCACCGTCGCGGGCGGCCGGGTGCTGCTGGAGGTCCGCGCCGACGACGCCACCGAGACGATCGAGGTGCCGGCATGAGCGCGCAGATCCCGCCGGCCTGGGTGCTGCGGCATCCGCACCGCCCGTTCGTCGCGCTGCACGTCCCGCTGGCCGCGCAGGTGCCGGTCTACATCGGCATGGGCATGGAGGGGCCGCCCGGGGACCCCGTCCTGGCGGGCCTGGGCGTCCTGGTGGCCCTCGCGCTCCAGCTCCGCCACAGCCTGGCCGCCTCCCGCGGCGTGCGTCCGGCGGGCTGGCCCTGGACCCTGGCGGCGCTCCTGCTGCTGGCGAACCTGCCCCTGTGGTGGCTCGCCACGCAGTGGGAGGGCGTGACCGTCTTCGCCCTGGCCTCGATCGTCATGCTGCTGCGCGGCCCCGTGCGGGCGGTGGCCGCCGTCGCGCAGGTCCTGCACCCCGCCGCGCTGGAGGTGGCGCAGATGTTGCACGACGGCGACACGGTCCCGCACGCCCTCCTGCTGGCCGTCTACCCCGTGCTCGGCGTGGCCGTGTTCGGCGGGGCGCTGGTCGCCGGGGCCCGCCTGGTGCTGCTGCTGGAGGAGCTGGAGGCCACCCGGGCCGAGCTGGCCGCGGCCGCGGTCGGCGAGGAACGCGTCCGGGTCTCGCGCGACCTGCACGACCTGCTCGGCCAGAGCCTGTCGGCCATCTCCCTCAAGGGCGACCTGGCCCTGCGGCTGCTCGTCAAGGACGCCGGCGCGGCCCGTGCCGAGATCGAGAGCCTGACCGGAGTCGCCCGCGACGCCCTCAGGGACGTCCGCGCGATCACCCGCGACGAGCTGGCCGTGTCGCTGCGCACCGAGATCGACGGCGCGGCGGCCCTGCTCGGCGCGGCCGGGATCGGCACCCGGCTCGACGTGGCCGCGCTGCCGCCGCTGTCCGGCCCGGCCCACGACGCGCTGGCGTGGGCCATCCGCGAGGGCGCCACCAACCTGCTGCGGCACAGCGAGGCCACGACCTGCACGATCACCGTGGCCCGCGGCAACGGCAGGGTACGGTTGGAGATCGTCAACGACGGCGTGCGCGGCGTCGGGGGCCCGGGGTCGGGGCTCGCCGGGGTGACCGAACGCGCCCGCGCGGCGTCCGGCTCGTCGTCCACCGCCGTCCACGACGGCCGTTTCCGGTTGTCGGTCGAGGTTCCCGAGGAAGGCCCGTGATCCGCGTACTGATCGCCGAGGACATGCACATGATCCGCTCGGCCCTGGTCGCCCTGCTCTCGCTGGAGGACGACATGGAGGTCGTGGCCGAGATCGAGCGCGGCGACGAGGTGCTGTCCGCCGCCCTCCGGGTACGCCCGGACGTCGCGGTGCTCGACATCGACATGCCCGGTCTGGACGGCCTGTCGGCCGCCGAGCAGCTGTCGCAGCGGCTGCCGGACTGCCGCACGCTCGTGCTCACCGGGCTCAGCCAGCCGGGGAACCTGCTGCGCGCGCTGAAGGTGCACGCGCGGGGGTTCATCGTCAAGGACGCCCCCGCCCAGACCCTGACCGACGGCATCCGGCGCATCGCCCGCGGCGAACGGGTGATCGATCCCGAGCTGGTCGCCGCCGCCCTGGAGACCGGCAGCAGCCCGCTCACCGCCCGGGAGACCGAGGTGCTGCGCGCCGCCGCGTCCGGCATCCGCACCGCGCAGATCGCCACCCAGCTCTCGTTGTCGCAGGCCACCGTGCGCAACTACCTGTCGAACGCGATCAGCAAGGTCGGCGGGCGCAACCGCATCGACGCCATCCGCATCTCCCGCGACGCGGGCTGGCTCTGAGCCGCCGGGGTCTTCGGCCACGGCCTCAGAGCGCGTACTCCTTGAGCGGGACCGTGTCGTCGACGTCGTCCGGCATGGGCTCGTCCGGCGCGCCGAAGAACCAGCGGGCCGCGGCCCGGCCGTGCCGCTGGTTGCGCTCGACGTAGTCGCGCATCCGGTGCTCGTAGGCGGCCAGGCCCGTGGCGTGGCCGGGCGCCTCGGCCAGCTCCCCGGCCAGCACGTACGCGCCGATCAGGGCCTGTGAGGTGCCGCGGCCGGAGGTCGGCGCCGCGCAGTAGGCCGCGTCGCCCAGCAGCGTGACCCGGCCGTTCGTCCAGGTGTCCATCACGACCTGGCCGGAGGAGTCGAAGAAGAACTCCTCGGCCTCCCGCATGGCCGCCAGCAGCCTGGGCACCTGCCAGCCCGCTCCCGCGTAGTGCTCGGCCACCAGGCGTTCCTGCTGGGCGCGGTCGCGCCGGTCGTAGACCAGGTCGTCGGCGGCGAACGACAGGCCGACCCGCAGCTCGGTGTTGCCGTGGGCGGTGAAGGCCAGGGCGCTGCGGCCGGGGGTGTTGTGCATCAGGCCCGCGTCCCGCAGGTCCAGGATGTTGCCGGTGGTGAACAGCGCGCCGTAGATGCCGAGATTGCGCACGTAGCGCGACTCGGGGCCGAAGGCGAGCGCGCGCACCTTGGAGTGCATCCCGTCGGCGCCGACCACCAGGTCGAACGTGCGCGGCGCGGCCTTCTCGAACCGCACCCGCACCTCCGCCGCGTCCTGGTCGAGCGCGGTGACGGTGTCGTCGAACAGGTACTCGACGGTGTCGCGGGTGGCCTCGTAGAGGACCTTCGTGACGTCGGACTTGAGCACCTCCAGCTCGCCGGAGATCGCGTCGGCGGGCAGCACGGCCAGCGCGTCGCCGGCCTCGTCGACCAGGGTCATGGAGGTCATCGTGGTCGCGTGCCGGCGCATCTCGGCCAGCAGGCCCATGCGGTCCAGCACGTCCAGGGCCGAGCCGCGGAAGTCGATGGCCGCGCCGCCGCCGCGCGGGGCCGGGGCGCGCTCGACGACGGTGACCTGGTGGCCGTGACGGTGCAGCCAGTAGGCGAGGGCGGGGCCGGCGACGCTGCCGCCGGAGATCAGGATGCGCATTGCCATGTCCTCTTTCGTCGGTGAACGCTCCACACCGTACGCAGATTTGGGCAAACGCGCAAGATGCTCGTCTAAGGCGTGCGTGCTAGGCTTCGGTCATGGGAAATCGCGAAGACCTGCTGGCCGGGGCGCGGCGCTGCCTGGAGGAGAAGGGCTGGGGGCGCACCACCGTCCGCGACATCGCCACGGCCTCGGGCGTGAGCATGGCGGCCATCGGCTACCACTTCGGCTCGCGGGAGGCGCTGCTCAACGCGGCCCTGGTCGAGGCCATGGGCGAATGGGGGGAGAAGGTCGGCGCGGCGCTGGCCGCCCTCGACGACCCCGGCAGGTCACCCGCCGAGAGCTTCGAGGCGCTGTGGGAGCAGCTGATCGGCTCGATCAACGAGCACCGCACGTTGTGGCTGGCCAACCTGGAGGCGCTGGTCCAGGCGGAGCACTCGCCGGAGCTGCGCGAGCAGCTCGTGGCCGGTCAGCGCGAGGGGCGGCGGGGCATGGCCGCGCAGCTCACCGGGGTGCCGGAGGAGGAGATCGGCGACGGCGAGGTGCGCGCCGTCGGCTCGGTGCAGCTCGCGCTGCTGCTCGGGGTGATGACCCAGTGGCTCAACGACCCGCACGCCGCGCCCTCGGCCGCCGACGTGATCGAGGGGCTGCGGGCCGTCACCACCCGGTTCGGGCTGGTCAGATGAGCGAGGCGACGATCACCCGGGTGGCCTCGGCGATCAGCGCCTCCCCGGGCGGCGTGCCGTAACCGGGGCGATCGGTCATGACGGCCACCACCAGCGGCGCCGCGCCCGGCGGCCACACCACGGCGATGTCGTTGGCCCGGCCGTGGTCGCCGGTCCCGGTCTTGTGCGCCAGCTTCCACCCCTTGGGCAGGCCGGCCCTGACGCGCGCCGCGCCGGTGGCCGTCCGCGGCAGCCAGCCTTCGAGCAGCACGCGCTTGGCCGGGGGCAGCACGCCGCCGAGCAGGATCTCCCGGTAGTCGGCGGCGATCGCGCGCGACGGCTCGTAGGACAGTCGGCGCTCCCTGCTTCCCCCCGGCCGGTCGATCTCCCCGCCACCACCCTGGGCGTCCCGCCCAGGTCAAGCCGCCTTTGCCAACCTTTGAATGACCGTTTAATATCCTGAACGTGCCATCAGGAGAGCGGACGTTCGTCGAGGAGAACCGGCGGGCCCAGATCATCGACTGCGCCGTCGAGGCTCTGGCGACGCTCGGATACCAGCAGGCGTCGATGGCGAAGATCGCCAAGCTCGCCGGCATCACGCCGGGCCTCATCGCCTACTACTTCGGCAGCAAGGACGAGCTGATCGAGGCGGTCGTCGGGCACGCGGTCAAGCTCGCCACCGACCTGATGGTGCCGCGCATCCTGGCGCAGACCACCGCCACCGACGGGCTGCGCGTCTACTTCGAGACCAACCTCGAATTCATGCGGGTGCACCGCAAACCCCTGCTGGCGCTGGTCGAGATCATCACCCACGACCACGACGGGCCCTACGCGGGACAGCAGGGCACCGCCATCGACGACATCGAGAAGCTGCTGGCGTGGGGCCAGCAGACCGGCGAGTTCCGGGAGTTCCAGCTGCGGCCGATGGCGATCGCGATCCGCGGCGCCATCGACGCCGTGCCGAGCTACGTGCTGAAGGACCCCGACTACGACCTCAGCGCCCTCGCCGCCGAACTGGCCACCATCTTCACCCTCGCCACCAGGAGGACCCCATGACGCCGGCGCTCGAGATCAGCGGGCTGACCAAGAGATTCGGTGACAAGGTCGCCGTCGACGCGATCCACCTCACCGTCCCCCAGGGGTCGTTCTTCGGGCTCGTCGGCCAGAACGGCGCCGGCAAGACCACCACCCTGTCCATGGCCGTCGGCCTGCTGCGCCCCGACGCCGGCGGCGCCACGATCTTCGGCCAGGACGTCTGGTCGGCTCCGGAGCAGGCCAAGGCCCTGGTCGGGGTGCTGCCCGACGGCATGGCCATGCCCGAGCGGCTGACCGGCCGCGAAGTGCTCACCTACCTCGGCCTGCTGCGCGGCCTGCCCAAGGACGAGGTGGCCCGGCGCGCCGACGAGCTGCTGGCCGTGCTGGAACTGGACGGCGCCGGCACCACGCTGGTCATCGAGTACTCCACCGGCATGCGCAAGAAGATCGGGCTGGCCACCGCGCTGCTGCACGCGCCCCGGCTGCTCGTGCTGGACGAGCCGTTCGAGGCGGTCGACCCGGTCTCGGCCGCCACGATCAAGCGGATCCTGCGCGGGTTCGTCGCGAACGGCGGCTCGATCGTGCTCTCCAGCCACGTCATGGCCCTGGTGGAGCAGCTCTGCGACCGGGTCGCGGTGATCGACAAGGGCACGGTGGCCGCGGCCGGCACCCTCGACGAGGTACGCGGCGGCCGCTCGCTGGAGGACACCTTCGTCGCCCTCGTCGGCAACGACGACACCGGCGTGAAGGAGCTGTCGTGGCTGTCACACTGACCCCGCCCAACACCCTGGCCACCATGGCCCGGATGAAGGTCGCGCTCCTGCGCCACGCCTTCCGGGGCACCCGGGCCCAGACCGCGGGCACCGGCGCCGCGCTGGGCGCGCTGCTCGCCGCCGGGACGATCTACCTGGCCTTCGCCGGCCCCGAGCTGCTGGCCGCCGCCTACGCGGTGTGGCTGCTGGGCTGGATGCTCGGCCCCGTCTTCATGGGCGGCGGCGACGAGACGCTGCGGCCGGAGTACTTCACGATGCTCGGCCTGCCGCCGCGCCGCCTGGCGTCCGGGCTGCTGGTGGCGGCCTTCGTCGGCGTCGCGCCGCTGGTCAGCCTGACCGCGCTGCTCGGCCTGCCGATCGCGGGCGCGCGGCTCGGGCCGGTCAACGCCCTGGTGGCCGTGCCCGCGATGGTGTTGCAGCTGGCCGTGTTCGTGCTGCTGTCGAAGCTCGCGGTGGCGCTGGTCGGGCAGGCGCTGCGCTCCCGGGCGGGCGCGATCGCCTCCGGCGTGCTCAACGGCGCGATCCTGGCGGCGCTCGGCCAGATCTGGATCTTCTTCGTGGCCTTCGGCCAGACCGGCATGCCGTCGTTCGTCCGGTATCTGCCCTCCGGGTGGGGGCTGCTGGCCGTCCAGGGCGAGTGGTGGGCGCTGGCGGCCCTGGCGCTCCTGGCCGTGCTGCTGCTCGGCGCGTGGGCGGTGCTGCTGGGGCGGCGCGCGGGGGCGACGCAGCGGTCCGGGCGCTCCCGGCGGCCGATGACGGCCGCCACCGCCAACCGCGCGATCGTCGCCAAGGAGCTGCGCACCTGGTCACGTGACCTGGTGCGCAACCACCAGCTCACGTTCGCGCTGTCGTACGCCGTCTGCTTCGCGGCCGTCCCGCTGGTCGTCGGCTGGAACGGCATGCTGCCCTACGCGGGCCCGATCTTCGTCGTGATGGCCGCGGCCATGGCCGCCAACCAGTACGGCGCCGACGGCACCGCGCTCTGGCTGACCCTGATGACCCCCGGCGCGAGCGACGTGCGCGGCCGGCAGCTGGCGTGGCTGACGGCGCAGACGCCGGTGGCGGCCGTGCTGACCGTGGCGTTCACCGCGATCACCGGCGGTCCGTGGCCGCTGGTCCTGGCCCTGCTGGCGGCCCTGCTGGGCGGCGCGGCCGGGCTGGTGCCGCTGATCTCGGTGTACGGGCTGGTGCCCGGCACCGATCCGCACCGCCGCGCCGGCAACCCGCTGCGCACCAGCGACGACGACAGCGGCCTGACCGGGCTGGCCTACCTGACCCTCGCCCTGGTGGCCCTCACCGGGCTGCCCGCGGCGCTGGTCGCCCTCCGGTACGGCTGGTTCGGGGTCGCCGTCGGCGTCCTGACGGGGGCGTTGTGCGTCTGGGGCCTCGGCCTGCTCGCCGAACGCCGCCTGCGCGCGCAGGGCCCCGAGCTGCTGGACCTGATGCGCACCGGCCGCAGGCAGCGGCCCGCCGTGGCCTCCCGCTTCGACCGGCTGTCCACGACGCAGCGCATGGTCACCTGGTGGTGCTTCGGCCTCGGCGCGATCCCGCTGGTGCCGCAGGGCATCCTCGCGGCCGTCTTCGTCTCCAACGACATGCTGCGCCACTCCTGGTTCCTGGCCACGTACATGCCGGCCGGGCTGCGCTATCCGGTCGCCGCCGGGTTCGTCCTGCTCGGCCTGGCGATGTACGGCCTGGGCCTGTGGATGATCAGGCCGCGCCCGTCCCAGTAGGTTTTGACACCCCCTACGGCTAACCGCTATCTATTGGCTAACCGTTAGGGGGTGAGGCCGTGCAGGACGCGGTGCTGGCGATGCTCGCCAAGGAGCCGTCGCACGGCTACGACCTGCGCGCCCGCCTGCGGCACAGCCTCGGCCCGCTCGGCGAGTCGATGAACCCCGGCCAGATCTACGTGACCCTGGCCAGGCTGGAGAAGGCCGGGCTCGTCGCCTGCGAACGGGCCGACGGCCTCCCCGAACGGCCCGACCGCAAGGTCTACGCGCTGACCCCCGACGGCCAGCGCCGGGTGGCCGCCTGGCTCGCCGAGGTCGGCTGGCCGAAACCGGACCTGGCCGAGTTCCATCTCAAACTCGCCGCCGCGGCCGCGGCCCGGCTGGCCGACCCGGTCGAGCTGGTCGCGGCGCAGCGCCGCGAGCTGCTGCGCCGCCTGCGCGAGGTCCAGCGGGCGGCGCTGGACGAACCGTCCGGATCACCCGCCGGCCTGCTGCTGGAAGGGGTCGTGCTGCGGTTGCGGGCCGACCTGCGCTGGCTGGACGCCTGCGAGCGCACCTGGTCCGGAACCGAAGACGAAGACGAGGGCGCATGAACGTGTTACGGGCCCGCGGCCTGGTGAAGACGCACGGCCAGGGGCAGAGCCGGGTCCGCGCGGTGGACGAGGTCGACCTGGAGATCCCCCAGGGGCAGACGCTGGCGGTGACCGGCCCGAGCGGCTGCGGGAAGTCCACCCTGCTCCACCTGCTGGGCGGCCTGGAACGGCCCACCGGCGGAGAGGTGTGGCTGGCCGGCCGGCGCGTCGACACGCTGAGCGAGCGGGCCCTGGCCCGCCTGCGACGCCGGTCGGTCGGGTTCGTCTTCCAGGCGTTCCACCTGGTGGAGGAGCTGTCGGCGGCCGAGAACGTCGAGCTGCCCGCGCTGCTGGCCGGCCGCTCGCGCCGCCAGGCCAGGCGGCGCGCGGACGCGCTGCTGGACCGGGTCGGGCTCGCCGCCCGCGCCCGGCACCTGCCCTCGCAGCTGTCCGGCGGCCAGCGCCAGCGCGTCGCCGTCGCCCGCGCGCTGGTCAACGAGCCGCTGGTGGTGCTGGCCGACGAGCCCACCGGCAACCTCGACACCGCCGCCACCCTCGACGTGCTGAGGATCTTCGGCGAGCTGCGTGCCGCCGGGCAGACCCTCGTGATCGTCACGCACGACGAGCGGGTGGCGGCCACCGCCGACCGGCTGGTCTCGATGCGCGACGGCATGTTCGTCGACGACACCCACCTGGCCGCCGCCCGCCCGCGGGGGCTGGGCGGCCTGATCGGGCTGGAGGACTGACCGCCATGGGCACCGTCGTGCTCGTCACCCGGCTGGTGCTGGCCGACGTGCGGCGGCACCGCGTCCAGGCCGCGATGCTGCTGCTCGCGGTGACCGTGGCCACCGCGACGATGGCCCTGGGCCTGTCCCTGGGCGACGCCAGCCGCTCCCTGTACGAGCAGACCCGCGCGGCCACCGCCGGGCCGGACGTGGTGGCGTTGTCCGGCGGCTCGGGCCGCGCGGCGACCTCCGCCCTGGCCTCGCTGGCGGAGGCCCCCGAGGTGGTCGCCCACCACGGCCCCTACCGCATCGTCTACGCCGACCTCACCGCGCGCGGCTCGACGTCGTCCCAGGTGGTGGTGCACGGCTTCGCCGAGCGGCCCGGCCCGGTCAACCGGCCGCTGGTGACCTCGGGCCGGTGGGTGCGCCCCGGCGGCGCCGTCCTCGAACGCGGCTTTGCCACCGCCCTTGGCGTCGGCGTCGGCGACCGGGTCACCATCGCCGGCCGGCCGTACCCCGTCGTCGGGATCGCCGTCACCGCGGCCACCTCCGTCTACCCCTGGGCGGCGCAGATCGGGCCGGGCGGCGGTCCCAGCGACTACGCCGGCCTGGCCTGGCTGACCAGCTCGGACGCCCGGGCGCTGGCCTCCGCCCGGCGCCTGCCGGTCACCACGGCCATCGACCTCAGGCTGCGCGACCCCGCCGCCACCGAGGCGTTCCTCGACGCGCACCGCGACCCGGACCTGCGGGTCAACCTCCACTCCTGGCAGTTCACGGCCGAGCAGGACACCGTCATCCTCAAGGACAGCCAGCCGATCCTGGTGGTCGGGAGCTGGCTGCTCAGCTTCCTGGCCGTCACCGGGGTCGCGGCGCTGGCCGCCGGGCGCGCCGCCGCTCAGACACGCCGGGCCGGGCTGCTCAAGGCCGTCGGCGCCACCCCCGGGCTGATCGCCACCGTCCTGCTCACCGAGTACCTGGCGCTCGCGCTGGCCGGCGACGCGCTGGGGCTGACGATCGCCCGTCTGACCGCGCCCGCCCTGGCCGGCCCCACGGCCAGCCGGATCGGCGACGCGGCCGAGCTCGGCGGCTCCGTCGTGGTCGCCGCGACCGCCCTGGCCGTGGCGGTCGCGGTGCTGTCCACGCTGCGTCCCACGCTGCGCGCCATGCGCACGGCCACCGTCACGGCGCTGTCCGCGACCGCGCGCCCGCCCCGGCACCGGCCCCTGATCACCGCCCTGTCGGCCCTGCTGCCCACGCCGCTCCTGCTCGGGCTGCGGCTGACCGCCCGCCGGCCCGGCCGGGCGGTGCTCCAGGCGTGCTCCACCGCCACCACGGTGATCGCGACGGTCGCCCTGCTGACCCTCCACGTCCAGCCGGAGCGCGGCTACGGCCTGGACGGCTCCTCCGTGCTGCCCAACCTGCGCGGCGAGCAGGACCGCCGGCTGATGCTCGCCGTGACCGCCCTGTTGATCGTCTTGGCCGTCGTGAACACCGTCACGCTCACCTGGACCACCGCCATGGAGGCGCGCGCCACCATGGCCGTCGCCCGCGCGCTCGGCGCCACCCCCGGGCAGGTCGCCGCGGGCCTGTCCAGCGCCCAGCTGCTGCCCAGCCTGCCCGGCGCCGTCGCCGGCGTCCCCCTGGGCCTCGGCCTGCTCTCGCTCTTCGCGGCCGGGAACTCGGCGCAGGCCCCCTTCTCGTGGCTGGCCGCCGCCGTGCTGGCCACCCTCCTGGCGACCGCGGCGTTCGTCGCCCTGCCCGCCCGGCTGGCGGCCCGCCGGCCCGTGGCCCAGGCACTCAGCGCCGAGACCGCGTGACCGGCCGCGCGGGAACCCGGTGGACGGCTTCCGTGATCTCCGGCTAGGGTGTGGCGCGTGTCCGGTCCCGAGGCGTCAAGACGCTAGCCACCGATCGTCGGTGGCTTCTCGTGATGTCCTGCGGCCGCGCCGTCCCTGAGACCGCGCGCCCTTCCGGCATCCGATCACCTTCGTACGGACCGGTTCCTCCCGGCTGTTCCGCCACCGTCGTGGCGTCGAACCCGGGTCTTCCCTCCTCGCGGTAGCGCCCGCGCCCGCTGTGCCGCCGGCGCGCCGCGTTCCTTCGTGCTGCCTTTTGGAGTACCGCTCGTGCCTTTCGCCATCTACGTTCTCGGGCTGGCCGTGTTCGCCCAGGGAACGTCGGAGTTCATGCTGTCCGGGCTGGTTCCGGCCATCGCCGCCGACCTGGGAGTGTCCGTCCCGGCCGCGGGCGCGCTGACGTCCGCGTTCGCCGCGGGCATGGTCGTCGGGGCGCCGCTCATGGCGCTGCTCAGCCTGCGCTGGCCACGCCGGCAGGCGCTGCTCGTCTTCCTCGTCGCCTTCGTGCTCGTGCACGTGGCGGGCGCGCTCACCACCGACTTCGCCGTGCTGCTGGTCACCCGCGTCCTCGGGGCGCTGGCCAACGCCGGTTTCCTCGCCGTGGGCCTGGCGACGGCGGCCGGCATGGCCGCCCCCGACGCCAAGGGCCGGGCCACGTCCGTCCTGCTCGGTGGGATCACGCTGGCGTGCGTCGCCGGGGTGCCCGCGGGCGCCGTGCTCGGCCAGGCGTTCGGCTGGCGGTCGGCGTTCTGGGCGGTTGCGCTGGTGTCGCTGCCGGCCGTCGTCGCGGTCGTGCGGTCGGTGCCGGCCGGCGGGCAGGAGAGCGCCCGTCCGCGCGCCCGGCACGAGCTGCGGGCGTTGCGCGAGCCGCGCCTGCTGGTCGCGCTGGCGCTGGGCGCGCTGGTCAACGCCGCCACCTTCGGCACCTTCACCTACCTGTCGCCGCTGCTCACCGAGGTGAGCGGCGTCTCCGAGGGATGGGTGCCGGTGCTGCTCGCGCTGTTCGGGCTGGGGTCGTTCGCCGGGGTGACCGCCGCGGGCCGGTTGTCGGACGCGCGGCCGGCGCTGGTCCTGGTCGCGGGCGGGCTCGCGCTGCCGGTCGGGTGGGCGCTGTTCGCGGTCGCGGCGGGCGTTCCGGCCGCGGCGTTCGTGCTGGTCTTCGTCCAGGGTGCGCTGTCCTTCGCGGTCGGCTCGACCCTGATCGCCCGCGTCCTGTACGCCGCCGCCGCGGCGCCCTCGCTCGGCGGCTCCTTCGCCACGGCGGCGCTCAACGTGGGGGCCACCGCGGGCCCGGCGCTCGGCGGCGCGGCCATCGCCGCCGGGCTCGGCTACCGGTCGGCGTTGTGGGTCAGCGCCCTGCTGGTGGTCGTGGCGCTCGCCGTGGCGGCCGTTGTCCACAGGTCGCCGGCGAGCGTCACGCGGCGCTGACCGGGGACGGGAAGATGGTCCGGCGGCGGTGACCAGGCGCGGTCGCCGGGCGTGCTCTCGTGAATGCGACGGCATGCCCGGCGATCGTGTCGCTGTTGCGTAGCCAGACCGGGCTTCAGGGTGGAATATGCGGAAGGTAGGGTGTGGGCTTGTGACGACGTTCCGGATCAGCGAGGCCGCGGCGCTGCTCGGGGTCAGCTCCGACACCGTCCGGCGGTGGGTCGACGCGGGCCGGCTGGCGGCCGAGCGCGACGAGCACGGCCACCGGCGGGTCGACGGCGCCGATCTGGCGGCCTTCGCCCGTTCGCAGATCGAGTCCGACGGCGAGGGCGGCCGCTCCTCGGCGCGCAACCGCTTCCGCGGGATCGTGACCGAGGTGATCCGCGACGCGGTGATGGCCCAGGTGGAGATCGCCGCCGGGCCGTTCCGCGTGGTGTCGCTGATGAGCCGGCAGGCGGCCGACGAGCTGGGCCTGCAGGTGGGGGTGGTGGCGGTCGCCGTGATCAAGTCCACCAACGTCGTCGTGGAGATCCCCGGCCACGAGCGCGTGGCCAGTCAGGTGTGAGGAGCCCCCCTTGGTGTTCAGGCGTCTTTCGACGATCGCCCTGCCCGTCGCGTTCGCGCTGGCCGGGCTGGCCGGCTGCGGCTCGGGCGCGCCGGCAACGTCCGCCTCGTCCGCCGCCGCGTCCGCCGGCGGGGGCGCCGGGGAGGTGACGGTGTTCGCGGCGGCCTCGCTGACCGGCACGTTCACCGAGCTCGGCAAGAGCTTCGAGAGCGCCCATCCGGGAACGACGGTGAGGTTCAACTTCGGCTCCAGCGCCACCCTGGCCCAGCAGATCGTCCAGGGCGCCCCCGCCGACGTGTTCGCCGCCGCCAGCCCGGCCACCATGAAGACGGTCACCGACGCCTCCCTCGCGGGCGCCCCGGCCACGTTCGTCCGCAACAAGCTGCAGATCGCCGTGCCCGCCGCCAACCCGGCCAAGGTCGACGAGCTGAAGGACCTGGCCGACCCCGCGGTGAAGGTGGCGCTCTGCGCCGAGCAGGTGCCGTGCGGGGCCGCCGCGGTCAAGGCGCTCGGCGCGGCCGGTCTCAAGGTCACGCCGGTGACCCTGGAACAGGACGTCAAGGCCACCCTCACCAAGGTGCAGCTGGGCGAGGTGGACGCCGCGCTGGTCTACCGGACCGACGTGATCGCCTCCGGCGGCAAGGTGACCGGCATCGACTTCCCCGAGGCCGCCCAGGCGATCAACGACTACCCGATCGCGGCCCTGACCAAGGCCCCGGCCGGCGACCTGGCCAAGCAGTTCGTCGACCTGGTGCTGTCCCAGCAGGGCAAGGACGTGCTGGCCAAGGCCGGTTTCGAGGCCCCGTGACCGCTCGCTCCCGGCGTCCGGGCCCGGCGGACCCGCCCGCCGGGCGTCCGGCCGCGGGCCGTGAGACCTCGGGGCGGGCGCCGTGGATGCTGGTCGTGCCCGCGCTGGCGGGGCTGGCGTTCCTGGTGCTGCCGCTGGCCGGGCTGCTGATCCGGGCCCCCTGGTCCACGCTGCTCCAGCGGCTGGCCGAGCCGCACGTGCTGGAGGCGCTGCGGTTGTCGCTGCTGTGCGCCACCGTCGCCACGGCCTTCTGCCTGCTGCTCGGCGTGCCGCTGGCCTGGCTGCTGGCCCGGGTGTCGTTCCCGGGGCGGCGGCTGGTGCGCGCGCTGGTCACCGTGCCGCTGGTGCTGCCGCCGGTGGTCGGCGGCGTGGCGCTGCTGCTGGTGCTGGGGCGGCGCGGCCTGGCCGGGCAGTGGCTGGAGTCCGCCTTCGGCATCACGCTGCCGTTCACCACGGCCGGGGTGATCGTCGCCGAGGCGTTCGTCGCGATGCCCTTCCTGGTGATCAGCGTGGAGGGCGCGCTGCGCGGCGCCGACCAGCGCTTCGAGGAGGCCGCCGCGACGCTCGGCGCCTCCCGCTGGACAGTGTTCCGCCGGGTGACGCTGCCCATGGTGATGCCGGGCGTGGTGGCCGGGGCCGTGTTGTGCTGGGCGCGGGCGCTGGGCGAGTTCGGGGCGACGATCACGTTCGCCGGCAACTTCCCCGGCACCACCCGTACGATGCCGCTGGCGGTCTATCTGGCGCTGGAGACCGAGCCGGAGGCGGCGATCGTGCTCAGCCTGGTGCTGCTGGCCGTCTCGGTGGTCATCCTGGCGAGCCTGCGCGACCGGTGGGTGAGCGCGCCATGACCCTCGACGCCCGTCTGGTGGTCACCCGGCCGGCCTTCACCCTCGACGTCTCGCTGCGGGTCGCCGCCGGCGAGGTGGTGGCGCTGCTCGGTCCCAACGGCGCCGGCAAGACCACCGCCCTGCGCGCCCTGGCCGGGCTCACCCCGATGACCGGCGGGCGGATCAGCCTGGGCGGCGCGTCGCTGCACACGCTGCCCGCCGAGGGCCGCCCGATCGGCATGGTCTTCCAGGACTACCTGCTCTTCCCGCACCTGTCGGCGCTCGACAACGTCGCCTTCGGGCCGCGCTGCCAGGGCGTGCCCAAGGCCGAGGCCCGCCGGACGGCCGCCGCCCTGCTGGAGCGGGTCGGCCTCGCCGCCCACGCCGCCGCCAGGCCGCGACGGTTGTCCGGCGGGCAGGCGCAGCGGGTCGCCCTCGCCCGCGCGCTGGCCGTACGGCCCGAGCTGCTGCTGCTCGACGAGCCGCTGGCCGCGCTCGACGCCCACACCCGGCTGGAGATCCGCTCCCAGCTGCGCCGCCACCTGGCCGACTTCGAGGGCGCGACCGTGCTGGTCACCCACGACCCGCTCGACGCGATGGTGCTGGCCGACCGGCTGATCGTCATCGAGCACGGCACGGTCGTGCAGGAGGGCCCGCCGGCCGAGGTCGCCCGCCATCCGCGCACCGACTACGTGGCCCGCCTGGTCGGGCTCAACCTCTATCGCGGCGTGGCCGAGGGCGTGCGGGTCAAGGTCGGCCAGGTGCTGCTGCACACGTCGGAAGAGCTCGACGGGCCGGCGTTCGTGGCCTTCCCGCCCGCGGCCGTGGCGTTGTACCGCAGCCGCCCCGACGGCAGCCCGCGCAACCTGTGGCAAGCCCGGATCGAGGGCATCGAACGGCACGGCGACAACGTGCGCGTGCACCTCGACGGCCCCCTGACGGCCTTCGCCGACATCACCCCGGCCGCCGTCGCCGACCTCGACCTGACCCCCGGCCAGCGGATCTGGGCCTCCGTCAAGGCCACCGAGACGCACGCCTACCCGGCCTGAACGCCCCGATCCCACAACCGGTCGTCCACGCCGACCCGGATGCCGGTGACGCCGCTGACGTGCCGGCCGCCGCACCGGTCGCCCGGGAGCACCAGGTGCGGCCCCTGCTCGTCGAGGGCCCGGCAGTCCATGCACACGGCCAGCATCGCGGGCGTGTTGCCGAACTCCGGGTCGAGCTCGCCCCACGACAACACCGCGCGGTGACCGTCGCGGCCGAGCACCGAGATCAGGAAGCGCAGCCGGCTCTTGCGCTCGCCGGGGTCGAACAGTGGCCCGGCCGCGTGCAGCACGTCGAGGAGCAGCGGCCCGGCGAAGTGGTGACGCCGCGGCCCGGAGCTGCGGCACTCGAAGCTGACGGTGGTCTCGCGCTGCGGCATCGACCGGAGCGCGGCCATGCTCAGCTCGACCGGCACGCGTACCTCGCCGGTCAGCAGGACCGAAGTTCGCGCCGCCACGAGCCGCCTCCTCGCTTGCGAGGCTTTCAGCGTATACCCCTGGCAGATGCGATGCCAGACGGCCGAAACTCCTTGCTGTTTCAGGAGGACGGGTCGACGTACGTGATCTCCTGGATGGCCGCGACGTCGGCGAAGCCGGCGATCGTCAGGACGGGTTCGAGCACCGGGTTGGCGACGAGCCGGATCCGAGAGGCGTGCGTGAACAGCACGGTCAGGCCCGCGCTGTCCAGGTACTCCACCTCGCTCAGGTCGACGAGCACCATGCTGTCGCCGGTTCGGGCCAGCGCCTCCTCCAGGGCCCCGGCGTTGCTCATGTCGATCTCGCCGGCAGCGGCCACGACCTGCGTGCCGTCCGGCCGCGTCGAGGCCGCAAGGGTCAGAGGGGTGGTCATGAGCTGATCCTCGCTTGCATGTCGACGGTGGTACCGGCCGCGCCGGGTTCGATGGTGACCTCGTTCATCAGGGCGCGCATGAGCGCCACGCCCCGGCCCCGGTGCGGGTTCGCCTCCGGCTCCGGAGGCTTCCAGCGGCCGGTGTCGGCGACGGTGAGCCGCAGGTCGCCGGGGGTGGCGACGGCCCGCAGGCGGATCGTCCGGCCGGGGGCGTTGCGGTGGCCGTGCTCGATCGCGTTGGCGCACGCCTCCCCCGCCGCCACGAGCACGTTCTGCACCAGCGACGGGGTGAGCTGGCAGCGGGCCAGCCACTCCCGCAGGGCCGAGCGCACGGGGGCGAGCTGGCTCGACTCGGCCGGGAAGTCCACCTCCAGCGGGGCGGGCTGGCGGTAGAGCAGCAGCGCGACGTCGTCGTTGAAGCCGCCGTCCGGGGTGAGGGAGGACATGACGTCGCTGGCCAGCTCCTCGATCGGGGTGGACCGCCCGACCTGGACGGCGGTGCTGGCCTCGCCGATGCCCGCGGTCAGCGGACGCCGCCGCCGCTCGACCAGCCCGTCGGTGTAGAGCAGCAGGGTGGACCGGGGCGGCATGGTGCACCTGGCCTCGGTGCGCCCGCGGGCCGACCGTACGGCCAGCGGGGTCGAGCGGCCGCCCTCCAGCAGCTCGGTGCTGCCGTCCGCGTGGGCCAGGATGCCGGGGGGATGGCCGGCGCTGGAGTAGACGAGGTCGCCGGTGGCGGCGTCCAGGACGCCGCAGAAGACGGTGGTGCACTTGGCGCCCGGGATGAGGGCGGCGAACCGGTCGAGCGCGGTGAACACCTGGGCGGGCCCGGCGTCCTGGAGCAGCAGGGCCCGGCAGGCGCTGCGCAGCTGTCCCATGACCGCCGCGGCCTCCAGCCCGCGCCCCACGCAGTCGCCGACGACGATCCCGATGCGCTCGCCGGACAGCGGCACGATGTCGTACCAGTCGCCGCCGACCTCGAGCGGGCTGGTGGCGGGCTCGTAGCGCACGGCGAAGCCGCTGGGCAGCCGGGACGGGCCGAGGATGGCGCGCTGGAGCGCCACGGCCGCCTCGCGCTGCTGGTCGAGCTGGTGCACCCGGTGCAGCGCCTGGCCCAGGTGGCCGGCCAGCAGCGCCAGCAGGGTCTGGTCCTCGTGGGTGAACGGCCGGTTCTGGCCCAGGTCGATCCAGACGGCGAGCAGGCCCTCGGGGTGCTCCAGGGTGATGCCGGCCCCGTCCGTCTCGGAGGCGACGGCCCGCAGGGGCGGCTGCTCGCGCAGGCCCGTCAGCTTGGCCCGCACCTGTTCCGGCAGGTCCGGCCAGGCCGGGCCGGACGGCGCGGTGACCAGGCCGCGGAAGCCGTCCGCGTCCCAGACGACGGCCGCGACCTGCCGGGCGTGCCAGACCTCCTGCAGCGCGTCCAGCCCGCCGGCCAGGGCGTCGTTCAGATTGCCGGCCTGCGAGACGCCCAGGCCCAGCGCGGCGAGCGCGCTCTCGCGCTGCACGAGGTAGTGCTCGGCGGTTACGTCGCGCAGGGTGCCCACGACGCGGCGCCGCCGGGTGCCGGGGTCGGTGACCGAGTTGAACGTGACCGCTACCCACACCTGGTGCCCGTCGCGGTGGGTGACGGGGATGACCGCGCTGCCCCTGCCCTCGCCGACGAGCCGGCCGAACGCCTCGGCGACCAGGCCGTGGGCCTGCGGGTCGCGCTGCTCGTCCGGCCACCAGGGGTGGCGGGGCCGGTAGGGCAGGCCGTCGGGGCCGTAGCCGAGGATGTCGGTGAACGCCGAGTTGATCTCGATCACCGCGCCGTCCTCGTCGGTCACGAAGAACGCCTCCTGCAAGGAGTCGATCATGGCGTTGCGCCAGCGGGTGTGATGGTTGCGCAGCCGCGCCAGCTCCACGTTGGCCCGCGCCCGCGCCAGCAGCTCGGCCGCGGAGAACGGCTTGACCAGGTAGTCGTCGGCGCCCGCCTGTAGGCCCTCGATCGAGGCCTCCTGCCCGGCGCGCGCCGACAGCAGCAGCACCGGCACCCCGGCGGTACGCGGATCGGCCCGCAGGGCCGCGACCAGGGCCAGGCCGTCCAGGCGCGGCATCATCACGTCGCTGACCACGAGGTCGGGCTCCTCGGCGTGCACGGCGTCGAGCGCCTGGAGGCCGTCGCCGACGGCGGTGACGTGGTAGCCGGCGCCCTTGAGCAGCCGGACGAGGTACTCGCGCATGTCCCGGTTGTCGTCGGCGATCAGCACCCGGGCCGGCGGGCCGTCGCTCGGCCCCTGGGAGCCGCCGCCGTCCGCCGAGACGTCCGAGGACGTCCCCGCGCCGGTGACGTCGTCCTCGGGCAGCCAGCGCAGCGCCTCCTGCACGAACGGCTCGGCGCCGGACGAGACCGGCTCCGCCGGGCGGGCCGGCACCAGGCTCCCGGCCGGAAGGTGGCCGGCGCCGAAGGGCAGCCGGATGGTGAAGGTCGTGCCCTTGTCCTCGGCGCTCTCGGCGGTGATCGTGCCGCCGTGCAGGCCGACGAGCTCCTGGACGAGAGCCAGCCCGATGCCGCTGCCCTCGTTGGAGCGCGCGCGGGCGCTCTCGATCCGGTGGAACCGTTCGAACAGGCGCGGCAGCTCCTCGGCCGGGACGCCGATGCCCGTGTCGGAGACGGTCACCACGGCCTGCCCGTCCCGCACGCCCACCTGGACGGCGATCGAGCCGTCGAAGGTGAACTTCAGCGCGTTGCTCAGCAGGTTGAGCACGACCTTCTCCCACATGGTCCGGTCGATGTAGACCGGTTCGTCCAGCGGCGGGCAGTCCACCTCGAAGGACAGGCCGGCCTTGTCGACCGCCGAGCGGAAGACGCTGGCCAGGTCGGCGGTCACCGCCGCCAGGTCGACCGGCTCGTAGCGGGCCTGCATGCGGCCGGCCTCGATCCGGGAGAAGTCGAGCAGCGTGTTGACGAGCCTGCCCAGGCGCAGGGCGTTGCGGTGGACGACCTCCAGGTCCTGGCGCACCTCGGGGGCGGCGCCGGCCAGCGTGTTCCGCAGTTCCTGCACCGGGCCCATGATCAGGGTGAGCGGCGTGCGGAACTCGTGGCTGATGTTGGAGAAGAAGACGGTCTTCGCCCGGTCGAGCTCGGCCAGCTCCTCGGCCCGGCGCTGCTGGGCCTGGTAGCTGCGGGCCGAGGAGATGCCGGTGGCGACGTGCCCCGCGGCCAGCTCGACGAACCCGCGGTATCCGTCGTCCAGGGCGCGGTAGCGGTTGAGCGCGGCCACCAGGAACCCGTACGGCATGCCCCCCTGCTGCAGCAGCGGCATCACCAGCGCGTGCGTGGGCGGCTCCGGCCACTCCCCCGGCGGCAGCCCGGCGTATGGGGCCGCGTCGAGCGCCACGAGCGCCGGCTCGCCGCGGGCCGGGGCCCGGACCGGCCACACCGCGTCCGGGTCGCCGGGCGGGACGACGGCCGGGGCGGCCGGATGCCCGGCGGGCAGCCCGGTCGAGCCGGCCAGCCGCGCCCGGCCGTCGCCGTCGAACAGGTACGTCAGGGTGAAGGGCAGGTCCTGGAGGTTGCGACCGAGCTGGCGGCAGGCGAAGGCGAGCATCTCCTGCTCGGTGCGGACCACGCTGGGGTCGGAGCCGAGATCGCGCAGGGTGGCCATGCGGCGTTCGCCGATGACCCGCTCGGTCTCCTCGCTGACCACGCAGAGCATGCCGACCACCGAGCCGTGGTCGTCGCGCAGCGGGCTGTAGGAGAAGGTGTGGTACGTCTCCTCGGGGTAGCCGGCCCGCTCCAGGAACAGCAGCAGCGCCTCGTCCCAGGTCGCCTTTCCGGTGGTCAGGACGGCGTCGATCCGCGGGCCGATGTCGTCCCAGATCTCCGCCCACACCTCGCGGGCCGGCCGGCCCAGCGCCCACGGGTACTTCTGGCCCAGCGTGTCGCGGCGGTAGGCGGCGTTGCAGAAGAACGTCAGCTCCGGCCCCCACGCCATCCACATGGAGAACCGGGACGACAGCAGGATGCTGACCGTCGTCTGCAGGCTCTGCGGCCACTGCTCCGGACGGCCGAGCGGGGTCGCCTCCCAGTCGACCTCGGCCAGGTCGCGGCCGACCTCGTCGTCCACGGTGAAGATCCCGGCACCGGCCGCCGCCGTGGGCCGCCGCTCACCGTGGTCGTCGTGTGTCATCCGGCTCCCCCTCGTTCGCTGCGGGCGCGCCTACCCCGCGTCGCGCCGGTGATGCCGCCGCGGCCGTGGACCAGCAGGTCAGGTATCACCTCGACCGTAGGTAGAATAGGGCAAATCACTCCGGGGGTCGGGCCTCCGCCCCTGCTCGGCGCCCGTGCCGGCGGAGCGAGCGGAAGGAGCCGGACGTCAGCACCGCCGAAGACACGCACCGCGCGGCGGCCCTCCAGGGGCACGGACTCCCCGCCGTGCCGGGCCAGGCGACGCTGGACCGGGTGGCCTCGCTGGCCGCGCATGTTCCACGCCCCCATGGCGACCGTGACGTTCGCCGGTGACGAGGGGGTGCGCCGGGTGGCCGCCCATGGCACGCCGGACGGCCCGTTCCCCGGCGGCTGCGAGGACAGCCTGTACGCCGCCGTGCTCGCGCGGGGCGAGGTGTGCGTGATCCCGGACGTCACGGCCGACCCGGCGATGGCCGCCGATCCGCCCGGCGGGACCGGCGTGCGCTTCTTCGCGGCGGCCCCGATCACCGTCCCCGACGGCCGCTGCGTGGGCAGCGTCAACGTCATGGACGTCCGTCCCCGGCAGGCCGCGGACGAGGACGTCAGCGCCCTGCGGGACCTGGCCGCCCTGGTCACGGACGAGCTGGAGCTGCGCCTGGCCGCCTCACGCACCCTGGCCACCGAGCGCGGGCTGCGCGCCGACGCCGAGCGCCTGGCGCGCACCCTGCAGCAGACGCTCGTCCCGCACACCCTGCCGGAGGTGCCGGGCCTGCGCACGGCCGCCGCCTACCACCCCGTCTCGGTGGACGAGGTCGGCGGCGACTTCTACGACCTGTTCCCGCTCGACGGCAACCGCTGGGCGTTCTTCCTCGGGGACGTCTGCGGCAAGGGCGCCGACGCGGCCGTGCTGACCTCGCTCGTCCGCTACACCCTGCGCGCCGCCGCCGTCTACGACCCCGACCCGTGCGCGGTGCTGGCCAACCTGGACGCGGTCCTGCAGCAGGAGCACGCCGGTCAGGTCATGCCGCCGCCGTACTGCACGGCGGTCTTCGGAGTGCTCGACCCGGTGGCGGGCGGCTTCGAGGTCACGCTGGCGGGCGGCGGGCATCCGCCCTCGCTGGTGGTGCGCGCCGCGGGCGCGGTCGAGGCCGTCCATCCCGAGGGCGGGCAGCTCATCGGCATCCTGCGCGACCCGTACTTCGCCCAGGTGAGCACCCGTCTGGGGCCCGGCGACGCCCTCCTGCTCTACACCGACGGCCTGACCGAGGCGCGCACCGGCACCGGGGCCAGGCTCGACGAGGAGGGCCTGGCCGCCCACCTGGCCGCCGCCGCCCCCACCAGCGCCGACGGCCTGCTGGCCACGGTGCACAAACTGATCACGACCCTCGGCGACGGCGTGTCGGACGACACCGCGGTGCTCGCCCTGTCCGTCCCCGCCCGCTCGACGGGCGTCTCTTCTGAGGAGCCCCAGTGCAGCACGACCACGGTCTGACCATCACCTCCCAGCCCCACTCGGGACGCATCCGCATCCTCACGGTGGCCGGCGACCTCGACCACCACACCTCCCCCCGCCTGCACGAGGCCCTGGACGAGCTCGGCCTCGCGCCGGGCGACGGCCTGGTGATCGAGATGTCGGGGCTGCGGTTCTGCGACTCCACCGGCATCTCCGTGCTGGTCAGCGCCCATCAGCGGGCCCAGGACGCGGGCGCCGGCCTGGCGCTGGCCGGGCTCAGCCCGGACATCGAGCACCCGTTCAAGATCATGGGGCTGACCCGCCTGCTGTCCTTCCACGACGACGTCGACAAGGCCGTCGCCGCCCTGCGGTGAGGCGCTAGCTGGTGGCCCGCCAGGCGAGCGAGAGGCCGGTGGCCGCCCGTTCGGTACGGATCTCCATCATGGTGCCCAGGATGGTGGCGTGGTCGGACACGACGGGAACGCCGTCGGGCGTGTAGGTGATCCGGGTGCTGACCAGCACCGCGCTGCCCTCGGGCTCGTGCAGGCGGCGCGCGGCGGCGGCGTCGAGCAGGCCGGGCCCGACCACCTCCGAGGCGCGGGCGACCGCCACCCCCGCGTCGGCGAGCGCCGCGTAGAGGGAGACGGCGGTGAAGTCACGGTCGCGGATCTGGTCGGCCACCGGCCTGCGCACCCAGGACACCTGATGGACGGCCGGCCGCCCGGCGAACTCCCGCACCCGCTCCAGCCGCAGGGCCGTGTCGCCGGGACGCAGCCGCAGCTCCGCGGCGATCCGGTCGGGGGCCCGGCGCATCGCCCGCCCGGCCACCACGGTCCGCACGTCATGGCCCTGTTCCCGCAGGTCGTCGGCCAGGCTGCGGAGCGAGCCGAGCTGGTAGGCCAGGTGGGGCGGGGCCACGTATGTGCCCTTGCCGGGCCGCTGCACGATCAGGTGCTCGTCGCTGAGCTCACGCAACGCCTGGCGCAGCGTCATGAGGGTGACCCCGTAGGAGGCGCTCAGCTCCCGTTGCGGAGGAAGCGCCTCCCCGGGCGCGTAATGGCCCGACCGGATCTTCGCGGCGAGGTCGGCGGCGATGGCGCGGTATCTCGCCTCGTGCCCGGCGTCGGGGGTCATCGTGGTGCGTCACTCCTGGTCGAGGGCCTTCCGCAGGGTCGCGACGAAGGCCCGCAGGTCGTCCGGCCCGGCGCCGTCGAGCACCCGCCGCATGACCGCGGCCCCGACCACCACTCCGTCGGCGTGCCGGCCGGCCTCCCGCGCCTGGTCAGGCGTGGAAATGCCAAATCCTAGCAAGATCGGCCGGTCGGTGCTGCGTCTGAGCCGGGCGGTGAGCTCCGCCGCCGAGGCGGCCAGGGTGGACCGCTCGCCGGTGGTGCCCATCAGCGACACCGCGTAGACGAATCCGCGGCTGCGGCGCGCGATCTCGGCCAGCCTCGGCTCCGGCGTCGCCGGTGAGGCCAGCAGGACCAGGTCGATCCCGGCGGCGGCGGCCACGTCCGCCAGCTCGTCCGCCTCGTGCACCGGCAGGTCGGGCACGATCAGGCCGTCGACGCCGGCCCGCCGGAGCGCCGCGCAGAACGCCTCGGGCCCGTCGTGCAGCACGAGGTTGTAGTAGGTGCTGGCGATCAGCGGCACGCCCACGTCCCGCACGTCGGCCAGGTCGGCGAGGATCCGGCGGGTGCTCGCCCCCCGGGCCAGCGCCGCCTGGCTCGCCTGCTGGACGGTGACGCCGTCCAGCGTGGGGTCGGAGAAGGGCAGGCCGACCTCGACGGCGTCCGCGCCGGCCGCGGCGAACGCCCGCAGGTAGCGCGTCCAGCCGGGCGTGATGCCGCCGGTGATGTACGGCATGAGCAGGGCGCGGCCGGTGTCCCGGCGGGCACGCAGGTGGCGCTCGACCGCGCCGGGGGTCAGGATGTCGGTCACAGCAGCTCCTTCAGGGCGGAGACGTCCTTGTCGCCCCGGCCCGACAGCGTCATCAGGACGGTCGATCCGGCGGCCAGCTCGCCGCCGGCCGCGCGGATCACCCAGGCCAGGGCGTGCGCCGATTCGAGCGCCGGGACGATGCCCTCGGTGCGCGCCAGCCGCAGCGCCGCGGCGACGGCCTCCTCGTCGGTCACCGTGACGTACCGGGCCCGGCCCAGTTCGCGCAGGTGGGCGTGCTCGGGGCCGACGCCCGGGTAGTCGAGTCCGGCGGCGACGGAGTGGGCCTCGACGATCTGGCCGTCGTCGTCCTGCAGGAACAGCGAGCGGCAGCCGTGCAGGACGCCGAGCCTGCCGCGGGCCGCCCCGGCGCCGCCCTCCGCCTCGACGCCGACGAAGCGCGCCGTGGTGCCGGCGAAGCCGGCGAACGTGCCGGCCGCGTTGGAGCCGCCGCCGACGCACGCGACGACGTGGTCCGGGACGCCGGTCGGCTGGCCGGCCGCGAACTGGGCGCGCGCCTCCTCGCCGATGACCCGCTGGAACTCCCTGACCATCCACGGGTAGGGGTCCGGCCCGATGACCGAGCCGACGCAGTAGTGGGTGTCGCCGGTGACGCCGACCCAGTGCCGCATGGCCTCGCTGGTGGCGTCCTTGAGCGTGCGGCTGCCCGTGGTGACCGGGACCACCTCGGCGCCCAGCATGCGCATGCGGAAGACGTTCAGGCCCTGCCGCTCGATGTCGCGCTCGCCCATGAAGACGGTGGCCTCCAGCCCGAGCAGCGCGGCGGCGGTGGCGGTGGCCACGCCGTGCTGGCCCGCTCCCGTCTCGGCGATCAGCCTGCGCCGTCCCATCCGCCTGGCGAGCAGCGCCTGGCCCAGCACGTTGTTGATCTTGTGGGAGCCGGTGTGGGTGAGGTCCTCGCGTTTGAGCAGGAGCCGCACGCCCAGCTCCCCCGACAGCCGGCGGGCCGGGGTCAGCGGGGTCGGCCGTCCGGCGTGCAGCGCGAGCAGTTCGGCCAGCTCGCCGCGGAAGCCCGGGTCCGCCCATGCCTGCCGGAACGCCTCGTCCACCTCGCGGCACGCCTCCACCAGGGACTCCGGCGCGTACCGGCCGCCGTACTCGCCGAACCGGCCGCGGGCTCCCGGCTCGCCCATCAGCCCGGCCGCCGGGACGGGCTCGCGCAGTGGCGTCGCTTCTCGCATCCTGCTCACCTCGTTCTATAACTCTGACAAGAGTTCTATAACAGTGAGTGTGGCACGGCGACCGCCGGCCGCGCCACCCCGGCCCCGACCACGTCGCGGCGAACGGGGAATCTGGCACCTTCGAGTCGGAGGAGATCGTGATGAGCACCGAGGAGAGCGAAGGCGTGCGTCACGGGTGGGTGGACGACGTTCCCGTGGCATGGATCGAGCCGCCGGCCGGCGCGGGCGGAGCCACCGTGGCGTTGTGGCTCCCGCACCTGGGCGGCAGCACGCAAGCCTGCCTGCCCGCCATGCGCGAGCTGGCCGGACAGGGCATGATCGCCGTCAGCCTCGACCCGTGGCGGCACGGCCGGCGCGGCGGCGAGAGCGCCGCGCAGCTGACCGAGCGCGTCCTGGGCGACTTCCGTCAGGAGATGTGGCCGCTGCTGGGCCGTACGACGGTGGAGTGCGTCCGGGTCCTGGACTGGGCGGCCGCGGAGCTCGGCGCGGGACCCGGCGCGGTCGCGGGCGGGGTGTCGATGGGCGGCGACTGCGCGGTGGCGCTGGCCGGGCTGGACCACCGGGTACGCAGGGTGGCGGCCGTCGCGGCCACCGCCGACTGGACCCGTCCGGGCATGTGCGCGCTGGACGACCCGGCCCGCCTCCTGCCGCGGGGGCACGCGGGCCGCCATGCACAGTGGTGGTTCGACCGCCTGAACCCGCTCACCAACATCGGCGCCTACGCCCACGGACCGGCCATCGCCTTCGAGTGCGGCGCCGACGACAGCCATGTGCCGCCCCAGGGCGCCTTGCGCTTCCGCGAGACGATCGAGCACGTCTACCCGCGGCACGCCGGCCGGATCAGGGTGACCGTGCACCCCGGAACGGGCCACCTGGACGCGGCCCGCGACCCGGAACTGACCCGCCGGTGCCTGGCCTGGCTCGCCCAGCCCGACAGGCAGCCGTAGCCGCGGTCACGCCGGATCGGCGTCGGCGGTGGCTTCGAGGAGACGGGCGGCGAGGGCGCGGACGTGCCGGACGAGCTCGGGCGGCTCGTGCACCTCGAACGGCACGCCGAGCTGCGCGACCCACATCGCCAGCTCGTCCAGCGAGTGCGACCCGGCGGACAGGACGCAGGAGCCGTCGCCGGCCGGCTCGACCACCGCCATGGTCGGCGGCATCCGGGCGGCGACGACGTCCGCCGGCGCACGCACCGTGAATCGCCCCTGGTAGCGGTAGGGATCGACGGAGATCCGCTCGGAGACGTAGCGGACGAGGTCGGCGGCGGGCGGCTCACGGGGCGTGAAACGCGGGCCGTTCGGGATGTGCAGCCGCAGCCGGTCGACGCGGAACGTGCGCCAGTCCGCCCGGCCGGTGTCCCAGGCCACCAGGTACCAGCGGCGACCCGAGTTGACCAGCCGGTACGGCTCCGCGGTACGGCGATCCCCGACGCCGTCGTAGGAGCGGTAGTCGAACCGCAGGCTCTCCCGGCGGCGGACCGCCGCGGCGATCGCCGTGAGCGCGGCCGGGTCCACCGCCTCCGCCGCCCCCGCCAGCGGGACCGTCACCGAACGCAGGTCGCCGACGCGGTGCCGGAGCCGGGCCGGCAGCACCTGTTCGAGCTTGGCCAGGGCCCGGACCGAGGTCTCCTGAATGCCGGTCACGCCGGAGACCGCCGCCGTGCCGAGCCCGATGGCGACCGCGACCGCCTCCTCGTCGTCGAGCAGCAGCGGCGGGAGCCCGGCCCCGGCGCCGAGCCGGTATCCGGCCGTGCCCGGGGTGGCGTCGACGACGTAGCCGAGCTCGCGCAGCCGGTCGACGTCGCGGCGGACCGTGCGGGGCGAGACACCGAGGCGTTCGGCCAGCTCTGCCCCTGACCAGTCCCTGGGGGTCTGCAACAGCGACAACAGGCGCAACAAACGCGCCGACGTCTCCGGCATGCCGTCCATCCTAGGACGAGACCTGTCCTAACTCCTGCCTACTGTCATGGACATGAACGACGACCCGCGCATCCACCCGTTCCGCATCGACATCCCGCAGGCCCAACTGGACGACCTGCGGGCCCGGCTGACGGCGACCCGCTGGCCGGACGAGCTGCCCGGCGTCGGCTGGTCCTACGGCGTCCCGGTGGGCTACGCGAAGAGGCTGGCCGAGTACTGGCGCACCTCGTTCGACTGGCGGGACGCCGAGCGCCGGCTGAACGCCTTCGAGCAGTTCACCACCCTCATTGACGGGCAGAACGTGCACTTCCTGCACGTCCGCTCCCCCGAGCCCGGCGCGCTGCCACTGATCGTCACGCACGGGTGGCCGGGCTCGGTCGCCGAGTTCATGAACGTCATCGGCCCGCTCACCGACCCGGCGGCCCACGGCGGCGACCCGGCCGACGCCTTCCACGTCGTCGCCCCCTCGATCCCCGGCTTCGGCTTCTCCGGCCCCACCACCGAGCCCGGCTGGGACCTGGAGCGGGTCGCGCGGGCGTGGGTCGAGCTGATGGACCGCCTCGGCTACCCCCGGTACGGCGCGCAGGGCGGCGACAGCGGCTCGGTGATCTCGCCGATGCTCGGCCGCGCCGCGCCCGGGAACGTCGTCGGCGTGCACGTCAACGGCGCGCTCGGGTTCCCCAGCGGCGACCCGGCCGAGCTGCGCGAGCTCACCGCGGCCGAGCTCGCCCGCCTCGGCCAGTACCAGGACCAGGACCGGGCCGGTTACGCGATCATCCAGGCGACCCGGCCGCAGACCCTCGCGTTCGGGCTGCACGACTCCCCCGCCGGGCAACTGGCGTGGATCGCGGAGAAGTTCAAGGAGTGGACCGACCCCGCCCGCGAGCTGCCCGAGGACGCGGTGGACCTCGATCAGTTGCTCACCGACGTGAGCGTCTACTGGTTCACCGGGACCGCCGCCTCCTCCGCCCGCCTCTACAAGGAGGGGCAGAAGGGCTGGGGCGCGGTGGCCGGGTACTCCGGGCTGCCGCACGGCGTCGCCGTCTTCCCCGGGGACGCGGGGGTGCGCCGGATCGCCGAGCGCGAGCACAACGTCGTGCACTGGTCGGAGTTCGACCGCGGCGGCCACTTCGCCGCCATGGAGGCCCCCGACCTGCTCGTCGAGGACGTCAGGACCTTCTTCCGCCCCCTGCGCTGACTCCTCGGCTCGCGGCGAGCCGCCGGGGCCGGGGTGCGCCACCGACGGTCAGCCCAGGTCGGCGTCGTGCACGAGGATGGCGGCCTGCACCCGGTTGGCCAGGGCCAGCTTGCTCAGCACCCGGCTGACGTGCGCCTTCACCGTGGCCTCCGTCAGCCTGAGCTCCCGGCCGATCTCGGCGTTCGACAGGCCGCGGGCCACGGCCCTGATCACGTCCTCCTCCCTGGCCGTCAGCGCGGCGAGCCGCCTGCGCGCCGACTCGGCACGGGACGGCGCCCGGTCCACGAACGAGCCGATCAGCCGCTTGGTGACGGTGGGGGACAACATGGCCTGGCCCGCCGCGACCGTCCGGACGGCGGCGGCCAGGTCGCGCGGCGGGGTGTCCTTGAGCAGGAAGCCCACCGCGCCGAGCCGGAGCGCCTCGTGGACGTACTCGTCCAGGTCGAACGTGGTGAGCATGATCAACTTGGGTGCGTCGGGGGCGGCCAGGATACGGGCGGCGGCGGTCAGGCCGTCGGTGCCGGGCATGCGCACGTCCATCAGGACCACCTCGGGCCGGAGCCGGGCCACCGCGGCCACGGCCCCGTCGCCGTCGGCCGCCTCGCCGACGACCACGATCTCGCCCGCCGCCTCCAGGATCATCCGCAACCCCGACCTGACCAGCGCCTCGTCATCGACGACCAGGACGCGGATCATGCGGCGGGGATCCCGGCCAGCACCTGGAAGCCGCCCTCGTCCCGGGGACCGGCCTCCAGCCTGCCGCCGGCCAGCTCGACGCGTTCGCGCAGCCCGACCAGGCCCCAGCCCGAGCCGGGCAGGTCGCCGTCCGCCGCCGCGCAGGACCGGTTCCGGACCAGCACCTCCAGCTCGGCCGGCCGATACCGGACGTAGACGTCGGTCTCGGCGTCGCCCGCGTGTTTGTGCACGTTGGTCAGCGCCTCCTGGACCACCCGGTAGGCGGTGCGCTCCGCGGTGGGCGGCAGCGGGCGGGAACGTCCCTCGTCGTGGCGGTTGACCACGATGCCCAGGGCCCGGGACTGGTCGAGCAGGCGGTCGAGGTCGGCCAGCGTGGGCTGCGGGCCGCGTCCCGGATCGGGCGAACGCAGCACGCCCAGCACCTCCCGCAGGTTCGTCAGCGCCTCCCTGCCCACGCCGCCGATCAGCGCGGCGGCCTCGGCCGTACGGGCGTCGGGGGCGTTGACCTCCAGCGCGCCGGCGTGCAGCACCATCAAGGACACCCGGTGGGCGACCACGTCGTGCATCTCCCGCGCGATGCGCGCCCGCTCCTGGTCGCGCGCCTGGTCGGCGCGGAGCACCTGCTCGCGCAGCAACTGCTCGGACTGCGCGCGCATCGCGTCGAGCACCTGCCGCCGGGCGCGCACCCACAGGCCGGCGACCAGCGGCAGCCCGAGCATCGCGCCGCCCATCAGCAGCACGTTGACGGCAGTGCCCGCGACCAGCGCGCGATACCCCTCGTTCCAGGACGACACCAGCCCCGCGAGCGCGAACAGCACAACCGCGCCGACGACGTAGAGCCACAGATCGCGACGGCGGAGCCGCGTGCCCGCGTAGTAGGAGGCCACCACCGCGGCGGGCCACATCACCAGCCAGAGGTGGGCCACCGCGCCCACCACGACGAGCGGCCACCACCACCGCCGCCCGAGTGCCGCGGCCACCCCGCAGCACGCCGCCACCGCCACGAGCACCGGCAGGGGCAGCGCGGACCGCACCCCCGCCGAACCGGTCACCGAGGCCATGGACAGCAGGAGAACCGTCGTGCCGAGCGCCCACGGCGTGACCCGTTCGGCGATCGTCGATGTCCGGTCGATCATGGCCAGAGGCTACAAGTCCCGGCAGGCCACCCATCCCCTACGAAAGTCGCACATGGCCTGTCACTTTCGCGGGGGACGGTGCGGCGGGGGCGCGCGGCACGGTGGAGCGCATGAACAAGATCCTCGTCGCGAGCGCCCTCGCGCTCGCCGCGACCACTCCGTACCTCGACCACGCGGCGATCGTTGGGCCCGAGGCTGCTCAAGCGGTGACCGCCGCCCCCGTGACCGCGCTGCCCGCGCCGACCGGCCCGTACCCGATCGGCAAGGTGGACCTGCATCTGGTGGACCGCAGCCGCCCCGACCCCTGGGTGACCGGCCGCGACGCCCGCGAGCTGATGGTGTCCCTCTGGTACCCGGCCCGCAAGGGGACGAGCAGGCCGGCGCCGTACCTCACGCCGGAGGAGTCGGAACTGGTCCTCAAGGGCGTACCGCAGCTCAAGGACCTCCCGCCCGACACGCTCGCCAGGACGAGAACGCACGCCCGCGCCGACGCCCCCGCGGTCAGGCGGAAGGGCGGATGGCCCCTGGTGGTCCTGTCACCCGGCATGACGCTGCCCCGCGCGACGATGACCTCGCTGGCCGAGGAGTTCGCCACCCGCGGCTACCTGGTGGCGGCCATCGAGCACACCTACGAGTCGGTCGCCACCACCTTCCCCGACGGCCGTACCGTCACCTTCGAGGCCGGCAAGGCCGGTCAGACCCCCGAGACGGGCGAGAAGGTGGCCCGGGTCAGGGCCGCCGACACCGAGTTCGTCCTCGACGAACTGGACCGGAGCAGGCGCTGGAACGCGCTGATCGACGAGAGCCGCATCGCGATGGTCGGACACTCGGTCGGCGGCCAGAGCGCCGCACACCTGCTGCCCGCCTCCCGGCGGATCAAGGCGGTGGTCAACCTCGACGGCACCTACAACCCGAAGACCCCCGCCCAACCGCTGGACAAGCCCTTCATGATGATCGGCAACCCCCGGCACCAGCCGAGATCCGGCGGCCCCGACGGCTCGTGGGACACGTTCTGGCCGCACGTGACCGGCGACTGGAAGCGGTGGCTGACCGTGACGGGGGCCGAGCACATGAGCTTCATCGACTACGCGGTGCTCCAGCCGCAACTCGGCCTGCCCAAGACCCCGATCGACGGCGAACGCGCCATCGCGATCACCCGCAGGTACGTCACCGCCTTCCTGGACCTGCACCTCAAGCACAAGCCCACCCCCACCCTGGACAGGCCGTCACCGGCCTGGCCCGAGGTGCGCTTCTGGTAACCACAACCCGATGGCAGGACTCCGACGCCAGCGATCTGTGGGCGACCGAGGACGAGACCCGCGATCAGATCATCGGGTTCTACCGGCGCACGTGGGAACACTCGGACGCGACGATCAACGAGCTTCCCCTCGACGCCCCCGGCCACGTGCCGTGGTGGCCCGAGTCAACGCCGGCCTGGCACATGAACCTGTTCGCCATCATGGCCCATGTCCTCGGCGAGTCCACCCGGCATGCCGGGCACGCCGACATCCTGCGCGAGGGCCTCGACGGCCGGACCGGGTCGCGCGCCGAACACGGGGAGCAGATCGACGAGGAAGCCCGTGCTGCCTACTGCGCGAAGATCGAACAGGCCGCCAGGACGGCCCGAACCAATCAGGGCTCAACCCACATCGCGCCACCGTGGCCGCGCTCTTGGCGGCGCCACGGTTCACCTCCGCCCCCATCAGGCCCTCACCCCACCCGATTTCGGGGAAGGTGTCCTCGTCGCGCGGGTCCGTCCCGACCCGGCGCAATCGACAGACGTCCTCGGCCGAGGACGATGCCGCTCACAACCACCCCGTTCGGTGGCCCGGATAGCCGAACCGGTACGGCGCGGCAGTCATCCGCAGCGTCCGGCACGGGTATTCGGGCCGAGGGGCACCCGCCGCGAACCAGCAGCCGTTCAGAGGGTTCTCGCGCGCTCCCGGCGCGGACGTATGGACGATGGTCATGGTCTCCTTCGGGCCGCCCGTCGGTGCTCGCGCTGACTTCACCCTCAGGAAGGGCGCAGTGCTTTCTCATCGCCCGCCCACCTGGACTACTGCAGGGCCAGGAGCCGCGGCCTCCATGGTGGGCGCGCAAGGTCCGCGTTGGAGGCGCACCTTGATGAACGGTTTCGCCGTACTGGACGGGACGTCTGGATGAACCCTCCAGGCCGGCGGGGCGTCCTCTTGGTATGAAGAGATCGCGGTTGACCGTCATCGCGCTGCTCGCGTCGTTGTGCGCCTGCGGCCAGTCTGGTGCCGGCCCGGTGCCTTCTGTGGCCGGGACCGAGACGATCGTGTTGCCGCGGGCCGATCAGCCCAAAGCGCATCGGCCCACCCTGGAGCGGCTCAAGCGAGAGGCGGCATCGTCGGGCCGATCCCTGGAGGAGGTCGTCAAGCGGTACGCGAGCCGGATGGCTGCTACCTCCTCGCCCAAGCCGACGGACTTCGACGGTTACGACCCTGCGGTGACCGACCCGGACGTGGTGATCGACGGCATCCCCTACGCCGAGCTGGTCGACCTCGGGGCCGTCGCCAGATCGGAGGGCATCTCCTACGAGGAGGCCATCGACCGCTTCGGCTCACAGTCGTCCAACAGCCGGGTGATCGACAAACTCAATGCGGAGTTCCCTGACGAGATCTCCGGCGTCGGATACGTCGACGACCAGCGCGGGCTGCGCGTCGGCTTCAAGGGGCCCATCCCGGCTCGCGCGATCGAGCTGGCCAGGACCCTCCCCATGGAGGTCACCCTGATCGGCGGCAAGGGATTCTCAGCCTCGGACCTCCGGCAGGCCCAGGACACGGTCGTCTCCTGGCTCCGGTCCCGTCCCGAGGTGGCCACGATGACGGCGCACCCAGATGAGGAGACCGGCCAAGTCAAAGTCACAATCCAGCCGAAGGTGATGCCGGACGATGCCGAGGAGTTCAAGCGTGGGCTTCAGCTCCCGCAGCCGGACAATCCGCACATCACCGTCGAGGTCACGCTCTCCGCCGACTCGGTCGCCGTTCGGCCGCAGTGAGGGCCACCGAAGCCCCCGCGCGCACAGGCCCGACCCAAGCGCCCAGAAGCCCCCGTAACGACTCCGCTCGAACGCACTCCTGCCAGAGCCCTCACCGAGGTCGTCATCAGGCGGGCCCTCAGCGCCGACGACGCCATCACGCCCGAGGCCACGATGCAGGTGACCGAGCCGGTGGCCGTCCCCCTGCAGGACCTGTCCGAGCAGGACCGGCAGGCCCTCGCCGACCTGATCAACCCGTTCGCGCACCAGGAAACAGCCATCGAGCGGCAGCTGACGGCCTGGGAGACACCGGCGACGCTTGGGCCACTACCTGAATCACGACCCATACGCCGAGCCGGCGATCCCGAGCCCTGTGATCAGGGCAGATTCGAGCGCTGTTGCCGGCCACGAAGTCTCTCCAGCGCGGCCGCAACCTCACTGACCTGCTCAGGTTTCCGGGTGCTCCACTCGGAGACCTCGTTGAACCATCGGTTCCAGACCGCGCCCACAGCCTCGGCTGTGACCTCTTCCTCACCGCGCACCAGAGCGGTCAGATCACGCACTTCAGGGTCGTACTCGTCCTCAGGAGCCCCCATGCCTGACAGACCTTCGGGGTCGTACTGATTGATCAGCACACGGACAGCAGCGGCTGTCTGATCACCCTTCATGCCACCAGCATGCCCCGGCACCTCCGGGCCTTCCCATCACTTGCCGCACATGCCTGGCAGGCCTTCAAGCACTCTTCGCAATCGGTGACCGCATGCTCACTGCCTAGCCCCAGCCACTTGGCCACTTCCGCCGCGACCTCGTGCGCCTTGACCGAACCGCTCTCGCTTACCGGTCTCGGGATCGACGGTGATAGACATCCGGCGTGGAAGAGAATCTGGAGTTCCCTGACCTGCTGCGACTGATCGATGAACGGTCGACCGCCTTCCGGGGCGCCGTCGCCGCCGCGCCCAGTCTCG
This sequence comes from Nonomuraea sp. NPDC049758, assembly GCF_040674635.1. NCBI lineage: Bacteria > Bacillati > Actinomycetota > Actinomycetes > Streptosporangiales > Streptosporangiaceae > Nonomuraea > Nonomuraea sp. NPDC049758. Next base: position 242,635 of record NZ_JBFAMZ010000009.1, read on the forward strand.
ACGCACCGGTGCCGACCTGCCCCGAGTGGAAGCTGTTCGATCTGGTGAAGCACCTGGGCGGGGGAGACCGTTTCTGGGCCGCCATCGTCGGCGCGGGGCCTGCCGACGCTCCCCCGGCCGAGGCCGCCGCTGCGCGCGCCGCGCTGGAGGTGCCGCAGGAGCGCGAGGCCCTGCTGGCCTGGCTGGAGGAGTCCACGCACCTTCTGCTGGGCGTGCTGCGGGAGGCGGGCCCGGACGCCGGCTGCTGGGCGTGGTGGAGTGCCCTGCAGACGCCACGAACCTCCGGCGGAGTCGCCCGGCACCGGGTTCAGGAGAGCGCAGTGCACACGTACGACGCCCAGCTCGCCGCGGGCGCCCCGCAGCCGGTGCCGACCGAGGTCGCCCTCGACGGCGTCGAGGAGTTCCTGTTCACCTGCGTCGCGACGCCCAGCGCCTGGCCGCACAAGCCCACAGCCTTCGACTTCCACGCAGCCGAGGGCCGCTCCTGGCGCCTCACGGTCGACGGCGACGGCGCACGCTCTTCCCGCATCCCGTCGCCCACTGCCGCGGCCGGCGAGAACTCGGACGCAGCCGGCGCCTCCATCCACGGCACGGCCAGCGAATTGGTCCTCTACCTGTACGACCGTATCCAGGCCGGCTCGTTGCACGTTGACGGAGACGCAGGGCTGCTTGACCTGCTCCGCGCCTGGGAGCCGGAGGAGTAGGCCTCCGGGGAGGAACGGACCGGATCTTTGGCGCCATGAACTACCGCGGCGACCTGATCGCCTTCGCCGCCGGCGAGCTACATGGCGTCCCGTCGCCGCAACCCGAGTGGAGGGCCTCCGAGGTGCGTTCTCGGCAGCCCGCGGTGCGGGCAGGGCGCGGCCCGACGTGCGGTTCGGGCAGTGCGCGGCCCGACGTGCGGTTCGGGCAGTGCGGGGTGCGCGTTATGGGCGGCCCGAGGTTCGATTCGCGCGGCCCGCGGTCCGAGGTGCGGTTCGGGCAGCCTGCGGTGCAGGTGATGCGCGGTGCGGCGTGTGGTTCTGGTTGTCTGCGGCCGGGCGGGTGTTCCTGGTTGATGCCCGGTCCGCGCTGCCCGCGGGGCCGTTGCCCGGTGTCGCCTGCGGTCAGTCGGCCCGTGTCGCCTGCGGTTCGGGGGCGAGAGGTCGTTGGGTGAGTTCGGCGGCGACCGCTCGTTCCCGTAGGAGTGCGGCCTCGGCGCGTGCCGCGTCCAGTTCGGCCCGTACGTCCGCCAGGCGCATGCGCTCCAACCGCAACTCCCCCAGCAACTGGTCGCGTTCCTTGACCGCCGCCGCGGCCCGCACCTTCTCACGGGCGTGTTGTCTGCGCTCCTTGGCCAGCGCCGCGGCGGCGTCCTCCTCGGCCGACGCCAGCTTCCGGACCAGGTCGCCCACCTCGGTCGCGGCCTGGGCGGCCTCCCGCTGCGCGACCGCCCGGTCCCGTTCGGCCTCGGCGGCCGCCCGTTCGGCGCGTTCGGCCCGCTCCACGGCTCGCTCCCGCTCCTGCGTGGCCGCCTCCTCCCTGGCCGTGGCCGCGATCATGGCCCGCTCGGCCAGCTCGCGCGCCCGCCCGGCCGCCACCGCCTCCTCCCGGGCGCGATCTCTCTCCTCCCGCGCCCGGTCCGCCTCCAGCCCGGCCTGTACGGCCTGCGCCCGCGCCTCCTCGGCCCGCTCCTCGGCCGCCTCCGCCTGCTCGGCCAGCTCCTGGACGACCTGATCCCGGGTCTGCTCGGTCAGCTCCGCCTGGCGCGAGGTCTCTTTCACCCGCCGTTCGGCCTGCTCGGCCCGCCGGACCGCCTTCTCGGCGGTCTGCAACGCCTGCCGTTCGGTGCTGGCCGCCTCGCGCAACGCGGCCAATGCCTGCTCGCGGGCGCGTTCGGCGTCCTGCAGCGCCGTCTCGCGCTCGTTCTCGGCCTCCTCCAGCCGGGCCCGCATCTCGGCGGTCTGCCGACGCGCGTGCTCGGTGGCCTCGCGGGCCAGGCGTACCTGCTCGAAAGCCTGCTCACGTTCGGTGCGGGCGATCGCCACGCGCGTGTGCGCCTCTGCCTGGACGGCGCTCAGCTTGGCCTCGACCCCGGCCGGGCTCAGCTCATCGGACAGGGCCTTGGCCAGCGGCTCGATGGCCGCGAGGAGCCCGGTCTCCATCCGGTCGTACAACTGCTCGGCCCTGGCCAGCGCGCCTTCCAGCCCGGGGGTGGCCCGCCGCAGCTCGCGTTCCCGCTTGGCCGCCGCCTGGCAGCCCTTCTCCGGACAGTACGACTTCGGCCGCCCGCGCCCCGGCCGCTGCTCGATGGGAGCTCCACAATGCTTGCAAGGCGTCACCACGCCGACCTCCGCAGTCACGGCGACACCCTAACATTTTCTAATTTCTGGAAATTCAAATCCAGAAATTGACCATGCGCATGCGGGGTCGGGACGACGTCGCCATCGCAACGGCATCCGGAAGCGGTAGGACCTCGCCACCGCAGGTCGGCGCCCTGCCCGCGTGAACGGCCGGATGGCCGAGACTGGGCGCGGACTCGGCCGCGCTGCCTCCGGCCCCCGGACGGGACATGCAACGTCTCCGGCGTGTCGCCGCCCCTTCGTGGCTCCGACGCTCGCCAGGATGCCGTGCCGCACCGACAGGTCGTGTCCGCCGCCATGCCGACGCGTCCGCCGCCGTGCCAGCGTGTCCGCGGCCGTGCCGGGCGTGACCACCAGCACCACGTTCCCGCGCGCACACGTACAGGACGATGACGTGCTCGTACGACCCGTGCGCCGCCCTTGTCGGTCCCAGCGCCACGTCGCACCACGCGGTGCGCAGAGCTGGCCGACGGGGCAGCGTGAACGCCGCTGTGATCCCGCAGACGGTGACGGTGCGTGTCTGTGCTGGGGACGGCCGACGGTGGTGGCTGTTCGTCCGTGTCGCGCTGGTGGAGCCGGCCGTCGAATTGCTCGCGGTCACAGGAGCAGCACACCGCCGCACGCTGTGAGGGCTGCGGGACCATGGCGGCGTCCGGGGTGATCAGGGAGATGGCGCGGAGCTTCGAGGTGAGCCGCCCGACGATCAACTCCCGGCTCGCTTGAGTCGTTGAGCACCTCGGCTTCGTCGTCACCGGCTCGCTGCCCATAGCGGGCCGAGGTTGTGCAGCTGCTGCGATGGGGCCGCCCATCCAGAAGGCAGATCCCGCAGGTCCCGAACACCTGGTCGTTGACGCCGAGTTGAGCCCGGCTGCGGGCGGCTCGAACCATCGCTCGCCCCCGATGCCGCCGCCCACCAGGCGTATCCGTCAACTTCGGACCGGCCGTTGTGACGTCGCTCACAAGCTGTCACAGCCACGGAGGGGGTTCCGTCTTAGAGCGCATGACGAACACGGAACGCACCACCGCACTGATCACCGGCGCCAACAAGGGGCTCGGCCGCGAAGCCGCCCGCCGCCTCGGCGCACTCGGCTGGAAGATCTTCCTCGGCTCCCGCGACGAGGCCCGCGGGCAGGCCGCCGCCGCCCGGCTGGCCGAGGACGGCATCGACGTGATCCTGATCCCCTTGGACGTGACCTCCGACGCGTCCGTGAACGAGGCCACGCGGCTCGTCCGCGAGCACACCGACCACCTGGACGTCCTGGTCAACAACGCCGGCGCGCCGGGAAACGCCGTCCCGCCCGCGGACGCCACGGCCGGGGAGATCCACGCGGTCTACGACACCAACGTCTACGGCCCGGTCAGGGTCACCCACGCCTTCCTGCCGCTGCTCCAGGCCGCCGAGCACCCGCGGGTGGTGATGGTGTCCAGCGGCGGCGGCTCCTTCGCCGTCGTCACGGATCCGGACCAGCCCGTCTCGAAGATGCACGAGCTCGCCTACAGCTCCTCCAAGGCGGCCCTGAACATGATCACCGTCCGGTACGCCCAGGCGCTCCCGCACATCAAGTTCAACGTCGCCACCCCCGGCGAGACCGCCAACCACAAGTTCGCCGCCACCGACATGAACCGTCACACCGGCCTGCTGACGGTCACCGAGGGCACGGACTCGATCGTCCGGCTCGCGACGCTGGGCCCCGACGGCCCGACCGGCGTCTTCGTCGACCGCCTCGGCCCGATCGCGTGGTGACCTCCGTGCGCCACCGGACCCGCCTCCCTGGTCGGGAGGAGGTCCAGCCGCACGGCTACCCTGCTGGGCGTCGTACGCAAGCACCTCCGGACGGGAAGGCCGAGCTGATGAGCCGCGGTACAGGGGCCGACGCGACCGGCCCCCTGGCGGAGGAGCCGGACGTGACCGGTTACCGGCCGCTGCTGTTCTCCATCGCCTACGGGATGACCGGTTCCGTGGGCGACGCCGAGGACATCGTGCAGGACGCGTTCCTCGGTCTGACCAGGGCGCGCAACGCGGGCACCGTGATCACCGAGCCGAAGGCGTACCTGACGACCGCGGTGACGCGGCTGGGCATCGACCACCTGCGCTCGGCGCGGGTGCGACGGGAGACGTACGTGGGCGAATGGCTGCCCGAGCCGGTCGTGGCGCACCCCGGCGAGCCGGGACCGGCCGAGCACGCCGAGCTGGCCGACTCGTTGTCGATGGCGTTCCTCGTGCTGCTGGAGTCGCTGTCGCCGGTGGAACGGGCGGTGCTCATGCTGCGCGAGGTGTTCGGGTACGGCTACCAGGACGTCGCGCGGATCACCGGCAAGACCGAGGTGAACTGCCGGCAGATCCTGGCCCGCGCCAGGCAGCGCGTCGCCGCCGGCCGGCGGTCCCGCGACGGCGCGCCGCCCCAGGCGCGGCGGGCGGCGGGCGAGGAGCTGGCCCGCAGGTTCTTCGACGCGGCCGGCGGCGGCGACCTGGACGCGCTGCTCGGCATGCTCGCGCCCGACGTGGTCCTGCACGGGGACGGCGGCGGCAAGGCCCAGGCGATGGCCAGACCGGCGGCCGGGGCGCCCCGCGTCGTCAAGATGTTGGTCGCGGGGCTGCGCCGGGTCCGCGCGCTCGGCGTCACGGTACGGACGGCCTGGGTCAACGGCCGCCCCGGCGCGGTCATGTACGACGCCGAGGGACGCGTGGCGGGCGTGGTCGAGCTGGACGTCGCCGACGGCGTGATCCAGGCGATCCACTCGGTGGTCAACCCGGACAAGCTCGCCCATCTCGGCCCGGTCTCCGACGTCGCCCGCCTCCCGGAGAAGTGAGCCGGGTCAGGAGGCGGCGGCGGTGTAGCGGCGGGCCAGCTGGGCGAAGGCGTCCTTGAGCTCGGCGGGGCCGATGACCTCGATGTCGGCGTCGAACCTGCCGAGCGCGGCCGCCAGCCCCAGCCACGACCACGACCCCATGACGATCCGGCAGCGGTCCGGCCCCGCCTCCTCGACGAGCCCGTCCCGGACGTAACGGGACACGACCGCCGCGGGCAGCGCGAGGATCACCTCGCCGCGGCAGGGCCAGTCGCCCGCCTCGTCCGAGCCCCGGAAGCGCGCGGTGACGAAGGCGGCCACCCCGCCGCCGGGCAGCTCGCGCGGGATGAAGCGCGGCCCGGTGGGCGTGCGCGGCCGGATGCGGTCGGCGCGGAAGGTGCGCCAGTCCGCGCGGTCGAGGTCCCACGCGACGAGATACCAGCGGCCGCCCCAGGTGACGAGGTGGTGGGGCTCCACCCGCCGGGGCGGCGGGAGCGCGCCGTCGTCCGCCTCCGACGGGTAGTCGAAGCGCAACGCCTCACGGGCATGGACGGCGGTGCTGAGGGCGACGAGCACCCCGCCGGCGACCTGCGGCTCGGGCCGTGCGCCCGCCCGTTCGACGGCGGTCACCTGGAGGGTGTCGATCCGGTGGCGCAGCCGTGCGGGCATGACCTGCCGGACGGTGGTGAGCGCCCGCGCCGCGGCCTCCTCGATGCCCGCCCCGGCGGTGGCGGCGATCTGGAGCGCGATGGCCAGGGCGACGGCCTGCTCGTCGTCGAACAGCAACGGCGGCAGCTCGCTGCCCGCGTCGAGCCGGTAGCCGCCGTCAGGGCCCTTGATCGCCGCGATGGGGTAGCCCAGGTCGCGCAGACGGTCGACGTCGCGGCGCACGGTGCGCGGGCTGACCTCCAGCCGCTCTGCGAGCAGCGCTCCCGGCCAGTCGCGGCGCGTCTGGAGCAGCGAGAGCAGGGCCAGCAGGCGTGCTGAGGTCTTCTGCATGTCTCCCATGGTGCCGCAAGAAGAGGCCACAACCTGACCGCTTCCTCCGCCAGCATGGGCATCGCAACCGGGAGCCGGACGGCTCCCGGCGACCATGAACGGAAGCGGCGAGGAGCCTGTCATGTCTATAAATGTCGTGATTCAGCTGAACTTCCGGGGCGAGGCCGCCGCTGCGCTCGCTTTCTACCGGTCAGTGTTCGGCGGGGACGTCACCACCGTGACCTACGCGGACGCCGGGAACGTCCAGGACCCCGCCGACGCCGGCCGGGTGATGTGGGGCCAGGTGGCCGCGTCCGGCGGCTTCCGCCTGATGGCCTACGACGTGCCCGCCCACCTGCCCTGGGACCAGGGCGAGAACGCGTTCTTCGTCTCGCTCGGGGCGGGCACGGCCGAGGAGGCCACCGCGTACTGGGAGGGGCTGGGCGCGGGCGCGACCGTCGTGCGGCCGCTCGGGCCCGCGCAGTGGGTGCCGCTGCACGGCATGGTGCGCGACCGGTTCGGGGTGAGCTGGATCGTCGAGCACGGCGCGTCCTGAGCGCGGGAAAAGCACATGACCGTCACGGCGCGTCCTGGACGCGAGGAAACAGCTGAGCGCGAGAAGAGAAGATGACCGTTCTGAGCACCAGGGCGCTCAACCGCGCCACGCTCGCCCGCCAGTTGCTGCTCGACCGCGCCGGCCTGCCGGTCCTCGACGCCGTCGGGCACCTGTGCGGCCTGCAGGCGCAGGAGCCGCAGGAGCCCTTCGCCGGGCTCTGGTCACGGCTGCGCGCCTTCGACCCGGCCGCGCTGTCGGACCTGCTGACCGGCCGGGACGTGGTCCGGACCCACCTGATGCGGCGCACCGTCCACCTGGTCACCGCCGCCGACGTCCTGACCTGGCGGTCCCGGCACGACGCGATGCTGCGCCAGCGGGTGCTCGGCGTCTACCGCCGCGAGCTGGCCGGGGTGGACCTCGACGAGCTCGCGGCGGCCGGACGGGCGGTGCTGGCCGACGGCGAGCCGCGCTCGATGTCGCAGCTCGCGCGGGCGGTGGCCGATCGCTGGCCCGGGCCGGGGCCGCGGGCGCTGGGCGAGATGCTGGTCGCCGCGCTGGTCCCGATGGCGCAGCTCCCGCCGCGCGGGCTGTGGCGGGCGCGGGCGGGCGTGCGCAACCTGCCGTTGTCGTCCTGGCTGGGGCGGGAGGTGGACCCGCCGTCCGCCGACGGCTCCGATCCCGTGGGGCAGGCTCTCGTACGGCGTTACCTGGCGGCGTACGGCCCCGCCGCCACGGCCGACCTGCGCGCCTGGTCCGGCCTGGCGGGCCTGCCCAAGGCCGTGGCGGCGGTACGCGACGAGCTGGTCGCCTTCCGGGACGAACGCGGCCGCGAGCTGCTGGACCTGCCCGGCGCCCCGCGCCCCGACCCCGGCACGCCCGCCCCCGTGCGGTTCCTGCCGGCGTTCGACAACGCGATACTCGGCTACGACGACCGCGAGCGGATCATCGACCGCGAACACCGCGGCCTGTCGGTCGCCGGCGCCCGGGTGGTCCTGGTGGACGGCCGCGTCTCGGCCACCTGGACCGTCGAGGACGACACCGTGCTCGTCACGCCGCTGCGCGGCCTGTCCCCGGCCGAGCGCGCCGCCGTCGGCGAGGAGGGAGGTGCCCTGGCGTCGTTCCTCTCCGACGGGGCCGGCGACCGCACCCGGATCCTCGGCGACTGAATACATCCCCATAAGCTCGGCCATACTGTCAGGACCGCGGGCGTCCCTGGTGACGGACGGGTCGGCGGGTAGGAGGTGGGGACGAGAGGAGCCGACACCATGAACGTGCCCGAGCACGACGGCGGGCCGCACCGGCCGCAGGACGGACGTCCCCGCGGGCTGTGCGACCTGACCCACGCCGGCGGGTACGTCGTGGACGACCGGGGCCGGATCGTCGAGGTCGCCCCGCGCACCGAGGCGCTGCTCCGCCGCCCCGCCGCCGAACTGCTCGGCGGCGACGCCCACGACCTGCTCCACCGCGGCCCGCGCGGCGAGACGCTGCCGCGCAGCCGGTGCGCGATGCGACGCCCGCTCATCACCGGCGGCACCTCCCAGGGCGAGCGGGAATGGCTGGCGCGCGGCGACGGCTCCCTGCTGCCGGCCTCCTGGCTGGTCACGCCCTGCCTGCTGGCCGACGGCAGGACCGGGGCGCTGGTGCTCTTCCACGACGCCGACGAGCCCGGCGCGCAGGTCCCCGAGCCGGCGCACGAGACGTCGATGTCCGAGCTCGACCGGCTGGCCCTGCTGGCCGAGACCACCACGACGCTCACCGCCAGCCTCGACGTGGACGAGACGCTGCGCCAGCTCGTCCGCCTGGTGGTGCCGCTGCTGGCGGACTGGGTGGTGGTGGACCTGCTCACCGAGCACGGCGGCGTGAGCCGCGCCGCCGTCGTCCACCACGAGGACGGCGTCCTGGTGCACCACGCGGACCTGGAGGGGCCGATGCCCGCGGTCCCCGAGGAGTCGCCGATGCCGCTGTCGCGGGCGTTGCGCGGGGTCACCGCGACGCTGGCCGGGCCGGAGACCTACCAGGGCGCGCCCGACTCCGGCATCGCGGTCTTCCAGCAGGAGCTGTTCCGCAGGACCGGCATGCACTCGGCGGGCATCGCGCCCATCCGCGGCGTGCGCGAGGTGGTCGGGGCGCTGACGCTCGGCCGCGCCGAGCGGCCCGGCGCGTTCACCACCGCCGACCTGCTGCTGGTGGAGGACATCGCCCGGCGCGCCGGGCTCGCCCTGGACAACGCCCGCCTGTACGAGCGGCAGCGCCGGGTCGCCGAGACCATGCAGCGCCACCTGCTGCCGCGCCTGCCGTCGGTGCCCGGCCTGGAGATGAGCGCCCTCTACGTGCCCGCCCCCCGCGCCTCGCAGGTCGGCGGCGACTGGTACGACGCCTTCACCATGCCCGACGGCGCCACCGCCCTGGTGATCGGCGACGTGGTCGGCCACGACCTGGAGGCCGCCGCCGGGATGGCCCAGGTCTGCAACATGCTGCGCGCCTACGCCGGCGCCGAGCAGGACCTGCCCAGCGCCATCCTCGACCGGCTCGACCGCGCGGTGGTGCGCATGGCGCAGGCCACCATGGCCACCGTCGTCCTGGCCCGGCTGGAGCACACCGACGACGGCCGCTGGCTGCTGCGCTGGAGCAACGCGGGCCATCCGCCGCCGCTGCTGGTCGAGCGCGACGGCCGTACCCGCTTCCTGGAGGAGGGGCAGGGCCTGCTGCTGGGCACCGGCATCCGCGGGGAGCGCGCCGACGCCGTCGTGGAGCTGCCGCCGGGGTCCACCCTCGTGCTCTACACCGACGGGCTGATCGAGTCCCCGAGGCATTCCCTGGACGAGGGGCTGGCCCGCCTGAGCCGGTACGCCGCCTCCCACACCCACCGGCCGCTGAACGCGCTCGGCGACATGCTGCTGGCACGCGTCCGGCCCGAGGACAACGACGACGACGTCGCCATGCTGACGCTGCGCGTGCCGCCGCGCGTCACGGCCCTGGACGGCCTGCGCGGCGGCGTGCTGAACGGCGACCGGGGCCTGCCCGCGATCTGACGACCGGCGCGCGTCACGACCGTCCGCGCCGCGCGCCCGGGCAGACGTCCCGGTAGGGCACGTCCTTCAGGTGCCGCCGCCACTCCTGCGGGCTCATCGTGCGGCCCGCGCGCTCGCACACCAGGCGGGCCACGGACTCGGCGCCCACCGGGATCCGGATGATCGTCCCTGAGGTGTTGCCGGAGACGTACAGGGTCTGGTCGTCGGGGCTGAAGGCCAGCCGGTCGAGGATGCCGATGGGGAAGGAGCCGATCCGCTCCCGCGAGCCGACGTCCCAGACCTGGACGGTGTACACGTCGTCGAACGTCTCCCCGATGGACCTGCCGATCAGCGCGAGCAGCGAGCCGTCGTGGCTGAACAGCACGGTCTCGACCTGCGCCCGGGCGGCCACGCGCAGCGCGGGCGGCAGTTCGCGGCCGGTGGCGACGTCCCACAGCTCGACCGTGGCCGAGCCGAGGGCGAGCACCTGCGCGGTGGGGCTGAGCGCGATCGCCAGGCCCGACCGGTTGAAGCCGGGGCCGACGGCCTTGCCGGTGCGCAGGTCGTAGACCTTGCCGGTGGCGGTCACCACGCCCGTGCCGTCGCGGGTGGACACGATGGTCTCGGTGGCCGTGGCCAGGGGGTGGCGGGCGAGCGTCCGGCCGGTGCCGGCGTCGAGGACGACCAGCTCGTTGCGGGCGTCCCGCTGGCTGAGCTCCTTGAGCGACAGCACCAGGCGGCGGCCGTCGGGGGTGAACGTCTTCGACAGCACGAACTGCGTGCGCGGCACGGCGTGGCGCCACAACCGGCGGCCGGTGGCGACGTCCCAGAGGCCGGCCGAGGAGTCCGCGCCCTCGGCGGACAGCCGGGCGCCCGCCGGGTCGAACAACTGCCCGCTGACGCCCGCGCTGCCGGCCATCGGGACGCCGAGCCGGCCGCCGTCCCACACGCGGACCGGCCCTGAGTCCTTGGTGGCGGCGGCCAGGCGGCCGTCCTGGCTGAAGGCGTCCAGCTCGTAGCCCTGGGGCAGCCGGGTGGAGGGGAGGCGGGAGGTCAGGTCGGCGGTGACGGTCGAGTTGTCGAGCACGTAGCGGACGGTGTGGCCGTCGGCCTCCAGCCAGACGTCCTCGGGCTCGCCCTCGGCCTGGTAGAGGGCCAGCTCGTCGCCGTCGGCGGCGTCGAGCAGGTGCAGGGTGCGGCCCTCGACGGCCAGCATCCGGCGGCCGTCGGGGCTCAGCCGCAGCCGTCCGGCCAGCGTGTCGTCCAGGGCCGACTCCTGCCAGAAGGGCCGGTCGGCGTCGGGCACCTTCCTGGCGGTGGCCAGGTCGAAGGCCGCGATGTCGCCGTTCGCGCACAGCAGCCGCCTGCTGTCCGGCGTGAACGCCACCACCGGCCCGCACGCCTTCGGCAGGCGGGTGTCCACGGTGAGACTCGGCAGGCGGATCACCTTGAGGCCGCCCTGGTTGGGCCCGACGCCCGCGATGTAGGCGCCGGAGGGCGCGATCGCCGGAGCGACGCCCGCCTCCAGCTTCGGGGTGTAGGAGGCGCCGGTCCTGGTGTCCCACAGGAAGTCCAGGGTGCTGTCGCGCATCACCGCGGCCAGGTTCTCGTTGCCGTCGAAGGCGACCTGCACGCCGCCCTCGCCGACGCGGTGCTCGCGCAGCTTGGCGCCCGTCCTGGCGTCCCAGGCGTAGACCGTGTCCCTGCTGACCACCACCAGCGTGCGCCCGCTCGGGCTGAGCGCCGCCGCCGACGGCAGTGCGTCCAGGCCGCGCGGCCACCGCCAGAACGCGGTCTGCCGCCCGGAGGGCACGTCGTAGACGCGCACGCCGTCCTCGCCGGCGATGGCCCGGACGCGCCCGCCGGCCGCCGACGCCGACGCCGAGACGCCCTTGGCGCCGGGGTCGCGGAAGACGGCGCTCTCCGGCATCGTCAGCGAGGTCGTCAGGCTCCGCCGGGTGCCGGGAGTGGGCGCCAGCCGCCAGCCCGCCACGCTGAGCAGCATCGCCGTGACCGGGTCGCTCGTCCGCAGCCGGTCGGCCTCGGCGGCGGCCTGCCGCCCGACCGCCTGGTCGCGCTGCCGGCCCGCCAGGCTGCTCTGCTCGGTCACCTGCCTGCCGCGCAGCACGGCGAGGCCGCCCGCGGCCAGCGCCACCACCAGCAGCCCGGCCAGCGCGGCCGTGGTCAGCCGCCGGCGGCGCACGCGCCGCCTGGCCAGGCCGGTGCCCGCGGCCAGGAAGTCACGTTCGAGCGGGGTCAGCGTGATGTGCCTGCGGCCGGTGGCGGCCCAGGTCAGCGCCTGGTCGAGGCGGCTGCCCTGGAGCAGGTCGCCGTCCTTGCGGCCGTTGCCGGCCCACTGGCGGGCGGCGTCGCTCAGCTGGCCGAGCACGGCGAGCCCGTCGCGGTCGCCGTCCACCCAGACGCGCAGCCGCGGCCAGGCCCGCAGCAGCGCGGGACGCGACAGCGCCACCGCCTCGTTCTTCTGCGTCACCAGGTAGGAGAACACCTGGAGGATGTGCTCGATCGCCCGCGTCTCCCCCTCGGAGCGTCCGGCGAGCAGGTCCTCCTTCAACGCCCAGCGCACGGTCTCGTGCCCGTCCTCGGTGACCGTCACCAGGCGCAGGAACACCTCGGCGGCCAGCTCGCGCTCCTCGGGCGCGAGCGCGCCGTAGGCGTCCTCGGCGATCGTGCCGAGCGCCGGGTCGCCCTGCTCGGGCACGTGCACGCCCCTGGCGGCGCGGCTGCCCGCCGTCAGCAGCCCGCGGGTGTCGGCGCTGTTGCCGCTGACCAGGGCGAGCAGCAGGTCGCGGGCGGTGGGACGGGCCGCCGGATCCTTCTCCAGCGTGGCCGACACCAGCGAGGCCAGCCGGGGCGGCAGCCCGCTCAGGTCGGGCTGACTCGACAACACCCGGTGCATGACCCCGCCGAGGTTGTCGGCGCGGAACGGGTCCTCGCCCGTGGCGGCGAACACGATGATCGCGCCCCAGGCGAACACGTCGGCGGGCGCGCCCGCCCGCTGCCCGGTGAACACCTCGGGCGCCATGTACGTGGGCGTGCCGGCCACCTCGCCGGTCCTGGTCAGCGACATGTCCAGGGTGCGCGCGACCCCGAAGTCGATCACGCGCGGGCCGTCGGTGCCGAGCAGCACGTTGTCCGGCTTCAGGTCCCGGTGGATCACGCCCGCGTCGTGCACGGCGGTCAGGGCGGTGGCGATCGCCGTGGCCAGCCGGTGCAGGTCGTCCCCGGCGAACCGGCGCCCCTGCTCGACCGCCCGGCGCAGGCTGGGGCCCGGCACGTACTCGCTGACGATGTACGGCCTGCTGCCCGACAGGTCGCAGTCGAGCACCCGCGCCGTGCAGAACGACGCCACCCGCCCGGCCGCGGCCGCCTCCTTGGCGAACCGCTCACGGCTCACCTGGCTGTCGGCCATGTGCAGGACCTTGAGCGCGACCCGGCGGCCTTCGGGGTCGTAGGCGTCGTACACCACCCCCTGGCCCCCGGACCCCAGCCGTCCGGCCAGCCAGTATTGCCCTATACGCTGCGGTTCTCCGGCGTTCGACGCTTCCACGGCGTGTTAGATGCCCTCTCCGGTCGCAAAGTTCCCCTCGCGCAGGTAGGCGTCCAGCGCGCCGGCGGCGGTGAGCATGGCCAGGCCCCTGGCCGTGAGCCGGTCGTGCCAGTCGCGCAGCGTCGCCTGCAGGGGTTCCATGCCGCCGGCCGCGCGCACCTGGTCCAGCACCTGCCGGATCTGCTCCAGCCCGTAGCCGCCGCGCCGCAACTGGTGGGCCAGCAGCACGTCGCGGACGTCGGCGGCGGTGTAGACCCGGTAGCCGGTACGCGGGTCGCGCCGGGGCACGGTCAGCCCGGCCCGCTCCCACTTGCGCAACGTCGCCGGCTTGATGCGCAGCCGGCGGGCCAGCGGGCCGATGAACGTCACGCCCGGCTCCGGCTCGCGCGGCGGCGCCAGGTCGCGCAGCGCGCGTTCGACGGCCTCCAGCGTGCCGCGGTCCTCGGCGAGCTGGGCGTGGCCCTCGTCGATCAGGCGCAGCGCCGCCGCCAGGCCGCCGCCGTTCACGGCCCGCATGATCGCGGTCGCGGTCGCGTGCCCGTGGGCGGGGACCAGCGCCAGGAACGTCCGCAGCGCCGTCGCATGGCGCGGGGTGTAGACGCGGTAGCCGTGCGCGGAACGCTGGGACGGCGGCAGGATCTCCGCCTCCTCGTAGTTGCGCACCGCCTGCGTGGACAGGCCGTGCGCGCGCGCCAGATCGATGGGCCGCATGTTGAAGGTATGCCCTCCTGCCCGCTGGGGGATCGGCCAGAAGTTTACACGAGAAGTTCAACGATACGGTTGAAGGCATGATGACCTCGATCCGGGCCGCCGCCCAGGCGTTCACCGGCGGCGCCCTCACCGCGCTGCTGCCCCCCGGCGTCCGCGTGCTGGGCCTGGGCGAGCCCACGCATGGCGTCGAAGCCTTCCTGGAGCTGCGCAACGAGCTCTTCCGTCACCTCGTCGAGCACGAGGGCTACCGGTCGATCGTCATCGAGAGCGACTGCCTGGCCGGCCTGACCGCCGACGCGTACGTGACCGGCGGCGACGTCACCCTCGACGAGGCGATGAGCCGTGGCTTCAGCCACGGGTTCGGCGCCTCGCCCGCCAACCGCGAGCTCCTGCGCTGGATGCGGGCCCGCAACGAGCGGTCCGCGCCGCGCGACCGGCTGCGCTTCGACGGCTTCGACGCTCCGGTGGAGATCACCGGCCCGGCCGCCCCGCGCCCTGCCCTGACCGCCCTGTACGACTACCTGGCCCCCCACCTCGACCTGCCCCTGACCCGCGAAAGGCTCGACGCGCTGCTCGGCCCCGACGAGCGCTGGACCGACCCGGCCGCCCTCACGGACCCGGCCCGCTCGATCGGCGCCGCGCCGGAGGTAAGGGAGCTGCGCCTGATCGCCGACGACCTCGGCGTGCTGCTCACCGCGCACGCCCCGCACCTGGCGGCCGTCACGTCCGGCGACGACCGGTGGCGCGCCGGCCTGCACGCCCGCGCCGCCACCGGGCTGCTGCGCTACCACGCCGGCATGGCCGATCCCTCGCCCGCCCGCCTCGGCGCGCTCATGAGCCTGCGCGACGCGATGATGGCCGGCAACCTCGACGCGATCGTCCGGCGCGAGGAGCGCCGGGGCCCCACCCTCGTCTTCGCCCACAACCGTCACCTGCAGCGCGACGAGAGCCGGTTGCGGTTCGCGGGCGAGGAGCTGCGGTGGTGGAGCGCGGGGGCGGTGCTCGCCGCGTGCCTCGGCGACCGGTACGCCTTCGCCGCCTCGATGTTCGGCTCCCGCGGTGCCGATGTCCCGGCCCCCGACACCCTCGAAGGCATGTTGTCGGACGCGTGCGACGCCCGCGCCGTCGTCGATCCGCGCCGCCTGGCCGGGGCGCTCGACCGCGGGCCGGCGCCCCGCGTCCCGGTGGACCACACGTACCTGGCCCTCGATCCCGCCACCGTCCACCAGGCGGACGCGATCGTCTTCCTCAAGGAGATCTGAGGCCGGCATTGTTGTTTATTCTGTTTGGCGAATAATGTCCTCAGGGCGAATTCTTTTTGCGTGGCGACGCCGGACGCGCGCTCGTTAAAGTCGGGGTGACGTCAGGCTCCACGAAGCCCCAACCAGAGGACTGAGCTGATGAACTGCGGTCACTGCGACAGCCCCAATTCGCCCGATTCCCTGGTATGCGCTAATTGTGGCCGCCATTTCCAGGGCGATCGCCCGGCCGCGACGGAAGTCACCCGATATCTCTGCATCGCCATGATGCTCGACGCGAAAGTGCGTAATTCCACCATTCGCTCGATTCTTCATGACCGCTTCCGGGCCGTCGCCCAGTCCCCCGGCGTCGACCTGGCCACGATGCTCAAGTACGGCCTGATGGCCCGAAGACGCCAGCATGTGCGCGACGCCGTGCTGGCCGTGCTCGCCGTGGCCACCCTGGCCCTGCTGTCCAGCCCGCTCGTCCTGCTCCCGATCTTCCTGGCCTGGCTCGTCGTCTTCGCCGAGCTCTACGACGCCCACGAGTCGGTCATCCTGACCAGGCTCACCCGCGACTCCTTCGACCCGGCCGAGGCGCCGCTGCCCAGCTCTCCCGCGCTGCGCGACCATCTGGTCGACATCGCCGACCGCGGCGCCGGGAACGTCACGGTGTTCGCCGACTACTCCCCTTTCGTCGGCTACGGCAGCAGGATCAACAACTGGTCGTTCACCATGAACGTCGCCAAGGCCCGGCCCGGCGAGACGGTCGTGCCCTTCGCGGTCGGCGAGCTCTACGACCGGGTGGCCGCCGAGATCGCCGCCCTCGGCCTGCCCGGTCTCACCGTCGGCGACAAGCTCTTCGTCAACGGCCTCGACCTGCGTTACGAGACCGACCCCGAGCTCCAGGCCGCCGTGCTGCCCGACGCCCTCCTGCCGCCCGTGCCGACGGTGAGCGAGCGGTTCATCCACCAGCTGCGCGACAACCCGCGCACGCGGGCCCGCCCCTACCTCACGGTGAGCGTGACAGGCTGGGAGGGCGAGGTGGTGATCTCGATCTTCCTGCGGTTCGTGCTGCTCGCCGAGAAGGGCATGATGTTCACCGAGGCCGGCTACTCGCTGCTGCCGCCGCTGCGGGAGGCCTACCGCGACGTCGACCGGCTGGTCAACTGCGCGCCCTCGGAGCGGATGGCCCGCATCGCGCTGTCGGCCCTGCGGCGCACCGCCGCGGGGCTGGTGCTGGCCCTGCCCAACACCCTCGCCGCGCTCTCGGAGCCGAGAAGGCGCAGGCGGCAGCAGAAGGCGAGCATCAAGGCCATCCGCGGTCACACCTTCAACTACGGCGCGGCCTACAACCCCCGCGAGCACGCCACCGACCACCTCTACCACCGCTACTTCCAGCAGCTCGACAAGGAGATGTACGTCAAGGCCGCCGAGCAGCGCATCATGGACACCGTCGCCGACTTCCTGGAGGAGCACAACGTCGACGTGAGCGACCTGCGCGACCGCCAGACGACCATCCTGAACAACGGCATCTTCGTCACCGGCCAGGCCCAGGTCACCGGGGCCAGCATGGCGGCCGGCACGGGCGCGGTCGCGCGGGTGGAGAGCCGCATCAGGCAGGGGGTCGGCCAGGCCGCCGCGGCGGCGCAGCGCCGGACTCCGGCCGGCTGACCCGCTCCCCGAACGGGGCCGAGCGCTCATCGCGTGTCGCGGAGCCCCAGGATGTAGGTCGCGGTGAGCGCGACGGCGCGGTCGTCGTCCTGCGCCAGGTCGGCGAGGGCGCGTGACGCGGCGGCTCCCGGGATGTCGGCGAGCGCCTGCGTCAGCCGCCGGCGCGCGGACGGCTCGGCGCCACGCCGGGCGAGGCGGTCCACGAGTCCGGCGGCGATCGGGTCCGCCGCGCCGGGGCGGCCCGCCAGCGCGCTCAGGGCGTCGGCCGCGTCGACGTCGTTCGTCCCCTCGACGACCATGTCGATGAGCGTGGGGATGGCCTCGTCCACGCCGCGGGCCCCGAGCGCCAGGGCCGCGTAGCGGCGGACCACGACGTCGGGGCTGGTCAGGGCGTCCCGGAGCAGGGCGGTCGCCGCGGCGTCCGGGAGCTCGGCGATCGACTGGACCGCGCGCTTGCGCACCTCGGCCGCCGGTGCGTGCAGGCCCTGCGCCAGCAGCGCGGCGGCGCCCTCGCCCGACTGCGCCAGAGCCCATCGCAGGGCTCCGGCGACATGCGGATCGCTCTCGCCCAGTGCCGCCTCGACCAGCGCCTCCACCGGGACCTCGGCGGCCGAGGACAGCGCCGCGCTCTGGCGTCGGCCGGCGTTCTTCGAGCCGAGCGCCTGCAGGAGGGAGACGACCTGGAGCACGTCGTCCCAGCCGGCGGGGCCGGCGGCGTCGATCCGGCGCAGGCGCGTGAGCAGCTCCGTCTCGGCCGCGATGCGCTCCCGGGTGCGCCGGATGAGGTCCTCGACGAGCCCGGACGGCGTGAAGCCGGGATCGTCGAGCGCCCGGCCGACGTCACGCAGCGACAGGCCCAGCGACCGCAGGCTCTCGATGTGGAAGATCCGCCGGATGTCCTCGCCGGAGTACTCGCGATAGCCGGCGTGGCTGCGGCCCGTCGGGCGCACCAGCCCGAGCGCGTCGTAGTGGCGCAGCATGCGGGCGCTCACCCCGGACCGTCGCGCGACGTCGCCGATCAGCACAGCCCATCATCCCTCCTGGCCGCCGGCGCCGAGGGCCACGACGCGCTTCGCCTCCTCGATCGCGAACTCGAATCCGGCCTCCGGGTCGCGCAGCAGCCGTTTCGTGGCCCCGGCGTGCGTGCGCACGCCGGGATCCGGGTCGGCCATCGCGGCCCGCAGCACCGGCTCGATCACCTCGCCGAGCGCGACCAGCGCCCGGCTGAGGCTCAGCTGGGTCTCCCGTCGGCCGCGCCCGAGCTGTGTCGACAATACTTCGGCCAGTCCGTGCTTCTCCTCTTCGGGTGCCAGCAGCACCGCGGTCCGCCAGGCGCTCCGCGCCACCTCGTCGTCGGCGTCGGTCAGCAGCTCGCGGGTGATCGCCGGCCACGCCCGCCGGTCGCCGATCTTGGACAGCGTGTGCAGCGCCTGGCTGCGGGCCTGCGCGCGTTCCGAACGCAGCTCGCCGAGCAGCCTCGGGACCGTCAGCTCCGCCGGATGGCGGGTGAGCGCCCAGGTGAGCATGTCGCGCACGTGGAACTCCGGCTCGACCGCGCAGCGCTCGACGAGCGCGCCGACGAGGCGCGGGTCAGGCGTCGTGCCCACCGCCAGGGCCGCCCGCAGCCGTACGGACGGGTCGCCGGCCGCCAGCCCTCCGACGGCGCCGCTCGGGTCCGGGTCCTGTTCCTGTCTGGTCATCGGGACCACCTCCTCGGCGACCAGTGAAGACCTTGTCACAGTGTCAAGGTCAAGCGGCCCGGCCCGCGGTCAGTCGCGCGGCCCGGTGACCGCGTGCTGCCGCCCGGGCTCCACGGGCATCGGGCGTTCGTGGAAGCCGCCCTGCGCGCTCCGGACGATCACGCCGCTCTCCGGCCCGTGCTCCACGTCGTGCCGGTCCTGGAGTCGCAGGCCGAGGCAGAGCCGGTGGGTCAGCCAGAAGGCGACGACCGGGCCGAGCAGGACGGCGTACCTGAAGAAGATCGTCACGGCCTCCACCGAGAGGTGGAACTGGTGGGCGAGCTGGTCGTTGGCCGCGGCGGCCCACAGCAGCCCGTAGAAGGCGACCCCGGCGGCGGCGACGGCGGTTCGCACGGGCGCCTCGCGCGGCCGGTCCAGCACGGCCGGCCCGGTCGCCTCGGCGGCCAGGCGGCTCCTGCTCTTGGGCCGGCCGAGCGCGTCGCGCCGGCCGGGTCGCCGCAGGACGATGCGCTCGCCCAGCGGGTAGCCGGCCAGGACGGTGAAGAACGCGCCGGGGACCACCAACGTGGGCACCAGGACCGCGAGGCTGAGCGTGTACCCCCCGATCGTCAGCTCCCAGCCCGGCATGATCCGCAGAGCGCCGTCGAGGAAGCCCATGTACCAGTCGGGGACCGAGCCGGCCGAGATCTGGCCGGGCCCGGCCGGGCCGTACAACCAGATGGGGGCGATCTGGAAGGCCAGGCCGAGGATGACCAGGACGCCGATCGTCGTGCCCGCCATCAACGGCCGCACGCCCGCCCGGACCGGGACCGGCGCGGCGAACCGCGAATGCCCGTGCCGCCGCACCAGCCATTCACGGGCGGCCAGCAGCGCGACCATGGCCGCCGGGATCACCAGCACGTGCGTCCAGTACATGGTGGGGATGATGCTGTCGCCGGGGAACCCGGCGCCGAAGAGCAGCTGCGCGCCGTACGACCCCACGACGGGGATCGACAGCAGCACCGACTGGATCAGCCACAGGCTGCCGCCGGAGAGCATGTCGTCGGGCAGGATGTTGCCGGTCTCCCCCGCGGCCATCCCGAGCGGCAGCAGCGTCACCCAGATCAGCCACTGCGGCACGCGCGGCCGCCGGAACGCGCCGGTCACGAACATGCGCAGCAACTGCATGGCGACCGCCGCCACGAACACCAGCGCCGACCAGTGGTGCATCTGCCGGACGAAGAGCCCGCCGCGCACCTCCAGGCTCAGCCGCATGGTCGAGTCGAACGCCCTGCTGACCGGGACGCCGCTCAGCGGCGTGTACACGCCGTGGTAGAGCACCGGGGACATGTCCGGGTCGAAGAACACCATGAGGAACAGCCCGGTCACCACCAGGACGGCGAAGGACCAGATCGCCACCTCGGCGAACATGAACGACCAATGACCGAGCCCCGACGACTGACGTTTCCGCACCGATGAGCGCATCGGACCCTCCTCGTTTCGCCTTCGCCTTCAAGACGGGATCGGCGGCCGAGATGTGACGTCGAGGAGGGTGAGTTACGTCATAACGGGTCGTTCCCGGCGGCCGGCCTGCCGGAGCGCGGGCACTCCGGCAGGCCGACGTCAGCGGCGGGGCCGCGGCCTCACCCCTTCACCGCTCCGCCGAGCAGCCCGGAGACGAACTGCTTCTGGAAGACGAAGAAGATGAGCATCAGCGGCAGCGTGGCCAGCAGCGCGCCCAGCATCAGGCCCGAGTAGTCGACGCGGGTCAGCCCGGTGAGGTGGCTGAGCGCGACCGGCAGCACGTACTTCTCCTCGCTGGTGAGCATGAGCAGGGGCCAGATGAAGGAGTTCCACTGGCTCATGAACGTGAAGATGACCAGCGCGCCGAGCTGCGGCCGGACCACGGGCAGCACGATCCGGTAGAAGATCCGCAGGTCTCCGGCGCCGTCCAGGCGTCCGCTCTCGATGAGCTGGTCGGGGAAGTCGAGGAAGGCCTGGCGCATGAGGAAGATGCCGAACGAGTTGGCCAGGAACGGGATGACGATCGACTCGTAGGAGTCGACCCAGCCGATGCTGGCCATCATCTGGAACAGCGGCACCAGCAGCACCTGGAACGGGATCATCATCGTCGCCAGGATCACCGCGAGCAGCAGGCCGCGCCCGCGGAAGCGGTACTTGGCCAGGCCGTACCCGCCCATGGCGCTGACCAGCACGGACAGCGCGGTGTAGACGAGGGCCGTGCCGAGGCTGTTGAGCACCACGCGGGAGAAGCCGATCGTCTCCTCCAGCGACCGCAGGTTGTCCAGCAGGTCGTCGCCGGGCAGGAACGGGGGCGGGCTGCGGAACAGCTCCGACGTGTCGTGCGTGGAGGCGACGAACATCCAGTAGAACGGCGCGACGCTGACCACCGCGCCGGCCGCCATGAGCAGCCAGAGCAGCAGGCGTTTCATGACTTCTCCTTCCCGAACCACTTGAACTGGGCGTAGGAGAGCACCCCGATGAGCAGCACCACCACCCAGGCCATCGCCGCGGCGTAACCGAAGTCGAACTGCTTGAAGCCGACCTGGTAGAGCAGCAGGATCGGCGAGGTGGTCGCGTCGTCGGGGCCGCCGTCGGTGAGCAGCTTGTTCTCGTCGAACAGCTGGAGCGTGCCGATCGTGGAGGTGATCGAGCAGAACAGGATCACCGGCTTGAGCTGCGGCACGATCACGCTGACGAACGACCGCAGCGGCCCGGCCCCGTCGATCGAGGCGGCCTCGTACTGCTCCTTGCCGATCGCCTGCAGGCCGGCCAGCAGGATGATCATGTTGTAGCCCGTCCACCGCCAGGTGATGGACGCGATCAGCGCCACCCGCGCCCAGGCCGGGTCGTCCAGCCAGGCGATCTCGGCGCCGAGCAGCTGGTTGACCATGCCTCCGTCGGTGCGCAGCAGCACCCGGAAGACCACCGCGTAGGCGACCAGCGTCGTCACGGCGGGCAGGAAGTACGCGATCCGCAGCGTGGCGCGGAACCGCAGCCACGACTGGTTGAGCACGTACGCCAGCGCCAGCGCCAGCCCGATCATGATCGGGACCTGCACGACCAGGATCAGCCCGACGTTGACCAGAGACTGCAGGAACCTGTCGTCGTGCAGGAGGCGCTGGTAGTTCTCCAGGCCGGCCCATTCGGTCACGCCGTCCTCGGTCCGCTGGAGGCTCTGCCAGAGGCTGGCCCCGAGCGGGTAGGCGAAGAAGAGCGCCAACAGCGCGGCGGCGGGCCCCGCGAAGATCCAGGGGACCAGGCGGCGCCGAACGATCATCCGATCTCCCGCTTCGTGGCGGACGCGATCTGCTCGGCTGCCTCGTCCAGCACGGCCTTGGGGTCCTTGCCGCCCACCACCGCGCGCTGCAGCAGCTTCTTCAGCAGCTCACTGGCCTCGGCGTCGTCGTCGGTGGACTCCACGGCCGGGATGGCGCGCACCTGGTCGGCGAAGATCTTGTTGACCGGCTGCCCGTCGAAGTACTCGACCGGCTCGGAGAAGTACGGGTCGGCCAGCGCGGGCAGGTAGGCCGGGAAGAGCGACTCCTGCTTCATCATCGACAGCTGGCTGTCCTTGTTCGCCGTGACGAACTCGACGAACGCCCACGCCGCCTGCTGGTTCTTCGTCTGGCCGGTGACCGCCAGCATGGACCCGCCGTTGGCCGAGGTGCGCACCCCGCCCGGCTCGAACGCGGGCAGCGGGATCACGCCGAACTTGCCCTTGAGCTCCGGCATCTCCGACACCAGCGTGCCCGTCCACCAGACGGCGGTGGGCGCGACGGCCGCCTTGCCCTCCTTGGTCGCGGTGACCCGGCCGTCCCAGCCCTGCTCGTTCTGGAGCAGGCCCTTGTCGTTCATCGTCTTGATCAGGGTCAGCGCCTTGACGGCGGCCGGGGTGTTGACCGCGACCTTGCCGTCCACGAACCTGCCCTGCTTCTGCTGCTGCAACAGGGTGGTGAACAGCGGCTCACTGTTGCCCAGGTCGGAGACCATGAGCTTCTTGCCGGTCTTGGCCTTCAGCGTCTCGCCGGCCCTGATCAGGTCGTCCCAGGTCTGGATGTCGTCGGCCTTGATGCCGGCCTGCTCGAAGTAGTCGCGCCGGTAGAACAGGCCGACGGGCGCGGAGTCCCACGGCAGCGCGAACAGCTTGCCGCCCTCGCCGGAGGCCGTCTGCCACTTGGCCGGGTCGAAGTCGGCCTTCAGCTTGCCGGCGACCGGCCCGAGGTCGGCCAGCCCGTTGGGGAAGTTCTTGGCGTAGCCGGGGACCCGCTCGTCCTCAAGGTGCACGACGTCGGGCAGGCCGGTGCCCGACTGCATGCCGACCGTGACCTTCTCGTAGATGTTGTCGTAGCCGACGTCCGTCACGTCGATCTTCACCTTGGGGTGCAGCTTGGTGAACTCGGGCGCCAGACGCTTCAGGGCGGTCGCACCCACGTCGAACGACCACACCTTGACCTCACCGGACAACTCCGCGGGAGTGGAGGCGGCGATCGAGGGAGCGGGCCCCTTGGCCGTGCCGGTTCCGCCGGTGGCGCATCCGGCGGCGAGAAGTCCGGTGGCCAGCAGCCCGGCGGCGATTGTGTGGTTCTTCACGGTGACCTCTTGGATCTGTAACATGTCACACTCTGAATACTGAGTGCTGAGTAACGTACGCTGAATACGCGTGGTGCACCAGAGGTGAAATCGAACCGTTCCCGATGGATGTGAGCGGACGGGCGGAAAGGCCGTTGCGCCCTCCTCGTCCTGCCGGAATGATCGGCCGCCATGGGGAACGTGCTGCTGACCGGGGCCACCGGAGGCATCGGAAGGCCGCTGGCCGCCGCGCTCGGCGCGGCCGGGCACCAGGTGATCGCCGTCGGACGTGACGTCGGGCGGCTGGACGTCCGCGGGATCGAGGCCGACCTGACCGACCCCGCGTCGCTGGCCCCCGCCATGGCGGCGCTGGCGGCGGAGCTGACGGAGATACGTGCTGTGGTGCACTGCGCCGGCGTCTCCCCCGTGGAGGCCGTCGCCGAGGCCGGCCCCGACACGTGGCGGCGCACGATGGCGGTGAACGTGGCCTCCGCCGCCGAGCTCGTCCGGCTCGCGCTGCCCGCGTTGCGGCGGTCCAAGGGCCATGTGATCTTCGTGAACGCCTCCCCCGGGCTGACCGGCGTCCCGCGCTGGTCGGCGTTCGTGGCCAGCAAGGCGGCGCTGCGCGAACTGGCCGACTCGCTGCGCGAGGAGGAGGCCGTCCACGGGGTCCGGGTCACCACGGTCTACCCCGCGGCCACGGCGACCGACCTGCTGGGCGAGGTCAGGGCCGCCTTCGGCCGTCCGTACGACCCGCAGGCGTGCATCCGGCCGGAATCGCTGGCCGCGATGGTCGTGTGGGCCCTGAACGCGCCGGCCGACTCCTACGCCTGCGAACTGTCGGTGCTACCGGGCTGAACCCCGCACGTGGTCCGGGCGCGCGCCTCAGCGCTGCGCGGCGGTGTCGAGCTCGACCTCGATGTGGGGCGACAGCGCCCGCAGGAAGTCCGGCGCGTCGAAGATGCGCCCCGCCGACGCCACCCCGGCGGCCCTGGTCCGGCCGGTGAGGATGCGCTCGACGGCCTCCACCGCGAGCGGCGCGCTGACGGCGTAGATGTCCCGGCCGCGGGCCACCGCCCGGCGTTCCCCGGCGCCCGAACGCACGACCACGTCCACGACGAACGGCTGGGCCGACCGTCCGTGCTCGTCGGCCGCGACCGGGGCCGGGGTGTCGGGGTTCACCACGTCCGTGGCCGCCTCGACCGTCATGTGGTTGCGCACCTCCGGGATGTCCAGGTGGCTCGGGACGGTCACGATGTCGGCCATCGAGAACTCCGCGATGACGTCGCGCGTCCCGGTCGGCTCGGGGAAGGACCACTTCCCGGCCGGCGCCCGGTCGCCGCGGTACTCCAGCCGGCCGCCGGCGTGGCGGACGCGCCGGCCGTCGCGCCGCTCCCTGGAGACCTTGCCCGCGGCCCGGGTGCCGGTCGTGGGGTGCCAGCTGTCCAGCCCGTAGGCCACGTGCGCCTCGTCGGCGCCGGTCCAGTCGTCCATCGCCGCCGTGACCAGCAGGTCGCCGAGCCCGCCGAAGAAGGCCATCGCGGGGACGATCACGGCCCCCGCCTGCCGGGCGCGCTCCGCGAACAGCTCGAAGGTGTCCACGTTGGCCTCGATCTCGGCCGCGACGTCCACGTACGGGACGCCGGCGCGCAGGGCCGCCTCGATCACGGGGGCGGCCGTGGCGGCGAAGGGCCCGGCACAGTTGATCACCGCGGTCACGCCGTCCAGGGCGCGGTCCAGCGCCGCCGGATCGTCCACCGACGCCTGCCTGACCGCCGGCCCGGGGTACGCCTCGGCCAGCGCCTTGAGCGCGTCGCCGTCGCGGCCCGCCAGGACGGGCACCAGCCCGCGCCGCAGCAACTCCGCCACCACGAAACGGCCCGTGTGCCCGTACGCGCCGTAGACCGCCACCGCGGAGCCGGTCGTCTTCATCTGTGTCATGTGCGCATCAGCCATGCGGACATCCTGGCGGTGCACCGCGTCGCCGCACGAGCGTCCGGAACGACATGATGCGTACAATTCCGGACGTGACCACAGTCGCGGTAGCCGTCGCCGACGGGATCCTGCACTTCGAGCTGGCCCTGGCCTACGAGCTGTTCAGCTCGCCTCCGCCCGTCCCCGTCGAACGCTGGTACGAGCCGGTCATCTGCGGAGCCGGTCCCGTACGGGCCGACGGGCGGTTCCTGCTCGAACCCGACGCCGGGCTCGACCGGCTCGTCGAGGCCGACACGGTGATCGTCCCCGGCTGGGCGGAGGTGGACGAGGAGCCGCCGGCCGACCTCGTCGCGGCCGTGCGCGCCGCGCACGAGGCGGGCGCGCGGGTCGCCTCGCTGTGCACGGGTGCGTTCGTCCTGGCCGCGGCCGGCCTGCTGGACGGACGGCGGGCCACCACCCACTGGGCCCACACCGAGACGCTGGCCGCCCGCCATCCCCGGATCCAG
The DNA here is from genome assembly GCF_040674635.1 of Nonomuraea sp. NPDC049758. Lineage (NCBI taxonomy): Bacteria > Bacillati > Actinomycetota > Actinomycetes > Streptosporangiales > Streptosporangiaceae > Nonomuraea > Nonomuraea sp. NPDC049758. The sequence continues at coordinate 268,216 of NZ_JBFAMZ010000009.1, forward strand.
GTCGATCCCGACGTGCTCTACGCGGACGAGGGCAGCGTGCTCACCGCCGCGGGCAAGGCCGCCGCCCTGGACCTGTGCCTGCATCTGGTCCGCCGCGACCACGGCTCGGCGGTCGCCAACGCGATCGCGCGCCGCCTGGTCGTGGCGCCGCACCGGCCCGGCGGCCAGGCCCAGTTCGTCGCGACTCCCGTCCCCGAGCCGCACGGGCATCCCCTCAGCGACCTGCTCGCCTGGGCGGGCCGGCACCTGGACCAGCCCCTGACGGTGGAGGACCTGGCCCACCGGGCGAACCTGAGCTCGCGCCACCTCGGCCGCCACTTCAGGTCCATGACCGGCACCACCCCCTTGCAGTGGCTGCTCACCCAGCGCATCCGCCGCGCCCAGGAGCTCCTGGAAACCACCGACGACGCCGTGGACGCCATCGCCGAGGCCACCGGCATGGGCACCGCGGCCACGCTGCGCCGGCACTTCAACCGCACGGTCGGCGTGCCTCCGGACGCCTACCGGCGCACCTTCCGCGCCCGCGGGGCGACGCCCGCTCAGCGGCCCGCGGGGTGGAAGTCGTAGGGCTCGGAGTCGTACACGTAGTAGACGCAGTCGGCGCCCGCGGCGCACTTGCCCCAGTGCTCGGCCTTCGACGGGTAGTACAGGTAGTCGCCCGCGCCGATCCGGTACGTCTTGTGGCCCTTGACGTTCCACAACATCACGCCGGATACGCCGACGACGTGCTCGGGGCTGGTGTGCCAGTGCGGCGGGAACGGGGTGCCGGCCTTGAGGGTGAACACGGCCTCCGAGGGGCCGGTCTTAGGGTCGCCCTTCAGCTGCACGAACGTGCAGCCCTTCAGCCCCTCGCAGGGCGATCCGGCCTCCTTGTGCGAGTGGTGGACGACCTTGCCGGGGCCCGAGTCGGCGTACGCGCTCGGGGCGCCGAGCACCATGAGCGCCAGCGAACCGGCCGTGATCATTTTCTTGAGCATCTCGATCTCCAAGTGGACTGCGGTCCGAATATGTCCGGCAACGTATCGGACTACGGTCCGGTTGGTCAAGGGCGGCACGACCCGCCGCCGCGTGCCAGACTCCTGGCCATGGCGGACTCGACCAGGCCGGACGGCGACGGCGGACAGCTGCGCGTGGGCATCCTCGGCCCTCTGTCGCTGGTGACCGCCGGTGGCCCGGCGCGGGTCGGCGGCGCGCGGCTGCGGGGGCTGCTGGCCAGGCTGGCCCTGGACGCCGGGCGGGCCGTCCGGCCCGAGACCCTGGCCGAGGCGTTGTGGGACGACGCGCCGCCGGAGGCCCCCATGCACGCGCTGCAGTCGCTGGTGTCCCGGTTCCGGCGCGTCCTCGGGCATCCCGGGCTGCTCACCTCCGGCCCCGCCGGGTACCGGCTGGCCGTCGAGCCGGACGCCGTCGACGCCGTGCGGTTCGAGCGGCTGGTCAGGCAGGGGCGGGCGGCCGTTCGGGACCGGCCCGCCGAGGCGGCCGCCATCCTGCGGGAGGCCCTGGGCCTGTGGCGCGGACCGGTCCTGGCCGACGTGCGGGCGGCGCCGTTCGCCGCCGCCGAGGCCGACCGGCTCGAACGCGCCCGGCTGGCCGCCCTGGAGGACCGCATCGAGGCCGACCTGACACTGGGCGCTGGCCTGACGTTGGGCGGTGACCCGAGGCTGGGCGCTGACCTGACGTTGGGCGCTGGCCTGACGCTGGGTGCTGACCTGACGTTGGACGGTGACCCGAGGCTGGGCGGTGACCTGACGCTGAGCGCTGACCTGAGGCTGGGAGGTGACCTCGGCCTGGTCGCTGAGCTGGAATCGCTGACAGTCGCCCACCCGCTGCGCGAGCGCCTGCACGCCCAGCTCATCCGGGCGCTCGCCCGCGACGGCCGCGGGGCCGAGGCGCTGGCCGCCTACCAGCGCATCCGCGCTCGGCTCGCCGACGACTTCGGCGGGGACCCGGGGCCGCACCTCCAGCAAGCCCACCTGGCGGTCCTGCGCGGCGACCTTCCCGGCCCCCACCGGCCGTCCCGGTCGCCTGAGCCCTCCGGGCCGCCTGGGCCGTCCGGGCTGCCTGGGCCATCCGTTGCCTTCGGGCCGGCGGGACCGTACGGGCCGTCGCCGTCGAGCCGGTCGCATGGCAATCTCGACGTTCCGCTCACCAGTTTCGTGGGCCGCGACGAGGACGTGCGCCGGGTGACCGGCCTGCTCGGCCGGGCCCGGCTGGTCACCCTGGTCGGCCCCGGCGGGGCGGGCAAGACCCGGCTGGCCGGCGCGGTCGGCCGGCGGCTCACGCCGTCCGGCGGGGTGTGGTTCGTGCCGCTGGCCGCAGTGGGGCCCGACGACGTCCCCCGCGTGCTGCTCGACCTGCTCCGGACGCGCAAGGAGGGCGCGCCCGCGCGGGCCGAGCCGGACGACCTGGTCGAGCTCCTCGCGGACGACGACCTGGTCCTCGTGCTGGACAACTGCGAGCACGTGATCGAGGCCGCCGCCACGCTGTGCGGGACGCTGCTCGGCCGCTGCCCGCGGCTGCGGGTGCTGGCCACCAGCCGCGAACCCCTGCGCATCGACGGCGAGATTCTGCACCCGGTGCCGCCGCTGGACCTGCCAGAGCCGGGCTCGACGCCGGAGGCGGCACGGTCCGTCGCGGCGGTTCGGCTGTTCCGCGACCGCGCCGCCGCCGTATGGCCCGGCTTCGTCCTGGAGGGCGGCGCGCTGGCGGCGACCGTCGAGATCTGCCGTCGCCTCGACGGCCTGCCGCTGGCTATCGAGCTGGCCGCCGCCCGGCTGCGCGCCCTGCCGGTCGAGGCGGTCGCGGCCCGGCTGGACGACCGGTTCCGGCTGCTCACCGCCGGCAGCCGGACGGCGCTGCCGCGCCACCGCACCCTGGCCGCCGCCGTCGCCTGGAGCTGGGACCTGCTCGACCCCGGCGAACGGTCCCTGCTGGAACGGCTGTCCGTCGTGCGCGGCAGCTTCACCGAGGCCGCCGCGGCCGCAATCGGCGGCTCTGACGACGCGGCCGCAATCGGTGGCGCGGGGGGCGTGTCGGAGTTGCTGGCGGCGCTGGTGGACAAGTCTCTGCTGCACCTGGTGGACTCCGCCGACCCGGCCGAGCCGCGCTACCGCCTGCTGGAGACCATCCGCGAGTACGGCCTGCGACGCCTGGCCGAACGCGCCGAGGTCGCCGCCACGCGCGACCGGCACGCCCGGTTCTTCCTGCTGCTGGCCGAGGCCGCCGACCCCCACCTGCGCACGTCGGAGCAGCTCCGCCCGCTGGCCCGCCTGTCGGCGGAACGGGACGACCTGGCGGCCGCGATCCGTTGGACGGTCGAGTCCGGGGACGCCGGGCGGGCCGTGCGGTTCGGCGTCGCGCTGAGCTGGTACTGGTTCCTGCGGGACTTCCCGCCCGAGTCGCTCGACCTGCTCGGCCGGGTGCTCCAGGCCGACGGCCCGGCCGACCCGCGCGCCCGCGCGCTGGTCGCCGCCGCCCACGCGATCGCCATCGTCGAGGCCGCCGGGCCGGAGGAGACCGACGCCGCCTTCGACCGGATCAGGACAGCCTTGGCCCAGCTCGTCCCGGGCACGCATCCCATCGCCGAGATGGCCCGCCTGGCGGTCGGCATAGCCGCGAAGGGCGACCACGCCGTACCGGCCGAGGGGACGGATCCGTGGAGCCGGTCGCTGGCGTTGCTGGTCAGCGGCGTGCTGGCCATGAACACCGGCCACCTCGCCGAGGCCAAGGACACCCTGGCCCGCGCGCTGGCCGGGTTCGAGCAGCTCGGCGAGCGGTGGGGCCAGGGCATGACGCTGAGCGCCCTCGGCTCGGCGCTGGTCCGGTCCGGCGCAGCGGGTGCCGCGCCCGCCCTGGCAGAGCACGCCACCCGGTGCTTCCGCGAGCTCGGCATGCCCGAGCACACCATGGAGAACGAGGTGGCCGCCGCGCTGCACCGGGCCGAGTCCGGCGACGTGGACGGCGGCCGGCGGGATCTGACCGGCCTGCTCGACCGGGCCGGGCGCAGCGGGTCGGCCGAGTCGAGCACGCAGGCGCGCCTGGGCCTGGCCCGGCTGGAGCTGGCCGCCGGGCGGGCGGCGGCGGCCCGCGAGCACGCCCTGGCCGGTCTGGCCTGCGCCCCTCCCGACCGTTCGACCACGCCGCCGCTGACCGCGCTGCTGCTCGGCGTGCTGGCTCGGGCGGACCTCGCCGAGGGGTTCCCCGACCGAGCGGCCCGCCGGCTCGACCATCCGGCGGTGCGCCTGACGCTGACCTGGCACACGCCGGTCGCGGCCGCGACCGCGGTGGTGGCCGCCGCGATCGAGCTCGGCCGGGACCGGCCGGAACGGGCCGGCCGACTGCTCGGGGCCGCCACCGTCCTGGGCGGCTGGACCGGCCCCGGCGACTCCGACCTGCGGCGGCTCACCGGGCTGGCCGAGGCCGCCCTGGGCCCCGCCGGGTTCGCCGCCGCACACGCGGGCGGCGCGGCGATGTCACGAGCCCAGGCCGAGAGCCTGGTGACAGCAGCCGTCATGACGCCGCCCAGCTAGCGCCGCCCAGCCGACGCCGCCCGGTCAACGCGCCGCCCGGTCACGCGCCGCTCAGTCGGCGGCCGGCACCGGCTTGCCGAACATCGTGCAGGTCACCGCCGTCTGCAGTGCCTGGACGGCCTTGGCGAGCTTCGGGTCGGCCTCGAACTCGGCCCAGTACTCCGACGCGACGAGCACGGTGGCCGTGCGGCCGCCGGTCCGGTCGGTGAGGTTGGTGGTCAGGTAGCCCGGCATGCCGCCGTCGTGCCCCCAGAACGTGCCGCACGGATGGGCGGCGGTCTGGATGCCCAGCCCGTAGCCGGGCCCGTCCGGCTGCCGGGGGTCCATCGGGACGGTGGTGCGCAGCTGGGCGAGCTGGGCGGCGGGCAGCAGCCTGCCGGACATGAGCGCGGCGTGGAAGCGGGCCCAGTCGCGGGTGCTGGACACCACCGCCCCGGCCGGGCCGCCCCAGCCGGGGTCGTGGCCGGAGACGTCCACGTGGCCGTCGTGGCGCGGCCCGGCGAGCCGCCGGAACGCGGCCGGCACCGCGGGCGGCTGGTGGGCGGCGTCCGGCTCGTAGCCGCGGGCGTACGGGCCGCGCCAGGCGGGCCCGGTCGCGTAGTAGGTGTGGCCGAGGCCGAGCGGCCGGGCGATGCGGTCCCTGACCAGGCGGGCCAGGCTTGCCCCGGTGACCCGCTCCAGGACCGCCCCGATGGCGGCGTAGCCGGTGTTGCTGTAGGACCATCTGGCGCCGGGCGCGAACAGCGGAGCGTGTTTCACCCCCAGGGCCAGCAGGTTCGCCGGGGTCCACCGCCGCCGGTCCTTGCCGAGCAGCGAGGGCCGGATGGCGGGGTCGTCGGTGTAGTCGTACAGGCCGCTGGTGTGGTTCAGCAGCATGCGCAGCGTGATCGCGCCGCCGCCGGGCACCTGGCCGGGCAGCCACTTGTCCACCGGGTCGGTCAGGGCGAGCCTGCCCTCGGCGACGAGTTGCAGCACCAGCACGGCGACCATGGTCTTGGTGTTGGACCCCATGCGGAACTCGTCGCCCGCTTTGAGCACGTGGTCGCGTCTGGTCCACGCGGCCTGTTCGGCGATCTCGACGGGCCGGCCGCGCCCGTCGTCGACCCGGACGAGCACGCCGGGCGCCCCGGCCGCCACCGCCTCCCGCGCCAGGCGTTGCAGCAGGGCGGGCGTCCCGTCCAGGGCCGGCCGGGACGTGGCGGCGGCCGGGAGCGCCGCGACCACGGCCAGGCCCACGGCCGGCACGACGGCCGTGAGCGCGCGCAGCCACCGCGGCCGGGCAGCCCGCCGGGACGGGACATCACAGGGGTACATGAACCGGTTCCTCCTCCATCGGGTGACACCAACGCCCTCACCCTCCGGCCCCCCGCTCACAAACCGCACACATCCCGCTGTCAACCCGCCGCCACGGCGATGAGTTCGCCACACCGGCGGAGTCTGCACAGGGACAGGAAGGAGTGGTCCGAGTGGATCTGTACAGCGTGGTGTGCGTACGCGACCGGGCGGCGGCGCAGCAGTGGTACGAGGTGTTCTTCGGCCGCCCGGCGGACGAGGTCGTCGGCGAGGAGCACCTGTGGCAGGTCGGCGAGAACGCGTGGGTCGTCATCGACGACCGGCACATGCGGGCCGCGCGCGTCGGCGGCACCATGATCACGTTCGGCGTGTCCGGCCTCGACGACATCCTGGCCAGGCTGGCCGGGCACGGCATCGAGCACGGCCCCGTGGAGACGTACGGCAGCGGCGTGCGCCACGTGGACGTCCTCGACCCGGACGGCAACAGCCTCTCGCTCGCCGAGGCCCCGCCGCGGTGATCCGGTTAGGCTCGGGACGTGTTCGACTCGCCCGACTTCGACCTGGCGCCCTACGCCGGCCTCGACACCTCGGCGTACGTGCGGCACACGTACAACAGCTGGGACGACGCCGGCTGGCGGTCGCTGCTGGTGCAAGGCTTCCGGCACGCGCCCGAGGCCGAGCACTTCGCCCTGCCCGCCGTGTCCGACCTGCATCTCGTGCTCTGCGTGGCGGGGAACGCCGACCTGCGGATGCACGCGGGCGGCAGGCCGGTCCGGCGGCGCTGGGTCCCGGGCCACCTGGAGCTCATGGTCCCCGGCCGCGCCGGGTCGATCAGCTACCGGGCGGCGGCCGGGCTGAGCACCGTCCAGGTGCACGTCCCCGCGGCGGCCGTCCGGCGGGCCGCCGACGCGCTGGGCGGTCACGAGCCCGACTTCGAGGCGACCGCCGCGGCCCTGGCGGCCGGTGATCCGGTCGTCGAGCAGCTCCTGCGCGCGCTGCCGGGCCGCGCAGCGGCCGGCGACCTGTACGCCGAGTCCGCCGCCGCCTTCCTCGTGACGCATCTGCTGACCCGGGGCGGGGCCGAGCGCCTGCCCGGCCCGGAGCACGCGGCCGTCCGGGCGGCTGTCGCCATCATGACGGAGCGCCTGGCCGAGCCGTTGACGCTGGCCGCCGTCGCGGCCGAGGTGCATCTGAGCGTGTACCACTTCGTCCGGGTGTTCCGGGAGGGCACCGGCCAGACGCCCCACCGGTACCTCACCCGGTTGCGCGTCGAGGAGGCGCGGCGGCTGCTGTCGTCCACCTCGCTCAGCGTCGAGCAGATCGCCGGGCGGTGCGGGTTCGCCGGTGCGGGCTCGTTGTCGTCGGCCTTCCTGCGGCAGACCGGCGTGCGGCCGTCGGCGTACCGCAAGAACTGACCGATCGACGGCAATCGTGCGCATGGCCTCCGGGCGGGGCCGGTGCCTACGTTGGGGCTCATGCCGTACTCCTTCGCCGTGACCGCCCGCTCGCAGGCCGCCCCCGAGGCCGTCTTCGCGGCGCTCACGCACGCCGCCACCTGGCCGTCGTGGTCGCCGATCGACTCCGCCGACGTCGAGGGCGGCGATCCGGCGGCCCGGCAGCAGGCGGGCGACACCAGGGTCTTCCGCACCGGGCGCAACGTCTCGCGCGAGCGCGTCGTCGAGCTCGTCCCCGACCGGCGGTTCGTCTACGACAACCTGGGCGGCCCGTTCCGCTCCTACCGCGGGACGGTCGAGCTCGCGCCGGCCGCCGGCGGCGGCACCGACATCACGTGGTCGGCCGCCTTCGAGCCGAGGATGCCGCTGTCGGGTGGCTTCTGGCGGTGGTACCTGACCCGTTTCGTGCAGGGCATGGCCGACGGCCTCGCCGCGTACGCCGCCCGCGCGGCAAAGTGACCGCGGCCCGATGTTTGCCGCGGCTGAACCGGGAAGAGTGGGTGGGCAACGTTCTCTAGATCATCAGGAGGAAACGCCTTGTCTCAGGACATGTGGAGCTACGGTTCCGACGTCTACGGCGACAAGACTCTCGACGTGGTCGGCTTCGACGTCGAGGCCACCGACGGCTCGATCGGCTCGGTGGACGAGGCGAGCCACACCGTCGGCGACAGCTACCTGGTGGTCGACACCGGTCCGTGGATCTTCGGCAAGAAGGTCGTGCTGCCGGCCGGCACCGTCACGCGGATCGACCCGCAGGAGCGCAAGGTCCACCTCGCGCGGACCAAGCAGGAGATCAAGGACTCGCCGAAGTTCGACGAGGACGCCGTGTACAACGACGACGTCCACCGCAACGAGGTGGGCGCGTACTACAGCCGCTTCAACGGCACCGTCTGACCCCGCGTAATCCGGGTACCCGCCGGGGTGCCCGCCGGGCGCGACGCGCGCCGCAGCAGCTGTCAAGGCCCCACAGCTCTGCGACCGGCGGGCCCCCGAGGGCCGGACGTCTCAGGACGTCCGGCCGGTCTGGTGGGTCAGGATGCGCAGGGCGTCGGCGGAGGACGGGTCGGCCGGGGTGTAGATCTCGACCCGGTGGTCGGGGCTGTCGGGCTGGAGCCAGACCTGGTAGTCGACGTCGAGCGCGCCGACCGTGGGATGCCGCAGGCGCATCGTGCCCACCGTGCAGTCGGCGACCTCGCCCACCGCCCACAACGCCGCGAACTCCGCGCTGTGCATCGTCAGCTCTCCGATCAGCTCCGCCAGGCGGGCGTCCGAGGGGAAGCGGCCCGCGGTGAGCCGGAGGTAGGCCACGTGGATGCGGGCTAGTTCGTCCCAGTTGCGGTGCAGGTCGCGGAAGAGCGGATCCAGGAAGAACATCCTCGGGACGGACGGGCGGTCCGCCGGATCCCACGGCGCCTCGAACGGCAGATGCTCCCCCATCAGCGCATGACCCGTTCGGTTCCACGCGAGCACGTCCCCACGCCGGCCGAGCACGACCGCCGGCGTCGTGTCCTTCAGTGACTCCAGCAGCGCGAGCACCCGCGGATGAGGCTCCTCCACGGGCGGCCGGGACAACCGGGAACGGGCAGGTTGCCGGGCGAGATTGTGCAGGTGGACGGTCTCGATCCGGTCGAGCCGCAGCACCCGAGCCAGAGCGTCGAGCACCTGCTCCGAGGCGGTCTCCGCCTGCCCCTGCTCCAGACGCGTGTAGTACCCGGCGCTCACCCCCGCGAGCTGCGCCAGCTCCTCGCGCCGCAGCCCGGGGACCCGGCGGGCCGTCCCGAACGTGCGCAGCCCGATCGCGGCGGGCGTGACCCGGTCACGACGGCTCTTCAGAAACGCTCCGAGACTCTCCACGCCACCGAGCCTAGGCCGACCGGCGGGCCGCGTGGGTACACCTGCTGGGTGCACCCACGCCAGGGGGATGGTTGCCGGGCGCGTCCTGCCCGAGTGTCGGCGCCATGTCTCGACAGCACACGCGCACTTCCCCGGGCCTGCGGGCCTGGCTCGGTCTCCTGGTGATCCTCGGTCCCGTCCTGCTGGTCTCCATGGACGGCTCGATCCTGTTCCTGGCGATGCCCCGGATCAGCCAGGCCCTCACTCCCACCGCGGGCCAGGCCCTGTGGATCCTCGACGTCTACGGCTTCGCCGTCGGCTCCCTGCTGATCGCGTTCGGCAACCTCGGCGACCGGTACGGGCGGCTGCGGCTGCTCATGGTCGGCGCCGCGGTCTTCGGCGCCGGCTCCACGGCGGCGGCCTTCGCGCCCAGCGCCGAGCTGCTGATCGCGGCCCGCGCGCTGATGGGCGTGGCGGGCGCGACCCTGCTGCCGTCGGCGCTGGCCGTGCTGAGAGAGCTGTTCGCCGACCCGCGGCGCCGGGCGCAGGCGATCGGCGTGTTCGCCGCGGCGTTCGCGGCCGGGTTCGCCGCCGGGCCGATCGTGGGCGGCGTGCTGCTGGAACGGTTCTGGTGGGGGTCGGTCTTCCTGGTCAACCTGCCCGTCCTCGCCCTGTTCCTGGTCTTCGCGCCGATCCTGCTGCGCGAGGTGCGGACGACCCGCGCCGGGCGCGTGGACGTGCCCAGCGTCGTGACGTCCGCGGCCGGGCTGCTGCTCGCGATCTACGCGCTCAAGCACGCCGCCGCCGAAGGGCTGTCGGCCGTCCCGGTCGTCGCGGGGGCGGCCGGGGCCGGGCTGCTGGGGTGGTTCGTCCGCAGGCAGCGCGGCCTGGCGCAGCCGCTGATCGAGTTCTCGCTGTTCCGCGACCGGGTGTTCACCGTGGCGATCGTCACCGGGCTGCTGCCGCTGGCGGCGTGGTCGGCGACGGCGTACCTGTCGGGCGTCTACCTCCAGTCCGTTCTCGGCCTGCCCGTGCTGCACGCGGCGCTGCTCGCGCTGCCCGGCGCGGTGGTGCTCACCGTCACCTGCGTCGTCACGCCCTTCGTGGTGGACCGCGTCGGCCGGCGGGCCGCGCTCGCCGTCTGCCACTTCTCCGTCGCGGCCGGGCTGCTGCTCCTGCTCCCGACGGCCGTCACGGGCGGTGTCGGCTGGTATGTCGCGTCCACGGTCGTCGCGGGCGTCGGGTACGGCATCTCGTTCAGCGTCGTCGCCGACACCGCGGTGGGGGCCGTACCGCCGGAACGGGCCGGAGCGGCGGGGGCGCTGGCCGAGACGAGCAACGAGATCGGCAACGCCCTCGGGATCGCGCTGCTCGGCTCGCTCGCCGCCCTGGTCTTCCGGCTCGGCGGGCCGGACCTGGCCCCCACCCTGGACGAGACCCTCCAGCTGCCCGCCCTCGTGCCGGTGGCGGCCGCGCAGGCCGAGTCGGCGTTCGTCGCCGGGCTGCACGTGGCCGCGGCGGTGGCCGGGGTCCTGCACGTGGCGCTCGGCGTCGTCGCCCTGCTGCGGGCGCGGGTGCGGGACGCCCCGCGGCCGGTCGGCCACTGAGGGGCGGGTCCTCAGCCGTCGGTCAGGAAGGCGAGGGCGTCGGGGGCGAATCTCCTGTCGGTGAACGTGCCGCTGTGGCTGCGGCCGGGGTAGACGACGAGCTGGGCGTCGGGGATGCCCTCGACCGTCTGCCGGGCCAGGTCCAGCGGGTAGACCAGGTCGTCGCCGCCCTGGATCAGCAGGGTGGCCGCCTTGATCTCGGACAGCCGGCCGCGCAGGTCGAAGCCGTCCTCGGCGTTGAGCACGGTGACGGCGTCGGCGTGGCCGGCGCGCCCGCCGTCCGACAGCCACAGCAGGCCCCTGAGCAGGACGCGGCCGAGGGCCGACTCGGTGACGATCTCGGCCAGCGCGGGGCTCGGCCGCCTGCCCTGGCGGGCCCGTTCGATGTAGCCGCGCTGGGCCCGCCGGCCGGCCGGGCCGAGGGTGCAGGCCGTGCCCGCCAGGACGAGCCGGTCGACCAGGCCGGGATGGTCGGCGGCCAGTTGCAGGGCGATGGATCCGCCGGTGGACAGGGCCAGCACGTTGACCGGTCCGTCGAACGCGCCCCTGATCGCCTGGGCGAAGATCGCGGCGAGGTCGGCCATTGTCGTGGTGGAGGGCAGCCCGGGCGGGCGGTTGACGACGTACACGGTGAAGTCCCGGGTGAACGGCCGGATCAGCCGCATCGTGGACCAGCGCGTCATGCCCGTGGGGTTGGCCGCCTGCGGGGTGTAGATCAGGACGATCAGGGGCGGCCCTTCGCCGGCCGACAGGTACGGCAGGTCGTTCAGCATGGGGGATCCCTTCCGTGGCCGCGCCGGCCGACTGTATCCGTATGAACAGTTTGGATTTTTGTTCACAGCATACGCGAGAACGGGCGGCCCGTCGCGGCGTCGACGGCTCGGCGGTACCCGAGCCGATGGGCTACAGTCGTCCGCCATGGCCGACTCCTCCTACCTCACGGCGACGGCGCGCGCCTACGACGCCGTCGCCGACCTGTACGCCGACCTCGCCCGCGACTCACTCGACCGCCTGCCGCTGGACCGGGCGCTGGTCGCCGCGTTCGCCGAACTCGTCCGGGCCGCCGGGCCCCGGCCCGTGGTCGAGGCCGGGTGCGGCCCCGGCTACATGACGGCCCACCTGCGTGACCTCGGCCTGGACGCGTCCGGCGTCGACCTGTCCCCCGCGCTGCTCGACATCGCCCGCAGGGACTATCCCGGCCTGCGTTTCGAACTCGGCTCGATGGACGCCCTCGACGTGGCTGACGGCGAGCTGGGCGGCCTGATCTCCTGGTATTCCATGATCCACGTGCCGCCGGCGGAACTGCCGCCGTACTTCGCCGAGTTCCGCCGGGTGCTGGCCCCCGGCGGCCACTTCCTGGTCGCCTTCTTCGAGTCCGAGGGCGACCCGGTGACGGAGTTCGACCACAAGGTCACGCCGGCCTACCGGTGGCCGATCGACGAACTGGCCGACCTGGCCCGCAAGGAGGGGTTCGCCGAGGTGGGCCGGATGCTGCGCGAGCCGCTGGAGGACGAACGCTTCCGCCGCGGCCACCTGCTGATGCGCGCCGCGCCCCCCGACGACGCACACTAGACGAACGGGCGCTCATCCTCGGTGGCCGGGCTTCCGGGCGCGTTCGGCCAGTTCGGTGTACTCCTTTTCGGTCGTGGCGAAGGTCAGGGTGCCGCGTTTCGGGTCGGTGAGCACGAAGTACAGCCAGGAGCCCGCGGCCGGGTGGAGGGCGGCCCTGAGCGCGGCAGCGCCGGGGTTGGCGACCGGCCCAGGCGGCAGGCCCTTGTGACGGTAGGTGTTGCACGGCGAACGCACCCGCACGTCCTCGACCGTGACGGGCCCGCGACGCCTGCCGAGCGCGTAGCGGACGGAGCTGTCGACCTGCAGCGACATGCCGCGGGCCAGCCGGTTGTGCAGGACGCGGGCCACCATCTCGCCGAGGATCTCGGCCGGGGCGGCGGAGGCGGCGAACCGGTACGTGCCGGGGAAGGCGAAGCCCTCCAGCCCGCCCTTCGCGTACGGGGGCAGGCCGAGCGCCCGGCCGTCCCCGGCGGCCTTGGCGAACGACTCCGCGGGCCTGCCGGTCACGCGGGCGAGCTCGTCGAACAGGCCGGAGACCCGCGTCGGCGTGCCCGTCGCCGGGCCGGTTGAGCCGCTCGTCCGTGCTCATCTCCACGACCCGCGACCGGCGCCACCGGCTCACCTGCTCGTGGTACGCGGAACAGCGCCCCCGACCGGTCGATGACGAACTGCCGCAGAACCGCCTCGAAGCCTGGATCCACCCGTCCTCCTCCTCAAGTCATCCACCAAGGACGAGCGGGCGTCCCGGAACTATGCCGGACGCCGGAAAGGCGCAGGTTCCGGCGACTTGAGTTCGCCCATAGGCGAACTCCTAGCGTCCATGCCATGACGGAAACCAACGCCGACAGCCGCCTCCGGATCGCCGTGGTGATCGGGAGCGTGCGCAGGCCCAGAATGGCCGACCCGCTCGCCGCCTGGCTGGAGCACGAGCTCAGCACCATCGACTGGCTCGACCTCGACATGATCGACCTGGCCGCGGTCTCGCTGCCGATGCACGAGCTGCAGCCCGGCGGAGGGGCCGCGTCCCCGATCAGCGACGCGCTCGCCGGCGCCGACGGGTTCGTGTTCCTCGTCCCCGAGTACAACCACAGTTTCCCCGCCGCCGTGAAGAACGCGATCGACTGGCACTTCACCGAGTGGGCGTACAAGCCGGTCGCGTTCGTCGGGTACGGCGCCTCCGGCGGCATCAGGGCCGTGGCGCAGCTGCGCATGGTCTTCCCCGAGCTGCGGGCCGCCACGGTCCGCGAGTCGGTGCTGATCCCGATGGCGTGGGAGCACCTGGACGCCGGCGGCCGCTTCGTTCCCCCGCCGGGCACGACGCAGGCGCTGCACACGACGATGGGCGAGCTGCGCACGTGGGCGCGGGCACTGCGTTCCGTCCGCGTCACGGACCTGGCCGGTCGGCGGTGAGCAGGCTGACCGGGCCGGAGCTGCGCGCCGCGGTCGTCCTGATGGCCGGCGGGCTGCTCGCGGTGCTGGACGCCACGATCGTCGTGGTGGCGCTGCCCGCGCTGATGGCGGCGTTCGGGGCGTCGCTGAGCTCCGTGCAATGGGTCATCACCGCGTACGCGCTCGGGATGGTGGCGACGATGCCGCTGGCCGCCGGGCTGGCCGCGCGCTGGGGCGCGCGGCGCGTGTACCTGGCGGCGCTGGTCGGCTTCGCGGTCGCCTCCGCCGCCGCCGGCGCGGCCGGCGGCCTGGACGGGCTGATCGCCGCGCGGGCGGCGCAGGGCCTCAGCGGCGGCCTGCTGGCGCCGCTGGGGATGGCGATCGGGTTCGGCGCGGTCGCGCCCGAACGCCGCAGCCGGATGACGGCGGTCACCGGGGTGCCGATGCTGGTCGGGCCGATCCTGGGCCCGCTGCTCGGCGCGGCGTTCCTGGGCGCCGGCTCCTGGCGCGCGCTGTTCTACGTCACCGTGCCGCTGGCGCTGCTGACCGCCGCGGGCGCGCCGGCCTGGTTGCCGGCCGGCCCCGCGGGCGGCCGGCGGGTCCGGCCGGACCTGGTGGGGGCGATCCTGCTGGTGCCCGGCATCGTCGCGGTGGCGTACGGCATCAGCGCCCAGGACAGCCCCGCCTGGACGCGGATCGCTGCGGTGGCCATCGGCGCGGTGCTGGTCGCGGCCTTCTGCGCCCGGGCGCTGAGCCGTCCGGAACCGCTGCTGCGGATCCGGCTGCTGGGCGATCCGACGTTCGGCCGGGGCGCCGCGGTGCTCGCCCTGTACGCCGCCCCCTACTTCGGCTCGGCTCTGCTGATGCCCACCTACGTCCAGACGCTGCGTCTCGACAGCGCCTCGGTCACGGCGGCGCTGATGGTCCCCGGCGCGGTCGGCATGGGCCTCAGCCTGCAGGTCGCGGCCCGGCTGCTGGAACGGCTCGGCCCCCGGCGGGTCGTCGGCACCGGGCTCGGGCTCGCGATCGCGTCCGGCGTGGTCCAGGTGATCATCCTCGCGCCGGACACCCCGTACCCGGTGCTCGGCCTGCTCGCGCTGCTCCAGGGAGCGGGCACCGGCGCGATCATGATGCCGACCATGTCCGGTTCCAGCCGGAATCTCCACGGCCCCGACCTGGCCTCGGGTTCCGCGCTGTTGTCGCTGGTGAGCACGGTCGCCAACGGCATGGGCACCGTGGCGGTCGGCGCGCTGTTCACGGCGCTGACCGCCGCGATGACCGGCGGCGCGTCGCTCGCGGCCCTGGCCGCCATGGACGCGGCGGGCAGGGCGGCGCAGGCGGTCACCGTCACCGACGCCCTGCGGCTGACCCAGGCAGCGGCCCTCGTCGTGATGTCGCTGGCCCTCGTCGTACGATTGCGCTCTCCGGCCCGGCACTCGGCGACACCGGGCCGGCGGGAGTCGGCTGAGAGGACGGTGGGCGCGCCATGACCGTCACCGACCGTCCCGGCTCCGAGACGATCCCGGCCTCGCTCACGGTCGGGCAGGTGGCCAGGGCCGCCGGGGTGACGCCCAACGCCGTCCGCTTCTACGAGCGCTACGGCGTGATCACCGGCCATCGCAACAGCGGCAACGCCCGCCGCTTCACCGTCGACGCGGTCTGCCGGATCAAGCTCGCCCTCGCCGCGCAGCGGGTCGGCATCACCCTCAAGGAGAGCGCCGACATCCTCTCCGGCATCCCTCCCCTGTCCCGCGACCTCGACCAGTGGATCGCCGCGGGCGAGGAGCTGGTCCGGATCGGCCGGGCCCGCATCGACCAGCTGCAGACCACCGTGAACGAGCTGGCCACCCTGGACTTCCTCCAGTCCCCTTGATCGCCCTGCGGGCGTCGAGCGGCACGCCTGCCGCCCGCCCGCGGCCTTCGGGTGACTCGTCCCCGATCGACAGGAACACATCATGAGCAACCTCCATGGCAGGACCGCGCTCGTCACCGGCGCGAGCAGAGGCATCGGCCGGGCCATCGCCCAGCGCCTGGCCGCCGACGGCGCGCGCGTAGCCGTCCACTACGGCGGCAACGACCAGGCCGCCGCGCAGACCGTCACCGCGGTCGAGGCGGCGGGCGGGCAGGCGTTCGCCCTGCGGGCCGAGCTGGGCGCGCCCGGCGACGCCGAACGCCTGTGGGCCGCCTTCGACGCCCACGCCGACGGGCTGGACATCCTGGTCAACAACGCCGGCATCCTGAACGACGAGCCCGGCATCGAGCACGTCACCAGACGGCAGTTCGAACGGCTCTTCGCGGTCAACGCCACCGCCCCGTTCTTCGTCACCCAGCTCGCACTCCCCCGCCTGCGTGACGGCGGCCGGATCGTCAACGTCTCCACGATGCTGACCCGCGGCTCGGCGATGCCGACGGCGATCAGCTACGCCATGTCCAAGAGCGCGCTCGACGTGCTCACCTCGACGCTGGCCAAGCAGCTCGGGCCGCGCGGGATCACCGTCAACACCGTGGCGCCCGGCGTCATCGACACCGACATGCACCAGGGCAGACTCGTCGGGGAGGCGCTGACCTGGTTGTCGTCGCTGTCCCCCATGGGCCGCGTGGGCACCCCCGCGGACGTGGCCGACGCGGTGGCCTTCCTGGCCGGCGACGACAGCCGCTGGGTGACCGGCCACTGGCTGGACGCCTCGGGCGGCACCCTGCTCTGACGGCGCGGCCCGGGGCGGTGGTGGCGCCGGCTGTAGTGCGAAGACACCCACGCGTGGGATCGATCGCGAGCCGGCCGCGCCGACATGCTGGACGACATCGCGACCACGTCATCAAGGGAGTTTCCCCATGTCCCACCATCCTGCCGTCACCGTCCGCGGCGTCGCCGCCGTGCTTGCCCTCGCGCTGGGGGCTGCGAGCCCGGCGTCCGCCGACGTCGCTCCGCGGGGCCGTCCGGGCGACGCCGTACGGACGGCGCTGAACGAGCTGGTCGGCGGCGGCGAGTTCGCCGGCGCGCTGGCCGCGGTGCGGGAGCCCGGCGGGCGCGGCCGGGACTACACCGCAGGCGTCGGCGACCTGGCCACGCGGGCGAAGGTCCCGGTCAACGGGTGGGTACGCATCGCCAGCATCACCAAGACCTTCACCGCCACGGTCGTGCTGCAACTGGCCGGCGAGGGCAAGGTGGGGCTGGACGCGCCGGTCGAGACCTACCTGCCGCGGCTGGTGCGCGGCAACGGGCACGACGGCCGCCTGATCACCGTCCGCCGCTTGCTCCAGCACACCTCGGGCCTGCCCGACCACGGCAGGGCCATCGCGGGGACGTTCTTCGACAACCAGCACCGCTACTTCGAGCCCAGGGAGTTGGTCGACCTGGCGCTGGCGCAGAAGCCGCTGTTCGCCCCCGGCAAGGGCTGGAGCTACAGCAACACCGGGTACGTCCTGCTCGGACTGCTGGTGCAGCGGGTCACGGGCCGGCCGATCGGCGTGGAGATCACCGACCGGATCATCACGCCGCTGGGACTCGATGACACCTACTGGCCCGATGCCGGCGAGCAGCGGATCCGGGGCGCCCACCCCAGGGCCTACAAGTCCAGGACCGGCAGGCCGGGTGGCGAGCCGGTGGACGCGTCCGAGATGGACCCGTCGCGGGGATGGGCGGCCGGGCAGCTGGTCAGCACGCCGCGGGACGTCAACCGGTTCCTGGGCGCGCTGCTGGGCGGCAGGCTGCTCAAGCCCGCCATGCTGGCCCAGATGAAGCGGACCGTCCCGGTGCCCGGGGCCCCGCGCGGGTGGGGTTACGGGCTCGGCCTGACGAAGATCCGGCTGAGCTGCGGCGGCCTGGCCTGGGGGCACAGCGGCGACGTCGGCGGGTACTCGACCCGCGGCGGCGTCACCGAGGGCGGCCGGGCGGCCACCGTCACCGCGACCGAGAAGTCCCTCACGGCGGAGGGCGACAAGCAGCTCGACTCCACCCTCGACACCGCCCTCTGCGCCGGACGACAGCCGGCCGCGGGTCAGGCTCTGAGGTAGGCGAGCACCGCCAGGACCCTGCGGTGGCCGCTTTCGGAGGGTTGCAGGCCCAGCTTGGCGAAGATGTTCCTGATGTGCTTGTTGACCGCCCCCTCACTGATCACCAGCCGCTCGCTGAGGTCGGTGTTGGACAAGCCCTCGGCCATGAGCGCGAGCACCTCCCGCTCCCGGGCGGTCAACGCGTGGAGGGGATCACCGGCCCGGCGGCGGACCAGGAGCTGGGCGATCACCTCGGGGTCGATCGCGGTCCCGCCCCCGGCCACCCGGTACAACGCGTCCAGGAAGGACTGCACCTTGCCGACGCGCTCCTTCAACAGGTAGCCGACGCCCACGCCACCCTCGCTGAGCAGGGCGGAGGCGTAGGTGTCCTCGACGTAGGAGGACAGCACCAGGACGGGCAGCCCGGGCCGCGTCCGCCTGGCTTCGATCGCCGCGCGCAGGCCCTCGTCGCGGAAGTCCGGCGGCAGCCGCACGTCCACGATCAGCGCGTCGGGCTCCTCGGCCGCGACGGCGGCGAGCAGGTCGGCGGCGTTGTCGACGGCGGCCGGCACCTCGACGCCCTCGGCGGCCAGCAGCAGCGCCAGCCCTTCGCGCAGCAGCGCGTCGTCCTCGGCGATCACAACCCGCATGGCAACTCCACTTTCAACAGGGTCGGCCCGCCGGGCGGGCTCGTCAGGGTGCTCCGGCCGCCGAAGGCGGCGGCTCGGTGGTCGATTCCGGTCAGGCCGCTGCCGGCGCCGCTCTCGGCGCCGCCCACGCCGTCGTCCTCGATCTCCACGGTCAGCAGGCCGCCGTCCAGGTGCACGCGCACCGCCGCCTTATCGGCGCGGCTGTGCTTGGCGACGTTGGTGAGCGCTTCGGCGACGGTGAAGTAGGCGGCCGCCTCGACGGCCGCGGGCAGGCGGGGGAAGTCGGCGATCTCGACGGCGCAGGGGACGGGGCTGCGCGCGGCCAGCGCGGTGAGCGCGCCGTCGAGCCCGTGTTCGGTGAGGACGGGCGGATGGATGGCCCGGATGGCGTCACGCAGGTTGACCAGGGCGTCGGAGGCGGCCTCATGGGCGCGTACGGCCAGCTGCCGGGTGCCGTCGGGAGCGGCGGTCAGGGCACGTTCGAGCATGCCGAGGTGCATGACGACGGCGACCAGGCGGTTCTGCGTGCCGTCGTGGAGCGTGCGCTCGATGCGCCTGAGCTCCTGCGCGTGGGCTTCGAGCGCCGAGGCCCTGGCCGCGGTCAGCATCGCCACCTGCTGCGCCAGCCGTACCCGGCCCACGGGTTCGAGCAGGCGGCGGCTGAGCCGTCCGGACAGGGCGGCGGCGGCCGGCAGGACCAGGCAGGCCACGCCCAGATAGCCCGCGGCGACGAACGGGCCGGTCAGCGCCAGCGGCCAGGAGTCGATGGCGTAGCCGAGCACCGACGGCGGGCTGCCCGGCGTGAGCCGCCACCACAGCGGCAGGGTGGCCGCGTTGAGCCCGGCCAGGGGCAGGCCGAGCGCCAGGAAGCCGAGGACGACGCCGGTGAGGCCGTGCGCGAGGAGCCAGAGCACCTCCCGTGGCGTGGCGGGGTCGCCCACGGCCGCGCGCACGCGTACCGGCAGCGGCCCCTCAAGCGGCAGGTACGGCGGAGCCGGCACCCCCAGACGGCGGCGCTGCCACCCGGCCAGCCGCCTGACCAGACGCGTCACCGGCGGGATCAGGGGCAGGCCGACCCCGGCCAGGCTCAGCAGCGCGACGCAGACGACCAGCCAGAACAGCGGCAGTGCGAGCAGCGCGGCGCCGGACCCGAGGATCAGGAAGAGCGCGGCCTTCCGCGTGGCCGTCAGGACGTTCATGGCCGACATTCTGCATGGTGGTGCCCGCACCACCATCAAGACGCCCATCGGTGGGATGTCACCCCCTCACCTCTCGCTCCTACGTTTGGTGCGGTCCAGGAGAGATCGATGGGGGGCTGCGTTGGCGGTTCGGGTGGAGGAGCTCCACAAGACGTACGGGAAGGTGACCGCGCTCGACGGGGTCACGCTGGAGATCGCCGACGGCGAGTTCGTCGCGATGATGGGCCCGTCGGGCTCGGGCAAGAGCACGTTGCTGCACTGCGCGGCCGGGCTGGACACGCCGAGCTCCGGCCGGGTGCTCCTGGGCGGCGTGGACGTGACGGCGCTGGACGAGCCGGGCCTGGCCGCGCTGCGCCGGGAGCGGATCGGCTTCGTCTTCCAGGCCTACAACCTGCTGCAGGCGCTCGACGTCGCCGACAACGTCACCCTGCCGCTGCGCCTGGCCGGCCGCCCGGTGGACGAGGCGAGACTCATGGCCATCGCGTCCAGGGTGGGGCTCGGCGCGCGGCTGGGCCACCGCCCGGCCGAGCTGTCCGGCGGCCAGCAGCAGCGGGTGGCGCTGGCCAGGGCGCTGATCACCGATCCCGAGGTGGTCTTCGCCGACGAGCCCACCGGCGCGCTGGACACGCGGACCGCCCGCGAGGTGCTGACGTTGCTGCGCGAACTGGTGGACGAGGCCGGACAGACCCTCGTCATGGTCACCCACGACCCGGTCGCCGCCTCCTACGCCCACCGCGTGGTCTTCCTGGCCGACGGGCGGCTGGCGGGCCAGGCGCTGCGGCCCACGCCGGAGCGGGTGGCCGAGCGCATGACGCAACTGGGCGCGTCATGATCGACCTGATCTGGAAGCTCCTCAAAGCCGACAAGGCGGGCCTGGCCGGCGCGTTCGCCGCCCTGTTCGCCGCCTCGGCGCTGCTGACCGCCTGCGGGCTGATCCTGCAGTCGGGCCTGGCCGCCGGGGTCCCGGCCGAGCGGTACGCCGCCGCCGACGTCGTGGTGAGCGGCCCCGACTCGGTGCAGGTGACGATCGGCGGGGAGAGCGAGACCGAGCCGGTGACCGAGCCCACGACCCTGCCGAGTGCCCTGCTCGAACGGGTGGCCGCGGTGCCGGGCGTGCGCGCCGCCGTCCCCGACCGCGGCTTCCCCGTCGATCTCGTCATCGGCGACGGCTCGCCGGCCGCCACCGGCCACGGCTGGTCCACCGCGCCGCTGGCCCCGTTCGCCCTCGCCGCCGGGCACGCCCCCGGCCCCGGCGAAGTCGTCGTGGACGCCTCCGCCGGGCTGCGGCCGGGCGATCGCGTCACCGTCGTCGCCGGTACGGCTCCCGCCGCCGCCTACCGCGTGGCCGGTGTCGTCCGCGGCGAACTGCGCCGCCCGCTGGTGCTCTTCCCCGACGAGGAGGCCACCCGCCTGTACGGCGGGCCGCGGGCGCTCGACGCCATCGGCGTGCTGGCCCGGCCCGGCATCGACCCGGAGGAACTGGCCGGACGTCTCAAGGAGGCGCTCGGCGACTCCGTCACCATCGCCACGGGAGAGGCGCGCGGCCGGGCCGAGTTCGGCGACGTGCGGAAGGCGCGCTCCGACCTCCAGGAGCTGGCCGCCTCGCTGATCGGCAGCGTGGTCGTGATCGCCGGCCTGGTGCTGACCGGCGCGCTCTCGCTCACCGCGCACCGCAGGCGACGCCAGATCGCGCTGCTGCGGGCGGTCGGCGCGAGCTCGCGGCACGTCACCAGGATGATCGCCGCCGAGACCGCCGCCGTCGCGCTGCTCGCGGGCCTGTCCGGCTGTCTGCCCGGCGGCCTGCTGGCCGCGCTGCTGCTCGACGCGCTGCGCCTGGTGGGCCTGGCGCCCGCCGACTTCGAGATCTCGGTGGGGCCCGTCCCGATGGTGGCCGCGGTCGCCGTCTGCCTGCTCCTCTCGCAGGCCGCCGCCTGGGCGGTCGGCCGCCGGGTGCTGCGGCCGCTGCCCGCGCAGGCGCTGACCGAGGTGTCGGTGGAGCCGTCCCGGTTGCCGGCGGTCCGGCTCGCCTCGGGCGTGCTGCTGCTGACCACCGGTGTCGCGGGGACGTCGGCGCCGCTGTGGTGGAGCAGCGTGTTCGCGGTGGCGCTCGCCGCCAGCGGCGGCCTGATCGTGATCATCGGGTTGAGCGTGCTCGGGCCACCCATCGTGCGGCTGGGGACCAGGATGCTCGCCGGGCGGCTGCGCCGGAGGTACGGGGCGGAGGGCCATCTGGCCGTGGCCAACAGCCTCGCCCACTCACGGCGGCTGGCCGCGACGGTCTCGCCCATGGTTCTCGCGATCGGCTTCGCGCTCCTGCAGATCGGCCTGCCGGCCACGACCGCCGCCGCGGCCCGGCGCGATCTGGAAGGAGGCACACTGGCCACGCACACGCTCACCGGCGGCGAGTGGGGCCTGCCGCCCGGCGTGCGCGCGGATGCCGCCGGACTGCCCGGGGTACGGACGGTCACGCCGATCGTGCGGACCCGCGTCTACGCCGTGATCCGCCTGCTCGACAGCCCCGAAGTGCTCGACTACCAGGCGCAGGCCGTCGATCCGGCAGGGCTCGCCGGCACTGTCGACCTGGGGGTGGAGGCCGGGTCGACGGCCGGGCTGCGTCCCGGCACGGTGGCGATCAGCCGGGCCGCCGCGGGCACGCTGTCGGCGAAGGTCGGTTCGACGCTCACCCTGTACCTGGGGGACGGAACGCCGTACCGGCCACAAGTGGTGGCCATCTACCGCCGCGGCTCGGGCTTCGGCGACCTCACGCTGCCCCGCTCGGTGGTGCCGGCGAGTCGTGACGACGCCGTCCTCGTGCGCGCCGACCCGTCGGCCGACCTGGGCGCGCTCGTCCGGGCGCATCCGGGGCTGGTGGTCAGCGACGGCGCGGCCATGCGGGCCGCCCAGGAGGAGGGCGAGGCCGCCGCGATGCTCGGCGGGCTGCTGCCACTGCTGCTGGTCTTCGGATATCTGGCGGTGTCGGTGGCCAACGCCCTGACCCTGGCGGTGACCGAGCGGACCAGGGAGTTCGCGCTGCTCCGCCTGGCCGGGGGCAGCCGCGGCCAGGTCATGCGGATGCTGCGCGCCGAGTCGGCGCTGACCGTCCTGCTCGCGGTCGGCATCGGGACCGCCGCGCCGCTCCTGCCGCTGACGATGATCGCCTACGGCCTGACCGGGCTGCCGCTGCCCGCCGTCCAGCCCGTGACCTACCTGGCAGTGGTCGGCGCCACCTCGGCGCTCGGCGTGCTGTCGGTGCTCGTCCCCGCGCGGATCGCCCTGCGAACGCGTCCCGTCCAGGCCCTCAGCGGCCGTGGCTGACAAGGAGATCGACATGACCGAACCCCGTTGGACCCCGCCGAAGCAGAAGCGGCAGTGGCCCTGGATCCTGCTGGCGATCGTCGTCGTCGCCGTCGTGATCAACGTGACCCTGACCATCTGAGGCTCTTCGAACTGACGGCGACCGCAGGGCACGCGTCGGCGGAGCGGAGCCCCGAGAATGGGAACATTATGGACAATCACCTCACCGCAGCCACGAGGGGACGCGCGCGGGCGCGCGAACTGGGCGTCGTCGTCGGCGCACTGCCGACCGGGCCGTTGAACGCGATCACCGACGTCGAAGGCGTCCTGGTCGGCCACACCACCCTCGACGACGGCGCCGACCTGCACACCGGGGTCACCGCCGTCGTCCCCCGTCAGCTCACCGCCGAAGGGCGGGCGCTGCCCGCGGCCGTGTACGCCGGCAACGGATACGGCAAACTGGTCGGCTCCACCCAGATCGACGAGCTCGGCGTGCTGGAGTCGCCCGTCGTGCTGACCGCCACGCTGTCGGCGTTCCGGGCGGCGGACGCGCTGCTCACCTACCTGATGGACCGCAGCCCGGAGGGCATCTCCTTCAACCCGGTCGTGGGCGAGACCAACGACGGCTTCCTGTCCGACATCCGGCGCCGCCCGATCACCGAACGGCACGTGCTCGACGCGCTGGAGGGTGCGTCCGGCGGGCTGCCCGCCGAAGGGTGCGTGGGCGCGGGCACCGGGACGACGGCGCTGGGCTACAAGGCGGGCATCGGCACCTCGTCCCGGCGGCCGGTGGCCGAGGGGGCCGCGGTGACGGTCGGGGCGCTCGTCCAGGCGAACTTCGGCGGCGTGCTGACCGTGGGCGGCGTCCCGATGCCGGTCGAGGAGCTCGTCCCGGGGGCCGCCGGCGAGGAGCCCGTCGGAAACTCCTGCATGATCGTGGTGGCCACCGACGCGCCGCTCGACGCGCGTCAGCTCGCCCGGCTGGCCCGCCGGGCGATCTTCGCGATGGGCCGCGTCGGGGCGTCTTACTCCAACGGGAGCGGCGACTACGCCATCGCCTTCAGCACCGCGTCGCCGGAGCTGCCGCGCCTGCCCGACGCCGGTCTGAACCCGCTGTTCGCGGCGGTGATGGACGCGGTGGAGGAGGCGCTGCTCAACTCGCTGTTCACCGCGAGGACCACCACCGGCGTCCGTGGCCGGACCCGTCACGCCGTTCCGTACGACCGGCTGCCGCGGACCGGCGCTGGAGAGCCGGTCGGCTAGCTGTTCTGTCCCGTGAGGTCGGGCACGCGGCCGGCGGGTGGCAAGCCGGTCAGGACGCCTGGACCTCGTCGAAGACGGCGATGGCCGTGGCGGGGTCCGGGCCGACGAGACGTTCCAGGCCGTCCGCCGTCATCTTCGCCCACCTGCCGGCCCGTTCCCACATCCGCTCCTCGAAGGCGCGGACGGCCTCGTCCGGATCGCCGGGGCCGGCGGCCAGGGCCTCGGCGAGCTCGGCGCCCTCCAGCATCGCCAGGTTCGCGCCCACCCCCAAGGGCGGCATGAGGTGGGCGGCGTCCCCCAGGAGCGTCACCCCGGGGACGTGGGCCCAGGTGTGGGAGACGGGCAGGACGTAGAGGGGGCGGTCGGCGAACGCGGTGCCGCGGCGCAGGAGGTCGAGCACGGGGTCGGCCCAGCCCTCGAACAGCGCCAGCAGGCGGGACCGCACGGCTTCGACGCCGTCCGGGCCCGTGCCGGTGTCCGAGTGCCGGTCCAGCGGCGCGCGGAACTGGGCGTACACCTTGACGTGGCCGCCGCTGTTGCGCTGGGCGACGATGGCGCGGTTCACGCCGTAGACGGCCAGGGCACCGTCGCCGATCAGCCGGGCGAGGTCCGGGTGACGGGTGTCGACGTCGTCGAGCGAGGTCTCGACCGCTGTGACGCCGGTGTAGTGCGGCGTCGCGGCGGAGAGCGCCGGGCGGACCCGGGACCAGGCCCCGTCCGCGCCGACCACGAGATCGAACGTCTCCTGCCGCCCGTCGGCGAAGCGCAGCAGCACGTCGTCCCGCGTTCCGGGCGTCACCTCCGTCACGCCGTGCCCCCATCGGACGTCCAGGGGGCCGAGCAGCAGGTCACGCAGCTGCCCGCGGTCGATCTCCGGATTGGCCCGGTCGTCCGGACGGGGCCGCCAGTCGCGTAGCACGGTCCCGTCGGGGGCCAGGATGCGCATGGCCTGCCCCTCGGGACGGGACAGCGCCTGGAACTCGGCCAGCAACCCCGCCTTGTCCAGCGCGCGCTGGCCCATCCCTTCGTGCAGGTCGATCGTGCCGCCCGGAGGACGGGCGTCGGGCGCGGCATCGCGTTCGAAGACGGTGACGGGGTGGCCGTGGCGGTGCAGGACACGGGCGAAGGTGAGGCCCGCGGGGCCGCCTCCCACTATCGCGATACGTTGTCTCATGTCGATACACTGTATTGCCGCCAGACGCTGTATCGCAACAGTACGATGTATCCATGACTGTGTGGGACCGTCCGGAGCCGCCGACCCGCCCCGCGCCGCTCGACCGGCAGCGGATCGTCGCCGCGGCCGTCGCGCTGGCCGACGAGGGCGGGCTGGAGGCGGTGTCGTTGCGCAAGGTCGCCGCCCGGCTCGACGTCGGCCCGATGCGGCTGTACGGATACATCTCCACCAAGGAGGAGCTGTTCGACCTCATGGTGGACGAGGTCCACGCCGAGATCCTGCCCGACGGGCCGCCCGGCGACTGGCGGGAGGCGCTGCGCGGCCACGCGGTGCGCACCAGGCAGGCCGCCCTCCGCCACGAATGGCTGGCCGACCTGCTCGGCGGCCGTCCGAGCCTGGGCCCGAACGCCCTCGCCGTGACCGAACGCACGCTGGCCGCCCTCGACGGCCTTGCCGCCCTCGACACCGTCATGCACGCCGTGCAGACGGTCGGCGCGTACCTGACCGGCGCGATCAGGCGCGAGATCGCGCAGCTGCGGGCCGAGCGCGCCACGGGCCTGTCCAAGCTCGACTGGCAGCGTGCCTACGGCCCGCACGTGAGCCGGATGCTGGCCACGGGCCGCTACCCCACGCTGGCCAAGTTCGTGCACGACGGCGCGGAGGTGGCCGCCGAGGAGTCCTTCGCGACCGGCCTGGAATGGGTCCTCGACGCCGTGGCCGCCAGACTCGACCGGCCGCACGCGTGACGCCCCCCGCGGCGGCGGGCCGGCGGATGTGGCCGCTGTACGCGGCCGGGTTCACCACCGCGTTCGGCGCGCACGGCATCGCCGCCAACCTCGGCGGGTTCTCCACGGACGCGGTCACCTCGCTGCTCGTCCTCGGCGGGCTGCTGGCCCTGTACGACGGCGCCGAGGTGCTGCTCAAGCCGCTGTTCGGCAGCCTCGCCGACCGCATAGGCGCCCGTCCGGTGCTGGTGGGCGGGCTGGTGGCGTTCGCGGTCGCCTCCGGCCTGTACGTCGTCGCCGACAGCCCCGGCTGGTTGTGGGCCGCCCGCCTGGGCCAGGGAGCGGCGGCCTCGGCGTTCTCACCGTCGGCCTCGGCGCTGGTGGCCAGGCTCAATCCGGCCGCCAAGCTCGGCCGGGCCTTCGGCGGCTACGGCTTCTGGAAGTCGATCGGCTACACCCTGGGCCCGCTGCTGGGCGGCGTGCTGGTGTGGGCCGGCGGCCTGCGGCTGCTGTTCGCGGTCCTGACCGTGCTGGGCGCGGCGGTCGCCGTGTGGGCCGCGCTGGCCGTGCCCGCGGTGCCGCCGCTGCCCAAGGTCCGCCAGACGGTGCTGGACCTGGCGCGGCGCCTGGCCGATCCGGCCTTCCTCGCGCCGACCGCCGCGCTGGCCGGGGCCACCGCCGCGCTGTCGGTCGGCGTGGGCTTCCTGCCCGTGTCCGGCAGGGCCGCCGAGCTGGGCACAATCGCGACCGGCGCGGCGGTGTCCGTCCTGGCGGCGTGCGCGGCGGTGGTCCAGCCCAGGGCCGGGCGGGCCCTCGACGAAGAGCGTCTGTCGACCCGTACCGGCCTGCTGGGCGGGCTGCTGGTCACCGCGGCCGGGCTGGCCTGCGCCATGCTGCCCGGCCTGGCCGGCATCCTGTCGGCCGCCGTGCTGATCGGGGCCGGGACGGGGCTCATCACCCCGCTCGGTTTCGCCGCACTCGCCGCCCGCACCCCGGCCGAACGCATGGGCCAGACCATGGGCGCCGCCGAACTCGGCCGGGAGCTGGGCGACGCCGGCGGCCCGCTGCTCGTGGCCGGCGTCGCCACCCTGGCCTCGCTCACCTACGGTTACGCGGCCCTCGCGCTCCTGCTCGCCGCCGGCCCGCTCGTCGCCCTCACCCTGCGCCGCCCCCGCACTCCCTGAAGGACCGCATGGAGGCCCTGGCCTACCCCACGAGTCCGTGCAGGCTCATCCTCATACCCGACAGAGGTGGTACGGAAAATGTCGGGCGACCGGGGCTGGTGTCGTCGCAGGCTGGTGGCATGAATGACACGACCTTGGTATCCCGTTTCCTCCGCGACGGCTTCGTGAAACTGGAGGGAGCCGTCGCGCCGCGCGTGGCCGCAGACTGCGCGCGGCTGCTGTGGCGGGAGACGGGCTGCGACCCCGACGACCCGTCGACGTGGACTCAGCCCGTGCACTGGGTGGGCGGCATGGCGCAGGGACCGTTCGCCGCCGCGCCCAACTCCCCGTTCCTGCACCACGCGTACGACCTGCTCGTCGGCGCGGGCCGCTGGGAGCCGCGCTACTCGCTGGGCACGTTCCCGCTGCGCTTCCCCCACGAGGACGAGCCGGACGACGCGGGCTGGCACATCGAGGGGAGCTACCTGCCGGAGGGCGAGAGCTGGTACTTCACGAATCTGCGCTCCCAGGGACGGGCGCTGTTGATGCTGTTCCTGTTCAGCGAGGTCGGCGAGGAGGACGCCCCGACTCGGATCCGGGTCGGCTCACACCTCGACGTGCCGAAGGTGCTGGAGAAGTACGGAGAGGACGGGGCGAGCGGGCTGACCCTCGCGCCCGATGTGGTGGCGGCGTCCGACCACCGGCCACTCGCCCTCGCCACCGGGTCCCCCGGCGACGTCTTCCTGTGCCATCCGTTCCTGGTGCACGCCGCGCAACCGCACCATGGGGTGCGACCGCGCTTCATGGCCCAGCCGCCGCTGATGCCGGCCGCGCCGTACGAACTGGAGCGGGCCGACGGTGCGTACTCGCCCGTGGAGATCGCGATCCGCCGGGGCCTGGGACGGGACACCCCCGGTCCGGACGGGGACGGCGCCGACAGCAGCGCCGGGTAGACCCGCTTCACGACTATCGTCGGCAAGATGGCCGTGAAGAGGGACGAGGACGGAGGCCGGCCATGCTGGAGCGGCTGAACCAGGCCCTGGAGCACATCGAGCGCCATCTCGACCAGGCCATCGACGTGGAGCAGCTGGCACGCATCGCGGCCACCTCCGAGCACCACCTGCGCCGGATGTTCTCCGCGCTTGCGGGCATGCCGCTGTCGGAGTACGTCCGGCGCCGTCGGCTCACCCTCGCGGGCGCCGAAGTACTCGCGGGGCGTGAAACGCTGCTGGAGATCGCGGTGCGCTACGGCTACAGCTCCGGTGAGGCGTTCGCGCGGGCGTTCCGTGCCATGCACGGCATCGGACCAGGCGAGGCCCGGCGTACCGGCGCCGCACTCAACTCCCAGTCCCGGATGGCCTTCCGTCTCGTCATCGAAGGGAGCAGCAGCATGCGGTACCGCGTCGTGGACAGGGCGGACTTCACCGTCGTCGGGTTCAAGACGCGGGTACCGCTGGTGCACGCGGGCCCGAACCAGGCGATCATGGACTTCGTCCGCGGGATCGACGCACAGACTCTGGAGCGCCTGGAGAAGCTGTCGGACCAGGAGCCGCACGGCATCGTCGCGGTCTGCGACGACATGGACCCCAGCCGCGCCGAGGGCACCGAACTCGACTACCACCATGGCGTGATCACTTCCGCGGCCGCTCCGGAGGGCACGACCACGTTGGACGTCCCGGCCGGTACGTGGGCGGTCTTCACCACTTCAGGGCCGGCGCCACAGGCCATCCAGGAGCTGTGGCGGGACGTGTTCACCGAGTGGTTCCCGTCGAACCCGTACCGCACCCGCACCGGTCCCGAGATCCTGCGCACCCACCTGTCGCCGGACAGGACCGAGGCCGACGCCGAACTGTGGCTCCCGGTGGAACCCGAACACAGCTGAACACCGCGGCCCCCGGACAGCCGGGCCTCAAACCCCGCGCTCGTTCGGGAGGCCGGCAGGTCTCGCCGCTGTCCTTGATCCACGTGCTGGCGCCGGAACGGCGGATGGACACCGAGATGTGCTGCGGCGTTCCGGCGTTCTTGGTGGCGCGAGCGACCGCGCAGTTCTTGCCCGAGCCGGAGCTGTAGTAGACGTCGAGGTAGCCCCGCACCTCACTGCCCCACGTGATCGAGTAGGACTTCAGCAGCCATACCCACTCCCGCACGGACCAGCGGCGCCGGCCGGAGTAGCAAGGCCGCGTTCTCGGGGCGGCAGCAGGTGGGGCGCCGGGCGGTAGAGCGTTGCCGCAGGCCGTAGGGGGTGACGGCCGCGGGGCCCGACTGCTCACCGCCGCTTCGCGTCCGGACCCCGAAGGGCCGCCACGACAGCGAGGCGGCCCGGTGACAGCGGGGTGACAGGCGTCGTTCGGGGCGTGTTAGGCGCCGATCCCTATAACGGTTGGCATGTCGATCACCGACCTCCTCCGCCGGGAATGGGCCGCGTTCCGCCGTCCCGGCCGTATGACCGCCCTGGCCGTCGCGGTCCTCGCCGTCATCGGGCTGGGCCTGTTGTCGGCGTCCGGGAACCGTTCCTCCTGCGACGGCCCCTGCCCCGCCATCCCCGTGGCCGCCGACGGCTCCGCCGTCGGCGACACGTTCTGGTTCCTGCACCGCGGCCTCGGCCGCCAGGGCGCCATCACGGTCCGGATGACGTCCATGACCGGGACGATCACCTACCCCCCGCCGAACCACGACAGCATCGTCGCCGGTCTGGTGCCCTGGGCGAAGGCCGGGATCATCGTCAAGGACGGCCCGCGCCAGGGCTCCCGTTACGCGGCCCTGGCCATGACCGGCGCCCACGGCGTGCGCTTCCAGTACGACTACCGGCACGACGTGGCGGGCAGCCGCGACCGGCTCCCCCGCTGGCTGCGCCTGACCCGCTCCGGCGACACCATCACCGGCGCCGAGTCCGCCGACGGCAAGCGTTGGCACACCGTCGGCACGGCGACGCTGGCCGGGCTGCCGGACACCGTGCGGGTCGGCCTGTTCGCCACCTCACCCGGCGACCTCACGCTCCGCGAGACCGGCCTCGGCGGCGCGGTGGAGGAGTCGCGGTTCACCCAGGCCGTCGGCGTCTTCGACCACGTCACCGTGGAGGGCGGCGACGGCGGCTGGGTCAGTGAACCCGTCGGCCAGATGAACCAGACCGACTGGGAGAAGTACCACAATCCCTCCGGAGCCGTGCGGAAGGGCGAGGTCGTCACGGTCAGCGGCACCGGCGACATCGGCCCGCTCGGCGAGGACACCCCGCGCGTCGTCGAGAACCTCCTGGCCGGGCTGGTGATCGCGCTCGCCGTCGTGCTCGTGGTGGCGGCCCGCCTCGGCTCGCGCACCGCCCGGGAGGCGGTCCCGCGGCGGGTGGTCGCCGCGCGCGCGGCCGTCGCCGGGGTGGCGGCCTTCGTGACCGGGCTGGTCGCCGCGGGGGTGGCCCTGCCGGTGGGCATCGCGATCATGAAGGGGAACGGCGTGCCGGCGCAACCGCTGCCGCTGCTCAGCGGGGCGCGGGTGATCGCCGGCGCCGGCCTGGTGCTCGCGCTCGGCGCCGTCCTCGCGTACGGGCTGGGCGTCTGGCTGCGCCGGACGGCGGCCCTCGTCGCGCTCGCGCTGGTCGCGCTGCCGTACGGCCTGACGGCGTTCCCGCTGCTGCCCGACGCCGTCGCGGGGTGGCTGCTGCGGCTGACCCCGGCGGCGGGCTTCGCCGTGCTGCAGACGCGGGTGGAGTATCCGCAGGTGACTGCCCATTACGCGCCCTCGGCGGGGTACTTCCCGCTGCCCGGGTGGGCCGGGCTCGCCGTGCTGGGCGCGTACGCGGCGGTCGCGACGTGGTGGGCCCTGCGCCGCGGGGCCGCGCCGGGACCGTCCGCGCCGCCCGGGTCTGGCATCATCGCCGGATGAGCCCCATGACGACCGACCGGCTGCTCCTGCGTCTGCCGGACGACGACGACCTCGCCCCCTTCACCGCCATGGACGCCGATCCCGAGGTCATGCGGTACATCGGCGACGGTTCCGTCCGGCCGCCGGACCCGGACCGCACGGCGGCGTGGATCGCGCGCGCCCGGCGGGAATGGCAGGAAAGCGGGCACGGCCTGCTCGCCGTCGTCGTGCGCGAGACCGGGCTGACGGCCGGCTGGGTCACCCTGACGGTGCCCGCGTTCCTCCCCGAGATCCTGCCCGCCGTGGAGATCGGCTGGCGGCTCGGACGACCGCACTGGGGCAACGGCTACGCCACCGAGGCGGCCGGACGGCTGCTGCGGTTCGGGTTCGCCGAGTGCGGCCTCGACCGGATCGTCAGCATCCGTCACGTGGACAACCAGCGGTCCCGCCGGGTGATGGACAAGCTCGGCCTGCGGTTCGCGTTCGAGACGGTGGTCCCGAGCCACGGACGCCCGGTCGCCGTGCACGAGATCACCAGAGCCGCCCACGAGGAGCCGCCACCTCACCCGCGCCTGCCGTAGAGGAAGAGCACGAGCGGCCCGCACACCGCGGCGAGGGCGGCGGTCGCGACGTGGCTGAGGGGGGTGACCTCGACGAAGGCCCGCAGCCGGCCGGGCATCGTCGCCGGCTCGACGAAGATGTTGCCGGCGAACGAGAGCGGCATCAGCACGACGTTCGCGATGCTGATGACCACCGCCTGGTCGGCGGCGGCCGGGCGTGAGCCGCTAGGCGAGGTCGCGGGGAGGCCCCGAGGGCCAGGCGACGTCGTCCACCGCGAGGAACGGCGAGAGCGCGACCGTGGCCGGGGTCACCCCCGCGAAGGTCATGACGTCCCTGTGCAGGTGCGACTGGTCGGCGTAACCGCTCTCGGCCGCCACCAGGGCGGCCCGCTCACCGGCGGCCAGACGGTGGGCCGCCTGGTCGAAGCGGATGAGCCGGGCGACCCGCTTGGGCGTGAGGCCGACCTGGGCGCGGAACCGGGCCCACAGGCGCTTGCGGCTCCAACCGGCCTCGGCGGCGAGCCGCTCGACCGGCACCCGCCCGCCGCTGGCCGCCATCCGCCGCCACGAGAAGGCGACCTCCGGATCGGCGGCCCGTCCCTCGTCGGCCCGCCTGGCCAGCGCGTCCCGCGCGATCGCGAACCGGTCCTCCCACGACCGGGCGGCCCGCAGCCGCTCCTGGACGCGTTCGGCCTCGCGTCCCCAGAGGTCGTCGAGCGCGGCCACCGTGCCGCTCAGCTCGGCGGACGCGCCCAGGACGGCGTGCGCCGCCATCGGCGACAACCGGATCTGCAGGCACTCCATCCGACGGGTCAGACCGCTCCCCCGCACCTGCCGGGGCGCGAGGCCGGCGACGACGCGTCCGAGCTGCCGGGAGCCGTGGTCGTCCTCGATGACGAACGGCTCGTCGCCGAGGTCGAAGAGCAGGGTGACCGCGGGGTGCGGGACCAGGGCGAGGTCGCGGAACTCGTTGGCCCGGTCGCTGAACCCCGCCATGACGACCCCGGGCAGGCCGCCGGCCCGCGACGGGACGATGATCTCCCATCCGGGCACATGACCGCGAACCGGCACAACTGACCGCACCCCGACATCGTACGAGCCCCGCGCCGCGCCGCGGCGGTGGACGGTGGGCGGAAGGCCCGGCGTGGTGCGGAGACGTGGTTCGCGACGGCGCGGTAGGTGATGTCGGCGCCCGGCGAACATCACCCGGCTTGATTGCTAGGGTCACGCGCATGCGATCGACGTATCTCGCCTGGGACGATGCGGTTGACCTGTTCGAGCGGCGCGGCCTGCCGAAGGAGACGTACGGGAACCTGTACGAGGAGGAGTACATCCTCGTGCCCGGTCCCGCCACGGTGACCGGCGAACTCCCCCTCGACGAGCACGAGCGCACGCCGTGGCGCGAGGGCGCCCCCGACGCCGCGACCGGCTACATCGTGGACGGCGACCTGGTCGTCGACGGGAACGTCACCGACGTGGACGACGGCTCCGCCGCGCTGATCGTCCTGGGCGACCTGCGGGCTCGGAACGTCTACCTGGCCGGTGACGCCAAGCTGGTCGTGCGCGGCCACGTGACGGCCGAGACGTTCGTCGGCGACATGACCGACAAGCTGGTGATGATCCATGGCGACCTGCGCACCACCGTCTCGATCTTCTGGAACGAGTTCTGCCCCGACCTGGTCGCCGGCACCCTGCACGGCCGGACCCTCACGCCGGCCTACCTCGACCTGTCCGACGCCGACGTCGGCGCGCTGGCCGACCCGTCGCCCGAGGTCCCGCTCAGCCGCCTCCTCGTGCCCGAACTGCTGATCAGCGGCGCCCCCGGCCCCGACGACCTGCCCGAGATCGGCGTCCGCGGCGACGTCCTGCGCGACCGCCTGCTGTCCGGCCTGCCCCTCACGATCGCAGGATGAGCCCCGGACGCCGAACGCGCATGACAGGCGTTTCCGCCACACCGGCCGGGTGATGCCGCCCACGTTGCCGGGCAGGGCGATGGCGACATGAGCCCACGTGGGCCAGGAAGGACGAGACCAGGGATCCGGGTCAGCGCGTGCCGGGACGGCCGGGTGGGGCCGTACCGGCCGTCCCGGTGCTGGGCAGTTCCTCCATGGCAGGTGACGTCAGGCCCTTGATCGCCGCAGTTCCGGCGCGCCGGAAGACGGTCGCCGCCCGCGCTCCGGTTGCTGATATCTCAACTCTTGCCTACTGTGATCCCAGTTTGACCGGAGGAGGCGCGGGCCGTCGCGCCCGCCGGAAACACTGGACGGAGCAATGTCGTGACCACTGCACTCATCATCGGTGACCTCCAGCGGGGCATCACGGGCGGTTACCCGTTCGCCCAGCAGGTCGTGCCGCCGCTCACCGAACTGCTGCCCCGCGCCAGGGCGGCCGGCGTCCTGGTGGTGTTCGTGCACTTCGCGTTCCGGGCCAACGGGGCCGACGTGCCGCCCGGCAGCGCGCTGATGAAGTCGTTCTTCGAGGCCGGCGACGCCTTCCACGAGGGGTCGGCCGGGACCGAGCTCGCCCTGCCGGTCGCCGAAGAGGACGTCGTCGTGCTGAAGCGCCGCGCCAGCGCGTTCGCCGGGACCGACCTCGACCTGGTGCTCCGCGCGCGGGGCGTCACCACTGTGGCGGTCGCCGGGGTCGCCACCAGTGCGATGGTGGCCGCGACCTGCTACGACGCGGCCGACCGCGGCTACCAGGTGACGGTGCTGAGCGACGGCTGCGGCGACGGCGATCCGGCGCTGCACGACTTCTTCGTGGACGCCGTCTTCCCGAGCCGGGGGTTCGACGTGGTGTCGTGCGACAAGTGGCAGGTTTGATCGCGGACGGGCGGGAGGCGTCCCGGACGCTCCACCCCGTGACCGGCGCGATGGCTCACCTGCCCGCGTCGCTGCTGGTCGGCCAGGAGGTCACCGGCCTCGACCGCACCGGCCAGGCGTACCGGGCGATCCGGCGCCAGATCATCGACCTGACGTTGCCGCCGGGCAGCGGCTTCAGCGAGGCGTCGCTCGCGCGGCAGTGGCAGATGAGCAAGACGCCGGTGCGCGAGGCGCTGGCCCGCCTGCGGCGCGACGGGCTCGTGGACGCGCTGCCGCGCGCCGGCTACGTCGTCAGCCCGATCACCCTCCAGGACACCGACGACCTGTGCGCGCTGCGTACGCTGCTGGCCGGCGAGAGCGCCGCGGCCGCCGCGCGCCGCGGCGTCGAGGGCCCGGCGCTGGAGCGGCTCGAAGAGCTGGCCGAGGTGCCCCGCGCGCTCGCGGCGGGCGAGGCCGACCTGGAGCAGTCGCTGCGGGCCGGGATCGAGTTCGAGGCCGTCATCGCCGACGCCGGCGGCAACGGCCGGTACGCCAAGGCGATCGTCGGCGTGCTGGACGAGCTGGAGCGGGTGCTGCGGATGGCCGCGTTGATCGCTCCGGAGGTGGCGAGCCCGCCCGGGGAACTGGCGGGCGTCCACGAGCGCCTGCGCGCCCGGGACGCGGACGGCGCCCGTGAGGCCATGCGCGGCCGGTGCGAGCGCGTGCGCCGGGACGTCTTGCGGGTCCTGACCAAGAGCA
The DNA here is from genome assembly GCF_040674635.1 of Nonomuraea sp. NPDC049758. Classification (NCBI taxonomy): domain Bacteria; kingdom Bacillati; phylum Actinomycetota; class Actinomycetes; order Streptosporangiales; family Streptosporangiaceae; genus Nonomuraea; species Nonomuraea sp. NPDC049758. The sequence goes on from NZ_JBFAMZ010000009.1 coordinate 303,329, forward strand.
CCTCCGTCAGCCGGGCCGGCATCGAGATGCCACCCCAGACGTAGGCTCATCGCTCGGGACGACGCGACCGGGCTCCAGGAAACACTGTTCACGGTCGGCTGAGGACCGCCATCGGCCCCTGCTGGAGCCGCCGCCCGGGCGCCTGACGTCCGTGCTTGCGTGCGGATCCGAGCGGAGGGCTTGGCGGATCCGAAGCCCCCGGCCCGGCGCCCTAGCACTGCATGGTGAGCCGGGCTTGGTCGAAGCGGTGGGTGGCCAGGTGTTCGGGGCGGATCAGCCAGTAGAGGGCGCCGGTGTCACCCCACGTCATCTTCGCGTCGCCGTCACTGTCGAACTGGGCGAGCAGGATCCAGCGTCCGGCTTCCCGGTCCAAGGCGGGGGTGCCCCAAGAGTGAACGCCGCCGAGCGCCGCGTTCGCGACCTCGTACTCCACCGGGCCCTGCACCGTTACGGCATGGCCGCCGATCTGGTGGTAGATGCGGGTGCGCAGCCGCCGTCGTCCATGTCGTCGTGGCCGTCGAAGGAGAAGAACAGCAACGTCCCGTCCTGCGGGAAGGCCGCCGGCAGCCCGGCGTGAGGGAGCGCCGAGCACCGCACCGATGCGATGAAGGACAGCGGGGCGTGCCCCGGCCACTCGGGCCAGACGGCCCCGGCCGGCAGTTCCGGCTCCCCGCCGAGGGTGGCGACGGCCTGCTCGCCGTCCGCGGCCCGGCGCAGACGTACGCATGGACGCAGCAGTGCGGTCCACCGGTCAGCGAGGTCGGCGGGCAGATGCTCGGCGGCGAGACGGGAGTATCGCTCATCAGTCATGAGAGCCATGATGAAGCGCGTCACTGACGTCCGTGCCATCCGCCGGGCCGGCCGATGACAGTCCCGCCACTGGCCGGCCTCGGGCGCGGTGATGCGGGCCGAGATCTCGTCCAAGGGAACCTCGCGGCTCGGCGGCTCAAGCGCCGACGTCAGGCGCGACGCATTGCAAACATCTCTTCGCGAACAAGTCTTTGCGAAGGACTGTTTGCGGTCTACGCTGCCGGACATGACCGAACCCTCCGAGAACGTGGTCGTCCTCGACGCCAAGGGCCTGCGGGCACTGGCCCACCCGGTACGGGTGCAACTCGTGGACCTGCTGCGCAGACACGGCCCGTCCACCGCCACCCGCCTGGCCGAACGCCTGGGGGTGAACTCGGGCACCGCCAGCTACCACCTGCGCAGGCTCGGCGCCGCCGGATTCGTGGCGGAGGACACCGAGCGCGGCAACGCCCGCGAACGCTGGTGGCGCTCGGTCCACCACGTCACCCGGCTCACCGACGACGAGCTGTCGGAGCGGGAGCCCGAGGCGGTGCTGGCCTACATGCGGTCCATCGCCGCCCTGTACGGCCTGCGCACCCAGCGGACGCTGAACGAGCTGCCGACCATGCCGGCGGAGTGGCGGCGGGTGCTCGACCTCAGCTCCATCGCGCTGCGGATCACCCCGGACGAGGGGCTTCGGCTGCGCGAGGAGCTGGCGGAGGTCGTCGACCGCTACCGGCGCGACACGCCCGGCCAGCCGGCGCCCGAAGGGGCCGCCCGGGTCTCACTTATCACCCAGCTCCTGCCCGAGCCGCCCGAAGCGCCCGAGCCGCCCGAGTCGTCCGAGGGTGCGTGATGGGGGCGCGCGAGTCGTTACGCCCGATGGCCGGCCTGCTCGCGGCCATGACGGTGTCGCTGACCGCGACGCGGGTGTCGGCCATCGCATTGCCCTGGTTCGTCCTGACGACGACCGGGAGCCCGGCGCGGACCGGGATGGTGGCGTTCGCCGAGATGGCCCCGTACGTGCTGGTCAAGGCGCTGGCCGGGCCGCTGGCCGACCGGGTCGGGCCGCGCCGGATCTCCTGGATCGGCGACGTGGTGAGCGCCGCGGCGGCCGGGGCGGTCGTCCTCCTGCACGCCCTCGACCTGCTGCCGCTGGGCGCGCTGATCGCCCTCGTCGCGGTGGTCGGCGCGGCCCGCGGGCCGGGCGACCTGGCCAAGGAGATCATGATTCCGGAGGCGGCCGAGCGCGGGCGGGTGCCGCTGGAGCGCGCCACCGGGCTGATGGGCGTGACCGAACGGCTGGCCCAGACGGTGGGGCCCGCGGCGGGCGGGGCGGTGGTGGCGCTGCTCGGACCGCTGGCCGGCCTCGGCATCAGCGTCACCTGCTTCGCGCTCGGCTCGGTGATCGTGACGTGGGCGCTGCCGCGCGGCATGGGACACCGCGCTCCGGCGGAGGAGCCTCTGGAGGCGGAGGAGGGCTACTGGCGGCGGTTCGGCCAGGGTTTCACGTTCCTGCGCGGCGAACGGCTGCTGCTGTCCGTGGTCGTCATGGTCGGCGTCACGAACCTGCTCGACGCGGCCTTCGGCCAGGTGCTGGTGTTCGTGTGGGCCAGGGAGTCCGGTCACGGCGCCGCCGTGGTGGGCCTGAACAGCAGCGTCACGGGGCTGGCGGCGGTCGGCGGCAGCCTGGTCGCGGCCGCCGTGGCGCACCGGATGCGGCGCAGGCCGGTGTTCTTCGTGGCGTTCCTGCTCGCCGGGCCGACCCGGTTCCTCGTCCTGGCGGTGGATCCGCCGTTGTGGGCCATGGCGGCGGTGTTCGCGGTGGGCGGGTTCGCCGGCGGGTTCCTCAACCCGATCCTCGGGGCGATCTCCTACGAGCGGGTGCCCCGGAGCCTGCTGGGCCGGGTCAACGCGCTGAAGGACTCCCTCGCCTGGGCCGGCATCCCGCTCGGCGGGCTGGTGGGCGGGGCGCTGGTGGCGGTCGCCGGGCTGACGCCGGTGCTGCTCGCCGGCGGGGCGGTCTACGCCCTCACCACGAGCCTGACGGGGCTGCGGCCCGAGTGGCGGCAGATGGACCGGCTCCGCGGCCAGGGCCCGCCCGTCCCGCCCGCGCCGGTCCAGACGGTGTAGCCGACGCCGACGTCCCCAGGCTCAGGAAGAAGATCCCGCCGGTCGCGGCGGCGGCGGTCAGCAGGGACGGCCACAACTGGGTGAAGCCTTCGGTGGCGTTCGTGGCCAGGGCGAAGACGACTTCGAAGACGGCGGCGCCGAGCAGGTAGATCCCGGCCATCTCATGACCCTGCTTTGCTTGCATGTGCATGTATGCTTTTGTCAATCCCGCGTCCGAGAGACCGGGTTCTCAGAGAAGGAGGAGGCTTCCATGGCTCCGACGGCATCCACTCCGCACCCGGCCCCGGCGCCCTCGGCGGTGTCCAGCTCCTGGAACGACGTCCTGCTGCTGCACGCCCGCGTGGAGAACGCCCTGGCCACCGCCCTCCAGCGGCGGCACGGCATCGGCCTGTCGGAGTACCGGGCGCTCGGCCATCTCGCCACCTCGGACGCCGGCGAGCTGCGCATGCAGGAACTGGCCGACAGGATCGGGCTCAACCAGAGCTCCGTGACCCGCCTGGTGACCCGGCTGAACACGGCGGAGCTCACGTACCGGGACCTGTGCCCGGACGACAAGCGCGGGGTCTACACCGTCATCACCGACGCGGGCCGGGCCCGCTACGCCGAGGCGAACGTCACCTACGAGGCGACGCTGAGGACCGCCCTGGAGGAAGCCGCCCGGGCCGACCCGCGACTGGCCGCGGCGCTGCCGGCCCTGGGCCTGCTCGACCGGTGACCCGACCATCCCCCCTTGTCCCGAATATCGAGGAGTTGAACATGCGTGCTGTGCGGATCACCCGCTTCGGCGGCCCGGACGTCCTGACGGTCGCCGAGGCGCCGCCGCCCCGGGCCTCGGACGGCGAGGTGCTGGTGAGGGTCGTCGCCTCCGCCCTGAACCCGGTTGACGACAAGACCCGTGAAGGGGCCGTCGGAGAGGGCACCCCTCCCCTGCCGACGACCCTGGGATGGGAATTGGCGGGCATCGTCGTGGACAGCCGGGACGATGCGCTGCCCGTGGGTGAACGGGTCTTCGGCATGTCCCACCAGCTCGGCACGGGCCGGGGGACGTGGGCCGACCTCGTGGCCATGCCGACCGGCTCGGTGGCCGTGGCGCCGTCGGCGATCAGCCTGGTGGAGGCGGCGACGCTGCCGTTGCCTGGGCTCACCGCCCTGCAGACGCTCGACTGGCTGAACGTCCGGGCGGGCGAGCGGCTGCTGGTGGCGGGCGCGGCCGGCGCGGTGGGCGGGCTGGCCGTCCAGCTGGCGCGGGCGCGCGGCGTCCGGGTGGACGCGCTGGTCTCCAGGGCGGCGCAGGTCGAGGTGGCCACGGAGCTGGGGGCCGAACGGGTCACGACCGACCCCGCCGACCTTCCGGTGGGAGCCTACGACGCCGTCTTCGACACCTTCGGGGCCTTCGCCGTCGAGGCCGTGGCCGACGGAGGCCGCTACGCCTCCGTCGCCACCCAGGCCGGGCCGGTGCCCGACCTGTCCCGTCGATCGGTCCGCACCACCGTCAACCAGGTGCGCGAGGACGGACCCGGCCTCGCCGAGCTGGCCAAGGCGGTCGACGCGGGCCAGGTCAGGGCCCGGATCGAGGCCCAGTACGGCCTCCAGGACGTCGGGGCGGCCCACGAGCACTTCCGGCGCGGCCGGCTGAGCGGCAAGATCGCCCTGGTGCTCTGAGCCCGGCGGCGCTCAGATCATCCGGCGCAGCGCGGTCTCCACGGCGTCGATCAGCGCATCTCCCTCGGTCTGCGGGTGCCGGGCCAGGCCGAGCTCGACGTCGGGCAGGGCGGGCAGGGCGTCCGGGTCGTGGCAGGCCATGTCCGGTTCGAGATTGCCGGGCATGAGCGCGGCGACCCCGAGCCCGGCCCGCAGCGCCGCGAGCACCCCGGCCAGGCTGTTGCTCTCGAACACCGGCCGCCACCGCCGGCCGGTGCGGTCGAGCGTCTCCACCACCGACGTACGCCACGCGCACGTCCCGGTGAACAGCACCACCGGCAGCGGATCGGCGGCCGGGTCGACGCCCTGGCCGACCGCCCACACCAGCGGGCGCCGCACGGTCCAGCGCGGCGGCGCGGGAAGATCGGTCGCCTCGTCGAGCACGAGCTGCACGCGGCCCGCGTGGTAGGCCTCCCGGATCGTGACGCCGGAGAGGCTCAGCACCTCCAGCGTCGCGCCGGGGTGCAGCCGGGCCAGGTCGGCGAGGGCCTGCGGCAGCTGCGCGGCGGCCAGGTCCTCCAGCAGCCCGACGCCGCAGCGGCCGGTGAGCGCGCGCCCGGTCGCGGTGAGGGCCTGCGCGGAGAGCGACAGGATGCGCTCGGCGTAGGGCAGCAGCTCCTCCCCCGCCCGCGTCAGCGACACGCCGGACGGCGACCGGTGGAGCAGCGGGCGGCCGACCGCGCTCTCCAGCTTGCGCAACTGCTGGCTGAGCGCGGGCTGGGTGTGCCCCAGCGCGGTGGCGGCGCGGCTGATGCTGCCCGCCCGCACAGCCGTGACGAACGACCGCAGCAACGACGTGTCCAGATCCCTGGCCATAAGCATCCATTATGCCGGGTCCAACGAGAAAACGTCTTCCTATGGCCTGCGGGATGACCTAGCGTCGCCCGGGTGACCGGATACCGACAGGTCCTCGCCGTGCGGGGGATGGCGGCGCTGCTGGGCGTCTCGCTGCTCGCCCGTGCCGCGATCACCGCCGACGTGACCGCGCTGACCATGTACGTCGTGCTGCGCCTGGACCTGGGCTACGTGGCGGCGGGCGGCGTCGCGGCCGCCCTGACCGCCGGGGTGGCGCTGGGCGGCCCGCTGCTGGGCCGCATGACGGACCGGCGGGGGCTGCGCGCCGTGCTCACGATCACCGTCGCGTCGCAGGCGGTGTTCTGGACGAGCGTGCCCGTCCTGCCGTACGCGGTGCTGATGGGCGCCTCCTTCGCGGCGGGGCTGCTGATGGTGCCGGTCCAGGCGGTGACCCGGCAGGCGATCGCCGCGATGACGACGCCGGGGCAGCGGCGGGCCGCGTTCGCGCTGGAGTCGGTGCAGGGCGAGCTGGCGTACATGGTGGGGCCGGCGGTGGTGATCCTCTGCGCGGCGGAGCTGTCTCCCCAGGCCGTGGCGTGGGGGCTCGGGGCGGTGATCGTGGCCGGCGGGATCGGGATCGCCCTGCTCGATCCGCCGCTGCGGGCCGAGGGCGAGGTGGAGACCGGTTCGCCCGCCCGTCCGGCGCGCCGGGAGTGGCTGGACCGGCGCATGGTCGCCGTGCTGGCGATGGGGTTCGGTGCCACGGCCCTGCTCAGCGGCGTCGACCTGGCCATCGTGGCCACGCTCAAGGAGGCGGGCCAGGTGTCCTGGGCCGCCGTGGTCGTGGCCGTGTTCGGCGTGACCTCCGTCGCCGGCGGCCTGGTCTACGGCACGCTGCGCCGTCCGATGCCGACGTGGCTGCTGCTCGGCCTGCTCGGGCTGCTGACGATCCCCGCCGGGCTGGCCCACGACTGGCGCTGGTTGTGCCTGGCCGTCGTCGGCGCCGGGCTGCTCACCGCGCCGACCCTGTCCACGGTGGCCGACGCGGTGAGCCGGCTGGCGCCGGCCGGCGTACGGGGCGAGGCCACGGGCCTGCAGGCGTCGGCGGCGAGCGCGGGCTTCGCGCTCGGCTCGCCGATCGCCGGGCTGGCGATCGACGCCGCACTGCCAGGTGGCGGCTTCGCGGCCGCCGGGCTGGCCGGCCTCGCCGCGGCCCTCGTCGGGCATCTGCTGTCCCGTTCCCGGCGGGCGGACGACCGCCCGCCGGGCCGGCAGCCTCGACCTACATCAGAAGAAAGGAAAAGTCCTGTTTCGTCCTCCGATTCGGTGGGATGTCGATCTTGATGCGGCGGGCGACCTCGCCCCGGCCGACGCCCAGCCCGAGGCTGATCAGCCGTTCGGGACGCAGCGGGACGGGATCGTCGAAGGCGACCGTGATCCGGACGGGCCACGGACTCTCGGGCACGGGCGGCGCGTCGAGCTCCCAGCACCCGTCCCAGTCGAACGCGTACCGGTTCCGGCGGGCGGTCGCCGGGTCGAGCAGGGCCCGCGCCACGAGGGACGGCGAGTTGCCCGAGTACCCGGCCAGCAGGCCGGCGTCCAGCGAGCGGACCGGAACCCGGTCGTGGACGGTGAGCTTGCCGGTCCGGTCACAGGCCACGCACCGCAGGACGAGCAGGGGCAGGCGGGTGCGCCGCACCACCCAGGGCAGCACGATATGAGGATGTGAAGACATGATCTCTCTGAAGACCTGACGAAGAGCACGGAGAACAGAGCCGACGGCGTCCGTCGGCGACCGATGCGCGGGAAGGTGTCAGGTCTGGAGAGCAGGCGGCGTCATGCGCGCGAAGTCCTCACGAAGGGGTTGGCCAGGGGGCGCTCAGCTCAGGCGGGCGCGCAGCAGGCAGAACTCGTTGCCCTCGGGATCGGCCAGGACGTGCCACGGCTCCTCGCCGGTCTGGCCGACGTCGGCCGGACACGATCAGTTCGGAGATGCGGCAAGCCATGATCGGCACCCTACCGGCCGCCGGCCGCCGCCCTCCAATGCTTGACGACCCGCCGGTGACGTGCGGCCCCGGCATCCGCGGCGATCACTTTGCAGTGGCTTGATCACCATCGTTCTCTCTCCGGGTACGTGAGCTGATACACCCTGTAAGGGAGGGGGCGGGCGATGACCGTGAGGATGGCATGGGTCTGCGCGCTGCTGGCCGTGATCGCCGCGGTGGTCCCGCCGGCGCTGAGCGCGAAGCGCGCCAAGGTGCCGTCCGCCGCCCGCGCCGACCTGTCGTCCGTGCCGTTCGGGGTGTTCCTCGCCTCCGACTGGCGTGGGCCGCACCTGCTGGGCGCGTTCGAGTCGTGGCTGGGGGCGGAGGTCCGGGTGGGGCGGACGTACGTGCCGGGCGAGGCGTGGAACGCGCTCGGCGGGCCGGACTTCGTCCTGCAGCCGTGGATGCGGTGGCGGGCGGCCAAGCCGGGGCGCATGCTCGTGCTCAATGTGCCGATGGTCATGCCGAACGAGGGCGACCTGCCGGACGAGGCGGTGTCGGTGCTGCTGAACGCCGGCGCGGACGGCGCGTTCGACCCGTACTTCGACCGGCTGGCCCGGACGCTGGTGGCCGGGCGCGCGCCGGACACGGTGATCGTCCCGGGCTGGGAGATGAACGGCCTGACCTACTCCAGCCGCTGCTCGGCGGACCCGCAGGCGTGGCAGGCGTACTGGCGGCGGATCGTCGCCGTGATGCGGGCGGTGCCCGGACAGCGGTTCCGCTTCGACTTCAGCCCCAACCGAGGCCCGGACGCCATCGGCTGGACCGAGTGCTACCCCGGTGACGACGTGGTGGACATCATCGGCATGGACAGCTACGACCAGGGCCCCGGCCACCGGTTCGCCGACTACGTCGACCAGCCGTACGGGCTGGAGGCGCAGGCCGACTTCGCCTCCGCGCACCGCAAGCCGATCTCCTTCCCCGAGTGGGGGCTGTTCCGGTACGGGGACCGGCCGGAGTTCGTGCGCGACATGCTCGACTGGATCGCCCGGCACGACGTGGCCTACCACTCGATCGTGGACTACTGTCCGCACGGCGTCTGGCAGTGCCCGGCCAACCCGCGGTCGTCGCGGGTCTTCCGGCAGCTCATGCGCGACCCCGGCTTCCGGCCCGGTCCGTCGGCTCCGCCGACCACCCCGCCCGCCCCGTCGCCCGCCCCGACGTCCCCGCCCGCGCCCGCCCCCTCCCCTGAGCCGAGCGGGAGCGGGTCGCCGGCGTCTCAGCCCCGACCGGCCGTCACCGACGCGCCCGCGGCGGCGGCCTGACCCGGCCGGGTCAGGCCCAGCGTGTGCGCCGCCAGCCGGTCGAGGGTGACGCCGAGGTCGAACTCGGCCGCCCGCGACGGCGCCGCCCGTTCCTCCGCGCGCCGCACGGCCGGGTCGGTCAGCCGGGCCACGATCGCCGCGGCCAGCGCCCGCGGGTCCTGCGGCTCGACGAGTGCTCCGGTGGCCGGGGTGACCACCTCCGTGAGGCCGGGGACGGCGGCCGCCACCACGGACCGCCCGCTGGCCATGGCCTCCAGCACGGTCAGCGGCAGCCCTTCCCAGCGGGAGGGCAGCACGACCAGGTCGGCGGCGGCGTACCAGGGCCGCGGATCGGCGCTGGCCCCCGGCATGAGGACGCCGGGCGGCGCGTCGCGGCGCAGGCGGGCGAAGTCGTCCCCGTCGCCGACGAGTGCCAGGCAGGCGTCCGGCACCCGGGCCGCGACCTGCCGCCAGGACTCCACCAGCAGGTCCTGGCCCTTCTGCCGGGTGATCCGGCCGACGCAGACGACCAGCGGCCCGTGTTGGGACAGGCCGAGGCCCCGGCGGGCGGCGACGCGCGCGTCCGGCGTGACGGGACGGAACCGGGCCAGGTCCACGCCGTTGCGGACGACGGCCAGCGGGCCGCCCACGCCCGCGTCCCCGGCCTGCCGGTGCTCCCCCTGGCCGACGCAGAGCACGAGATGCGTCCACCTGGTGGCGGCCCGTTCCCAGGAGGCGGCCGCGGCGGCGAGCGTGCCCCGGCCGGCCAGCCAGGACCAGCCGTGCGGCTGGAACAGCGTGGGCAGGCGGCCACGCAACACCGCCCGGCCGACCAGCCCGGCCTTGGAGGAGTGCAGATGCACCACGTCGGGACGGAACCGGCGCACCATGCGGCCGAGGACGGCGGCGGCGGCCAGATCGGCCGGATGCGGCGCCCGTACGGCGGGCCAGGGCAGATGCGTCAGCCCGAGGACGGTCAGCCGCTCGCCGAGCGATCCGCGCGGCGGCGCGGCGACGGCGACCGTCCAGCCCCGCCGGCGCTGGTCGGCGCAGGCACTCTCGACGTAGGCCGCGACGCCGCCCTCGGTGGGCTGGGTGACGTGCAGCACGCGCGGGGTGAAGATCGTCATCGTGGCCTGCGCAGGGCCCGGTCGAGCGCCGCCCAGCGGCCCCGGAGCGTCCGGCCGCCCACCCGGGCGCGGGCGGCGAGGGCGTAGAGCGCCGCGGCCGGCGTCCTGGCCAGCAGGAGCCGGTTGCTGACCGCCGGCCGGCCGCCCCACTTGGTCTTGTGGGACTCGGCCCCGCGCAGCAGCGACATCGTCGGCCGGCCCAGCCGGTGCGCGAGCCCTAGGTCGGTGCGCAGCAGCATGGTCACGACGTCCACCTGGCCGCGCAGGTCAGGATGGGTGCCGTAGAGGTAGCCGCCGACGAAGTCCTTGCCCACGACCAGCAGGTCCACCGCGACGACCCGGCCGTCCAGGTGGTATTCGGTCAGCTTGGCCTGCCGGTCGGCCAGCAGCCGCCGGGCGGCCCGGGCCAGGTGGGCGTGGAAGCGCGGCCTGGTGTGCTCGACGTTGATGCCGCGGCCCTGCCATTGGAGGGCGTGCAGGTCGAGCAGGCGCGCGACGGCGTGCTCCGCCTCGTCGGCCGGCACGTCCCGGACCTCGATCGGGGCGTCGTCCACGCGTCTGAGCTCGCGGCGCAGCTTGGTGCCGTGCCTGCCGGACAGCCCGGCGAGCAGCTCGTGGAGGGGGACGCCGGGCAGTTCGACGCAGGTCGAGGCGGGCAGCCGCCAGGAGCGTCCCGGCCAGGCCGCCGCGAGCCGCTCGGCGTCGGCCCCCGGGCGTACCTCCGGCAGGTCGAGCACGTCCCATCCGGGCAGCTCGGCCAGGGCCCGGCCGAGCGCCGCCGGCAGGTCGGGGTCGCCGTCCTCGATCAGCACGTCCGTGTAGTCGGACTGGTCGCCGCCGAGCGGCCGCAGGACGCGCAGCCCCGCGCGGCGGACCGTCATGACGGGGGCCGCGGCCACCAGCCGTCCCCGCCGGCGCAGCAGGACCACGTTCAGGCCCGGGTCGTCGCCGTAGGTCTCCCACCAGGACGACAACCAGGCGTGCGACTGGAACGGCGTCGCCGCCGGGGAGCGGTCGTGCAGCCCGGCCCACTCCCCCGCCAGGGCGCGCAGGCGTTCCGCGCCGGTCACGACCTCGGTGGCCAGGTCCGGGGCCTGACGGATCGCGGTGGTCATGCCGACGCCGTCTCGGCCGGCCGGCGCGCGGGCGGGACCTGCCGCTCGTCCTGCCGTCGCCCGGCGGGGGCGGCCAGCCAGATCAGGGCGGCCAGCAGCAGGCCGCCGGCCGTGCTGACGGCGGTGGCGAGCAGGGGCCGCGGCGAACTGGGCGCGGCGGGCGGCACGGCGGGAGCGAAGCTGGACAGCCGGACGCCGGTGTCGGCGCTGTGCCGGTTGGCGTAGGCGGTGAGCGCGGCCATGGCGCTGTTGGCCCGCCGGGCGGCCTCTTCAGGGGTGCCGGCGAGGGCGGCCAGCCGGATCAGCGGCGCGTCCGGCGAGGCCGACGCCTGCAGCGTGGTCCGCAGCAGCTCGCCGTCGGCCAGGTAGGCGTCGCCGGTCCCGGCGAGCAGGCCCGGGTGGACGGTCACCCTGGCGTAGGCCTGCGCGAAGTCGGTTTCCTGGGTGGGCACGCCCTGCCGTACCGAGCTGACGACCGCGTAGGCGTCGGCGGTGTAGACGGGCTCCTGGATCAGCGAGTACGCCAGCCCCGCCCCCATGCCGATCAGCGGGAGCGCGAGCAGGGACCAGGTGCGGAGCGCGCCTGCGGCGCGCTGGACCGGGTGAGTCATGACAGCCTTTCCTGGTGGCGCCTGGTGAGCAGGCGGTCGTAGAGGTCGTGCAGGCGCCGGGCTTGCCGGCGCACGTCGTAGCGGTCGAGGGCCGGGGGCGGCGGCAGGCGGGTGCGCGGTCCGTCGCGGAGCGCGGCCAGCTCGGCGGCCAGCCGGTGGGGCGGCACCCGGCGGGCGCCGGGCACCGTCCCGGGGGGCAGGTCGTCGATCGCCGGGCAGGCCCCGTACAGCACGGGCAGCCCGGCGGCGAGCGCCTCGACGACGGCCAGGCCGAACGTCTCCTCCTGCGAGGGGGCGGCCAGCACGTCCATGGCCGACAGCAGGGCGGGCACGTGCACGCTCTCCCCGGCGAAGACGACGCGCCGCCCGACGCCGAGCCGCCCGGCCAGCGAGCGCAGCCGGGATTGTTCCGGCCCGGCGCCGACGAGCAGCAGCACCGCGCCGTCCAGCCGCGGCAGCGCCTCGACCAGCAGGTGGAAGTTCTTGCCCGCCACCAGGCGGCCGACCCCGCCGACGACGAACGTCTCCGGCGGGATGCCCAGGCTCAGCCGGGCCTGGCCCGCGGCGCGCGGATCGTGGCGGAAGGCGGCCAGGTCCACGCCGTTGGGGATGGTGAGGACGCGCGAGGGCGGCAGGCCCCAGCCGCGCAGCCGGTCGGCCACGGTGGGCGAGACGGCGACGACGGCGTGCGTCAGCCGGGCGCTCGCCCGGTACAGCGCGCGGACGGGCGCCGTGACCGGCCGTCCCTCGATGTGCCGGGCTCCCGCCGAGTGCTCGGTGCTGACGACGACCGGCACGGCGGCCAGCCGGGCGGCGAGCGGCGCGTAGACGCAGGCGCGGTACAGGTGCGCGTGCACGACCTGGTAGCGGCCGGCGCGCATGAGGCCGGTGAGCCGGGGCAGCGCCCGCAGGTCCCGGTTGCCGCCCATGCCGACGGCGCGTACGGGCGTCCCGGCGGCGCGGATGGCGTCGGCCAGGGCGCCGGGCCGGGTCAGGACGGCGACCTCGCTGGCGCAGTCCATGTGCGGCAGCAGCGTGCGCAGCTGCTGCTCGGCCCCGCCCGCGGCCAGCCCGGTGATGACGTGCAGGACCTTCATCGGGGCCGCCCCCAGCGCAGCCGGTGGCAGGCGGTCTTGGCGAGCAGCCGGGCGGCGGTGTCGCGGTCGCCGACGTAGCGGCGGGGCAGGGCGTGCGTCCCGGCGAGCCGGCCGGGGCGGACGGCGCAGGCGTGCTCGTAGCCGGCCTGCCGGACGGCGGCGACCTCGCGGGCGGTCAGCTCGCCGTAGGGGTAGGCGAAGCCGGTGACGGGGGCGCCGAGCACGTCCTGGAGCAGGAGTTTGCTCGTGGTGAGCTCGTCGGCCAGCTCGCCGGGGCCGGCGGCCGGCAGGTGGGGGTGGCTGCGGGTGTGGGAGCCGACCTCCATCCCCGCGGCGGCCACCCGGCGCAGCGTGCCGGCGTCCATCAGCGGGCGGGGGCTGACGCCGCGGTCCCAGGCGTTGTGACCGCCGATCCGGCCGGCGACGACGTACACGGTCGCGGTGAAGCCGTATCCGGCCAGCACCGGGACGACGTCGGTGGCGAAGTCGGCGTAGCCGTCGTCGAAGGTGAGCCCGACGAGCCCGCGCCGGTCGCCGGGATGGTTCAGCAGTTCGCGCACCGACACGCCGCGCAGCCCGCGCCGGGCGAGCCAGCGTATGTGCGTGGCGAAGCGCTCGGGGGTGACGACGATGTCGAAGGGGTCCTCACCGCGCTCGGCGACGGAGTGGTACATCCAGATGAGCGGCAGCGCGCCGATGCGCGTGCTCATACGCGCTCTCCTTCCCTGACGGTCGTGACGGCCCTCCGGAGCGGCGACAGGCCGAGGCGTTGGAGACCGGCCAGCATGAGCGCGGCGGTCACGGTGATCCCGGCGGCGTTGGCCAGCGCGATGCCGCCCTGCGCCATGCCGGGGACGAGCGCCGCGGCCAGCGCCGCGGTGAGGGCCAGCCCGGCGGCCATCGCCAGGGCCGGGTACCACAACCCGCGCCACCCTCCGGCGCAGAAGTAGGCCCGGCAGACCACGCCCACGACGGCGTGGCCCAGCAGGCCGATCGCGTAGAGCCGCAGGACGTGCTCGGTGGCGGTGGCGGCGGCGTCGTCGAAGGCGCCGCGGTGCAGCAGCACGCCCACGATCGCGGGCGCGAAGGCGACCAGCAGCGCGGCGGCGGTGACCGTGACGGCCGCCGCCGCCGCCAGGTCGCGGGCCAGCAGCCGCCAGGCCCGGCGGGTGTCGCCCGCGGCGATGCTGCGGGCCAGGTGCGGATAGGTGACGGTGGCCAGCATCAGCGAGACCACCATCGGCACCTGGGCGATCTTCTGGGCGTAGTTGAGATGGGAGATCGCGCCCGCGGGCAGGTCGGCGGCGAGCACGCGCTCGACCAGCACCTGGCCCTGCCGCAGCAGCGTGAAGGCGATGATGGGCAGCAGCGCGGCGACCGGCAGCACCAGGCGCCGGGGCAGCCGCCGGGGCAGGCCGACCCGCCGCAGGTACGCCGGCGCCTGCATGGCCACCATGAGGACGGCGCCGGCGGCGACGCCCCACGCGGCGGCCCGCACGCCGAGCGTGTCGTGCCAGATCGCCAGGCAGCCGACGAGCGCCAGGTTGTAGGCGAGGCCGGTGGCCGCGGGCGGGCCGAAGACGTGGTGGGCCCGCAGGGCCGCGCTGGCGTACCCCGCCAGCGCGAACGGCAGGATGCAGCCGCAGCAGATCCGCCAGCACTGGACGGCCAGCCCGCCCTGGGGCAGACCGGGGGCCAGCGCCGCCACCAGCCAGGGCGCGCCGGCCGCGGCGCAGACGGCGACGGCGGCGAGCGCGGCGGCCAGGGCGGGCAACGTCCGCTCCACCAGCGCCGCCCGCTGCCGCGCCCCGGACGCCGTGCTGAACAGCGGCACCAGCCACAGGGCCATCGCCCCCTCGATGAGCAGCGGCGCCGCGGTCTCGGGCACGGTCCAGGCGATCAGGAAGGCGTCGGTGTCGGCGTTGGCGCCGAACAGCGCGGCCATCAGCAGGTCGCGGACGTAGCCGAGCGCCGAGCCGGCGCCGACGAGCATCGTGGTCAGGGCCGCGGCGCGCAGGTCGGCCGCGCCCCGGCTCAGCACGCGGGCCGCCGCGACGGGGACGCGGCGGCGCCGGTCCATCCCGTCGCCAGGCCCAGCATGACCGACATGACCAGGCTCGTCGCGCCGCCGACGTCGGCGTAGGCGAAGTCCACCGCCAGCCACGTAACGAAGCCCGCGGCGGCCAGCCCCGCCGGGCCGGAGCGGCCGGGCCGGGTCAGGGTGCGCACGAGGGCCCCGCCCAGGAGCAGCGCGAACGCCGCCAGGCCGAGGAGCCCCTGCTCGCTGAGCACCAGCAGGTACATGTTGTGCGGGGACAGCAGCGGCTGGCGGCGGTATCCGGCGGCCGGGTCCTCGACGTCGCTGCCGGAGGACAGGGCCAGCGGCGCGTAGGTGTCCCGCCAGGCGGCGAACCCCTTGGGGCCGACGCCGGTCACCGGGTGGTCCCGCCACATGCCGGCCGCCGCCTGCCAGAGCTGGTACCGGTCGGCCACCGACCGGTCGGGCTGGTCCACCGAGGAGGTGATGGAGGCGACGCGCTCGGCGATGACCCCGCCGCCGGGCCCGACCACGAGCGTCAGGAGCACGGCGGCGGCCACGGCGGCCACGGCGGCCCGCGCGGCCAGCCGCGCGCCGCGCAGCACCAGCATCACCGCGACGGCGCAGGCCACCGCGAGCCAGGTGCCGCGGCTGAGCGACATGACCAGCGGCGGGCACAGCGCCGCCGCCGCGACCAGGGCGGTGGCGCGCCGGGCCGGTCCGCCGGTGAGCGCGACCGCCAGGGCGATGATCAGCCCGAAGCTGACCACGCTGGCCAGCGCCATGACCTCGCCGGCGCCGAACGTGCCGACCGCGCGGATCGGCAGGCCCGCGTAGGAGGCGCCGCTGCCCGTGAGCGCCTGCCAGCAGCCGAGCCCGGCCTGGACGATCGCCACGGCCGCCACGGCTCCGCCCACCAGCAGCAGGTCGGACCGCTGCCGCACCGCCACCGTCACCGCGACGGGGACCAGGACGAACACCTGGAGGAACCGAACCAGGCCGGGCAGCGCCACCAGGAAGTCGGGCGCCGCGAGGGCGGCCGCCGTCACCGCGAGCGCCGCGGGCGCGGCGAGCAGGGCCCACCGGCCGGGACGCGCGCCGCCGCGCGCCAGGCTCACCGCGACGGACACCAGCAACCCCAGCGACATCAGGTCGGCGACCCGCGGCTGGACGACGTCGGCGGCCTGCGGTCCGGCGGGCACGCACACGGCGATCACGGTCAGCGCGGCCCACAGACTGGGACGGGCCGCCAGGCGGCACAAGGACGGCGGGAACGCCCTGATCACGATCGTCCCGGCCACAGCAGGCAACCGACCGTCCGGATCATGATCTTGATGTCGCGGCGCAGGGACCAGGTGTCGATGTAGTGGTTGTCCAGCCGCGCCCGGTCCTCGATCGAGGTGTCGCCGCGCAGGCCGTGGGTCTGGGCCCAGCCGGTGAGGCCGACGGGCAAGCGGTGGCGGCGCCCGTAGTGGTGGTCGCCGCGGGAGAACAGCTCCACGAAGTGCGGCCGCTCGGGCCGGGGGCCGACCAGGCTCATGTCGCCGCGCAGCACGTTCCACAGCTGCGGCAGCTCGTCCACGGAGCAGGAGCGCAGCAGCCGGGCCGCGCG
The DNA here is from genome assembly GCF_040674635.1 of Nonomuraea sp. NPDC049758. Taxonomy (NCBI): domain Bacteria; kingdom Bacillati; phylum Actinomycetota; class Actinomycetes; order Streptosporangiales; family Streptosporangiaceae; genus Nonomuraea; species Nonomuraea sp. NPDC049758. The sequence goes on from NZ_JBFAMZ010000009.1 coordinate 319,639, forward strand.
GGTCAGGCGGGGGTCGTCGTCGATGCTCCAGCGGGTGTCGGACTCGCCGGCGCGCAGCGGGGCGAACGTGCGGAGCTTGATGATCTCGATCGGCGTCCCGGCCATGCCCACCCGGACCTGGCGGAACAGCACGCCGGGCCCTCCTTGCCCGCGCAGCAGCAGCATGCAGGCGGCCAGCACCGGAGCGCTGACGACCAGCCCGGCCGTCGCCAGCACGACGTCCAGGGCCCGCTTGAGCGGCCAGGACGCGCGCCGCTGCGGCAACGGCCGCATGCGCAGCATCGGGAACCCCCGGACGTGCTCGCCGGCGGGGACGAAGTCGACCAGCACGCCGCCGGGTTGCGGCGCCAGGTACACCGGGTACCCCGCCTGCCGGGCCTGTTGCGCCAGCCGGTGGGTCTGCTCCTCGCCGCCCGGCGGCGGGGCCAGGACCACCACGCGGGCGCGGTGCCGGCGGGCCATGGTGAGCAGGGTCTCCGGATCGTCCACGATCGGCTCGTACGGGGCCTGGCCCAGCACGTCGCAGGCGCCGCCGACGGGCAGCAGGCCGTACTCGGTGTGCCGCACCAGGGTCAGCGCGAGGTTCCTGGCGTGCGCGCCGGAGCCGACGACCAGCGTGGGCACGCGTGCGCCGCGGCGGCGGGCCTGGCGCAGCACCGCGCAGACCAGCCCCCGCCCCACCAGCGTCAGCCCGAGGTAGACGGCGATGATCCGGGCCGACTCGCCCGTCCAGACGGCCAGCGTCGTCTGATGGTCGAGGGCGGCGACGGTCAGCGCGCCGGTGATGGCGGTGGCGCATCCGCCACGCCACATCCATCCGTCCATCACGGACGGCGACAGCCGGATCCGGTACGTGCCGCCCGCCAGGTTCAGCAGGACGAGCAGCCCCGCCGCCAGTCCGGCGAGCAGCGCGCCGTACCCGGCGTCGAGCACGGGCGCGGCCAGCGCGGCGGCGTCGACGCTCGCGTCGGCGAAGGAGCAGATGGTCCAGCATGTCACCGGACGCCGCCGGCCGGGGGCGTGGCGGGGGGCGCCTCGCTGCGACAGCAGCATGCCCTTGGACGGGGAGTGCGGGAAGGGTTCCTCTTCCCGAAGGGGTGTGACCATATCTGCTCCACTGCGGAAAACAACGGCGATCAATTCAGAGCGTGATATCCACGAACAGGGGGTGGATATGGCTGTCTTACTTATCGCGAAAATTCGCTCATCTTTGACCTCCATTCCGATAATCGCCCCGATTCGCGGGCAGCGACCAACTTACTTGGAGGGTTCACGGGTACGGCCGTGTGGACGGGATGGCGTCCCACAAAGATTGCGAATTTTCGGGTGTCGCGAAGCTCCGCTATTTGTCCCGGTTCGCCGTTCAGGTAGCGATGAAGATCTTTGCCGGGCCATGGCGGCGGTATGACGCCGCAGGACGTCGTGGTAGATCAGCGGAGGGTCGGCGCCCGCCGACCGGCGTCGGCGGGCGAGCCGCGAACTGAGGACATAGTCCGAATTGGCAATATCGCCGCGCTTAGGGAATCGGACGATGGAGACATTCCGTCCGTCGATTTCAGGACGTTTCTCGCGGCCGGCACGGCCGACGTCCCAGGAACGGCTCGCGGACGCCCTGCGAGCCCTCGTACCGGCGCTGGGCCGCGGAGCAGTCGGAGTGGATCGGGGCGGAGGACGGGAGCGCCCGGCCCTCCGCGCCCCGGCGCGGGCAGGTGACAGGAGGCACGTGGGTCGGAATGACCATGCGTTGAGCTCGCCTTTAAGGCAACTGAAAGATCGTTTCCTAACGTGGCCCGCATGAGATTCAGCCCGTTCCTGGCGGCCGTCGCCGCCGCCATGCTCCTCGCGCCCTCCCCCGCTATGGCCACGGCCAGGGCCGCGGCCCCTGCCGCCGAGGAGTCCGACCGCGAGATCGTCCTGGCTCAACTCGACTACACGACCGGGCTGTCGGTGACCTTCACCGACAGCGTCCCGTCCGACGAGGTCGGGATGGTCCAGACCGGAATGATCGGTCGCGCCCCCCTCATCGTCCGTGACGACGAGGACACCCTCCTGGAGACCTTCCTGGAGGTCACCCCGCCCGACGTCGCGGTCCCCCAGCGTCTCGTCGAGGACCACGGCGCCGATCCGCCCGCCGAACTGCAGCGGCGCAGGATCACCAGCGAGCCGGTCACGGCGGGTGGCCTGACCGCCCCGGCGAGCGCGGTCCGCTCCGGCACGGCGAGCTGCACCTGGTCGATCTTCGGCTGGACGCTCTGGCACGACGACGGCGTGCCCGGCCTGCCGGCCAAGTCGTACAGCACGTTCGACTTCGGCGGCTTCAAGCAGAAGATCGCCGAGAGCTACGTCGCCAACTGCACCCCGCCCGGCTCGACGAGCAACCTCTGGGCCCGGCACCGGGTCTACTACCGGAACGCCCTCGGCAACTTCGTGAAGCATTTCGAGGGCATCGTGCCGCCGGGGTACGCCCAGGCCGTGACGAAGAAGGGCAAGATCAAGCGGCACCGCGGGGTCTCCTACGACGACGGCTGGAACGCCGACCCGGCCTGCTTCACCTGCCTCTACTCCCGGGAGGGCCGTTTCCGCAGCTAGCAGCAAGCCCGGCGGCCGCTTCCCGCGCAGCGCGCGAGAAGCGGCCTTCCGCACGTCAGGCCCGGTCCAGCCGCTCGTGCACGGGCCGCGTCATCATGGACGGTCGCGGGACGGCAGCCGGTCGTGGTTCATCCGGCGGCTCGCGCTAATGTTCCGCGAACGGAACGCCTTCTGCGAAGAGGAGCCACATGACGTCCCAGGAAGACACGGCCGACCGGGCCGTGAGCGCGGGGTCCGCCGGTCCGGAAGGGCCCCTGGCCGGGCAGGTGGCGATCGTCACGGGCGGCTCGGCGGGGCTCGGCCGGGCCATCGCGCAGGGTCTGGCCTCCGCCGGATGCACGGTGGTGCCGGCCGGCCGGCGGTTGGCGGCGTGCCGGGAGGCGGCCGCCGAGATCACCGCCGCGACCGGCGTCGCCGCCTCGGGCATGGCCTGCGACGTCACCGACGAGCACGCGGTCCAGGCTCTCGTGCGGGACGTCGTCGCCGCGCACGGCCGCCTCGACGTGCTCGTGACCAGCGCCGGGATCCAGGCCCGCGGCGAGCTGGAAACCCTCGACGCCGCCACGCTGCGCCGCTGCCTCGACGTCAACGTCGTCGGCACCTTCCTCGCCTGCCAGGCCGCCGTGCCGGTGATGCGCGAAGCCGGGTACGGCCGCATCGTCACCCTGGCCAGCGCTCTCGGGCTCGTCGGCGCCGCGGGCCGGGCGGGCTACGCCGCCAGCAAGGGCGCGGTCGTCCAGCTCACCCGCAGCCTCGCCGTCGAGCTGGCCGGCACCGGCATCTGCGTCAACGCCCTGGCCCCCGGCCCCTTCCGCACCCCGCTGAACGAGGGCGTCGAGGACGACCCGCACGTGCGGGAGTTCCTCGACCACCAGGTCCCCATGAGGCGCTGGGCCGACCCGGGCGAACTCGTCGGCGCGGCGGTCCTGCTGGCCGGTCCGGCGGCCTCCTACCTCACCGGCGCCGTGCTGCCGGTCGACGGAGGCTGGACCGCCCACTGAAGGCGTCCGGCCGCTGTCTGATCCCACGAAGCCCCGGGTGCTCTTTGGTGTCCCGCACGATTCGGTCCCGCCGCACGGTGCCGTAGCGTCACCGTGACACTTGAGCATTCGGAGGGCCGGCACGTTGATCGCGATCAGGGAACTCCATGGGATCGCGGAGTTCGAGCAGGTCAGTGAGCTGTTCGACGGGATCTGGCACTTCGACCCGGACAGCCGGCCGATCACGGTCGAGCTGATGCGGGCGATGTCGCACGCGGGCAACTACGTGGCCGGCGCGTACGACGACGCGGGCCGCCTGGTGGGCGCCTCCGTCGGCTTCTTCGGGGCGGGCAACACGCTGCACTCCCACATCACCGGCGCGGCCGGCGGACACGGCATCGGCTTCGAGCTGAAGCTGCACCAGCGCCGCTGGGCCCTGGAGCGCGGCATCGACCGCATCACCTGGACCTACGATCCGCTGGTGCGCAGGAACGCCCACTTCAACCTGGCCAAGCTGGGCGCCCGTCCCGAGGAGTACCTGCCGAGCTTCTACGGCGTCATGACCGACGCCATCAACCAGGGCAGCGACTCCGACCGCGTGCTGGCCTCCTGGTCGTTGTCGGCGCCGCACGTGGCGGCCCTGGTACGGGGCGAGCCCGGCCGGCGGCCCCTCCCGGCGGACGCCGCGATCGTGCTGGCCGACGAGGACGGACGGCCGGTGACCCGCGACAGCGACGCCGCCACCCTGCTCGTGGCGCTGCCGGAGGACATCGAGGCGCTGCGCGTCGCCGACCCCGGAGCCGCCAAGGCGTGGCGGCTGGCCGTCCGCGAGGTCCTGGGCGGCCTGCTCGTGGAAGGCGGCGTGGTGACCGCCTTCCACGACAAGGCGTTCTACGTGGTGGAGCGGCCCAGCCTGGGCACGGCCTCCAGCAGCGACCGGGTGTAGTCGTGGGCGGGGGCGCCGACCACTTCCTCGGTCGGCCCCAGCTCCACGATGCGCCCCTGGTGCAGCACCGCGACCACGTCGGAGACGTAGCGGACCACGGCCAGGTTGTGCGAGATGAACAACATCGACAGGCCCAGCTCGTCGCGGAGCCTGCGTACGAGGTTCAGCACCGAGCCCTGGACGGACACGTCCAGGGCGCTGGTGATCTCGTCGGCGACCAGCAGGTCGGGCTCGGCGCCCAGCGCCCTGGCGATGGCCACGCGCTGACGCATGCCGCCTGACAGCTCGCGCGGATAGCGGGTGGCCACCTCGGGCGGCAGGGAGACGAGCGACAGCAGCCTCTCGACCGAGCCCTTGCCGCAGCCCTCGGCGATGGACGCCCCGACCTTCATCCGGGGGTCGAGCGAGGCGTAGGGGTCCTGGAAGACCATCTGGACGCGGCTGGCGCCGGTGATGGTGCCGGTGTGCGGCACCAGGCCGCTCACCGCCCTGGCCACCGACGACTTGCCCGATCCCGACTCGCCGACCAGCCCGACGATGGACCCGCTCGGCACCTCCAGGGTGATGTCGTCGACGGCGGTGAACGAGCCGAACCGCACCGTCAGGTTCTCGATGATCATCAGACCTCCCAGCAGGCGACCTGGTGCGCCTTGCCGTACGACGTCAAGGGGGGACGCTCGCCGGCGCAGCGGGCCTTGGCGAGCTCGCAGCGGTCGGCGAAGGCGCAGCCGTCGCCCACGTCGGAGGGGGCGGGCTGACGGCCGGGGATGCTGGCCAGCGGCAGCGACCTGTCGGTGTCCATGTCGGGCAGCGAGTCGATGAGCGCCCGCGTGTAGGGGTGCGCGGCGCCGGTGGCCAGCAGTTCGACCGGGAGTTGCTCGACGACGCGGCCGGCGTACATGACGACGACCACGTCGCACAGCTCGCCGACGACGGCGATGTCGTGGGAGATGAACAGGGCCGCCGCGCCGGTCTCGTCGGTGACCTCGCGCAGCAGCTTGAGTATCTGCCGCTGCACCGTCACGTCGAGCGCGGTGGTGGGCTCGTCGGCGATGAGCAGCCTGGGGGTGCCCATGAGGCCCATCGCGATGACGGCGCGCTGCCGCATGCCGCCGGACAGCTCGTGCGGGTGCCGGCGCGCCACCCGTTCGGGCGCGGGCAGGTGCACGTGGCCGAGCCGGTCGACGGCGCGCCGGTGGGCCTCCGCCTTGCCGGCGCCCTGGTGCACGATCGCGACCTCGGCCAGCTGGCCGCCGACCTTCAGCGCGGGATTGAGCGAGGCCATCGGGTCCTGGAAGACCATGGCGAGCGCGGTTCCGAGTTCCTTGGGCGACATCTCGGAGATCTCCTGGCCGTCCAGCGCCAGCCTGCCCGCCGTCACCACGCCCGGGTACGGCACCAGCCCGCCGATCGCGGCGGCGGTGAGGCTCTTGCCGCTGCCCGACTCCCCCACCAGCCCGGCGATCTGCCCGGGCGCGACGGTCAGCGACACCCCGCGCACCGGCGAGACGCCGCCGGGGAACGTCACCGTCAGGTCCTTGACCTCCAGCACCGCCTCGGGGTCCGGCTCGCCGGGGGCGGGCGGCGCGGCGGGCCTGGCCTCGCGCGTGTGCACGGCGGTGCGGGCGGCGGCCTTGGCCAGCGCGTCCCCCAGCAGGTTGAAGCCGATGCCGGCCAGCGCGACCGCCAGGGCGGGCCCCAGCGCCACCTCGGGCGTGACGTAGATGCGGCCGAACCCGTCGAACAGCAGCCGCCCCCAGTCGAAGGCGGGCGGCTGGACGCCGAGGCCCAGGAACGACATCCCGGCCAGGCCCAGCAGCGCGCCGCCGAGTGCCTGGGTGAGGTTGAGGATGAGCGGCTCGGCGATGTTGGGCAGCACATGCCTGGTCAGGACACGCATGCGCGGCACGCCGAGCATCCGGGCGGCCGCGACGTAGTCGGCGCCCGCGACGGTCGCGGCCAGCGTCTGGGTGAGCCGGGCGAAGCCGGGGGCGATGGCCACGCCGATGCCGAGCACCGCGCCCTTGGCCCCGAGCCCGGCGACCACCGCGGTGAACATGGCCAGCAGCAGGCCGGGGAAGGCGACGAGGGCGTTGACTGCGCCGGTGACGAAGCGGGCGCCGCGCGGCGGCAGCACCGAGGGCAGCGCGCCGAGCACGGTGCCGACGGCCGCGCCGAACAGCGTGGCCGCCAGCGCGAGCAGGAGGGAGAACCGGCCCGCGACCAGGACCCTGGCCAGCAGGTCGCGTCCCAGGTTGTCGGTGCCGAGCGGATGGGCGGCCGACGAGCCCTGCAGGATGGCGCCCGCGTCGATCTTCTCCGCCGCCGCGCCCCAGATCGGCGGCCCGACGACGGCCAGGACCACCATGAGCGTGACCAGCACGGCTCCGGCGACGGCGGCCGGGGTGCGCAAACGCATCAGTTTTCCTTGATCTTGGAGGTGGGGTCGAGCGCGCCCAGGATCAGATCGACGGCGAGGTTCACGACGAGCACGATCGCGCCGTAGACGAGGATGACGCCCTGGGCGACGGGATAGTCCTTCTGCGTGATCGACTCGACGATCTTCAGGCCGAGCCCCGGCCAGGCGAAGACGTACTCCACCAGCACGCTGCCGGCGATCAGCGAGGTGAGCAGCAGCCCGCCCACGGTGAGCGTCGCGGTCAGCGTGTTGGGCAGCACGTGCCGCAGGTGCAGGCGGGCGGCGGGCAGCCGTTTCGACCGGGCCAGCCGCACGTAGTCGGTGCCGAGCTCGCGCAGGGTCTCCACCCGGGAGATGCGGGCGATCATCGCGACCGGGCCGATCGCCAGCGCGGCCACCGGCAGGACGTACGACATCGCCCCCTCCTTTCCGGCCGGCGGGAACAGGCCCAGCCCGATCGACAGGACCGCCACCAGCGCGATGGAGTACAGGAACTCCGGGACGGCGACGGCGGTGCCGGTGACCGAGCTGAAGGTGATCTCGGTGCCCCGGTTCCTGCCGTTCTCCGTGCGGATGGCCGCCCACATGCCGAGCGGCACGGCCAGCAGCAGCGCCACCACGGTGGCCAGCAGCGCCAGGCCCAGCGTGTTGGGCAGCCGGGCGGCGATGACCTCGCCGACCGGCTCGCCCGTCAGGAACGAGGTGCCGAAGTCGCCGGTGAGGATGTGCCCGATGTAGGCGGCGAACTGCTCGGGCAGCGACTTGTCCAGCCCGAGCAGCTGCTTGCGGGCGTTGACCAGCTCGACCGGCGCGGCCGGGCCGAGCGAGGCCCGCACCGGGTCGCCGGGGATGAGATGGATCATCGCGAACGACGCCACGAGCAGCACCGCCAGCGACACGACGAAGCGCACGAGGCGCCGTACGCTCACTCAGCCTCCCTGGGTGAGGCGGATCGTCGAGGGCAGGAACAGGCCGGCCACGGTCCGGAAGGTGGCGCCCTTGGTGGCGGTCAGCGTGTTGATCTCCACCACGGGCACCAGGTCGGCGGCGTCGAACAGCGCTGACTCCGACTTCTCCCACTTGGCGCAGCCCTCGGCGCCGGTCAGCTTGGCGGCCTCGGCGACCAGTCGCTCGTACTCGGCGTTCTTCAGGTGGGCGAAGTTGGCGCCCTTGGGGGCGGCGGGGCCGGACAGGAAGCCGACCAGCTGAGAGGGCAGGGTGACGCCGATGGGCAGCCAGACGGCGTCCCAGTCCTGGGTGGCGTTGAGCGACTCCGACAGCTTGGTGTCGATGACGCCGTTGAGCTTCACATCGACGCCGATCTTCTTCCACGCCGCCGCCATGTACTCGGCGGCGGCCACGATGCCGGGGCCCCTGGTGGTGGCGTACATGAGGCGCAGGGAGAGCTTCTTGCCGTCCTTCTCCCTGATGCCGTCGGCTCCGGCCTTCCAGCCGGCCGCGTCCAGGGCGGCGGTGGCGGCCGCCGTGTCGAAGGCCGGCACGTGACCGGTGACGGTGTCGCCCTGGCACGGGCGGGGCTGCGCCACGAGCCCGGTGGCCGGCTTGCCGGTGCCGCCCGAGGCGATGCCGCCCAGTTCCTTCATGTCCAGCGCCTGGGTCAGCGCCTTGCGGACGGCGGGATCGTGGCCGGGCCTGTCCTCGCCCTGGTGGTAGAAGAACTGGCCGTTGCCCTCCGACTCGATGATCTTGCCGAGGGCGGGGTTGGCCTCCAGGCGGGTGCGGTCCGGGCCGAAGAAGGTGGCGGCGTTGAGCGAGCCGGCGATCAGCAGGTTGGCCGCCGTCTGCTCGTTCGGCACCACCTTGAGCACCAGTGTCTCGGGGATGTCCTTGGCGGTGCCGCCCTCGGGGCCCCAGGTGTACTCCCGGCGCGCCTTGAAGGTGTAGTGGTCGCCGGGGACGGCCTCGGTGAGCTGGTACGGGCCGGTCCCGGAGGTGCCGCGCGCGAGGAGCGAACGGTCCTTTACGGCCTTGCCGCAGACGATGAACAGCAGCCGTGAGCTCTCCAGGATGAAGCTGAACGGCTCGGGCGTCGACAGGGTCACGGTGCCGGCGGCCTCGTCGGCCTCGGCCTTCATCCCGGCCGGTACGAGCACCCCGTAGATGGGCGACTTGGTGGCGGGGTCGGCGATGTGGTTGACGTTCTCGGCGACATCGGACGGGGTGAGCTTGGAGCCGTCGGAGCAGGTGACGTCCTTGCGCAGGGTGAAGGTCACGCTGTCGGGCTTGACGTCCCACTTCTCGGCCAGGCCGGGGACCGTCTTGCCGTCCGCCGAGGTGGAGACCAGGGTGTCGTAGGCCACCGACAGGACCTTGTTGGTGACCGAGAGCACGCCCATGGCGGGGTCGAGCACCCCGGGGTCGGCGGTGACGGCGGCGGTGAACGTGCCGCCCGTGACAGGCTTGCCCGTGCCGCCCGCCGTACCTCCGCCGCTGCCGCACGCGGCTGCTAGCAGGGCCAACGCGGTGAGCACCGCTGTCTTCTTCATGGCGACTCCAGGAGAGCGTGGGGTGGTGACCCACATTCGTCCCTCTCGGCCCGACCTTCTTCGTCGCCCTTCACAAAAAGCGCGGACGACCTCGTGCTAGCGTCCGAAGATCCGCATCTGCAGCATCACGGTGAGTCGCGCGTCGGGGTCGGACAGGTCGAGGCCGCTGATCTCGGTGAGCCGTTTGAGCCGGTAGCGGAAGGTGTTGGCGTGCACGTGGACCTGCGCGCAGGCGGCGTTGACGTCGCCGAACGCGTCGAGATACGCCCGCAGGGTGGCCACCAGCTCGCTGCCGTGCTCGGCGTCGTGCGCCAGCAGCCGCTCGTACGGGCCGGTGGGCACCTGCTCCTCGGCGGCGACCACGTCGGAGACCTGGAGCAGCAGCGACTCGAAGTGCACGGCCGTGTAACCGGCGACCTGGCCGGCCAGACCGCGGGCGCGCAGCACGCGCAGCGCCCGGTCGGCGTCGGCGCGGGCCCGGGCGACCTGGGAGAGGTTGGCGGCCAGCCGGCCGACCCCGATGTTGGCCGCGTGCCGCGGCCCGACCCTGGCCAGGAAGGACTCGGCGACGCGCACGGCCCGCGTCTCCTCGTCGCCGCCCGAGCTCAGCGGCAGGACGGCGTAGGCGACCGAGCCGATCATCGCGGCGGCCGCCTTGGGATGGATGGCGCCGACGTGCAGCGCCAGGGCGTCGCAGAAACGTTGCCGGTCGCTCTCGCCGCGCGCCGGGTCGCCCGCGTCGCCGTCGGCGAGCTGGGCGGCGAGCACGCACAGGCGCTCGGTGGCGATGCCGAGCCGGCCCGCGGCGTCGGCCGCGTCGGAACCGCCGGCCAGGACCGTGGACAGCAGGTCGGCGCGCAGCCGCCGCTGGGTGTCGGCGCCGGCGCGCTCGCGCAGCAGCTGCAGCGCGACGATCTTGGCCGCGTCGGCCAGGGCGCGCTCGCGCTGCGGGGTGAGCGGCTCGCGCACGGCGACCCAGATGGAGCCGAGGATCTCGTCGCCGATCCGGACGGCCACGGCCGCCCGGTTGATGCTGTCGCCGTCGAGCTCGATGTAGATCGGGTCGCGGCTCTGGTAGAGCTTCTTGAAGAAGCCGCGCTCGTCGAGCATGCGCTGGAAACGCTCGGGCACCTGGCGGCCGAGCACGGTCTCGACCCGGCCGGGGTCGGCTTCGTCCTGCCTGCCGGAGAAGGCCAGGACGCGGGTCGACCGGTCCTCGATGGTGACGGGCGCGTCGAGCAACGCGCAGACGGCGTTGGCCAGCGCGAACAGATCGCCCTGCGGCCCCTTCTCCGGCATGGCCAGGTCGCCCTCGGCCAGCAGGGAGCGCAGCAGCGCGGCGACCTGCGACCAGGACGCGGCCCTGGTCAGCCCGAGCACGGCGACGCCGGTCTCCAGGACCTTGCTGCGCACCTGCTCGTCGACGTCGACCGGCAGCTTGACGACGATGCCGCTGGCCTCGCGGGCGGCGTCGAGCAGGCCGCAGATGGCGGTGGCGCCCTGCACGCCGACGGCCAGCAGCAGCCCGCCCGGCGGCACGTACAGCTCGTCGAGCGGGTCGTAGATGTGCACCCCGGTGACCTCGGTGTCGAGGTCACCGGGCGAGGCGGCCACGTCGAGGACCGTGCTGCCGAGGTCGAACAGGATCCGCTCAAGGCTGGCACGCGGACGGCTGTTCATCCGCTCACGATAGTCGACGTAGACCGTCATCAGCCGCGCAGGTGCTCGACGGCGAGACGGGCGGCCTGGCCGATGGCGGCGTCCGCGGCCGGGATGCGGAAGGCCAGGTCGTCGCCGTGCAGGAACACCGCGACGGCGTACCGGCCGCCGTCGGGGTACTCCACGACGCCCGCCTCGTTGCGCACGCCCCACAGGGTGCCGGTCTTGGCCGACACCCGCACCTCGTCCGGGAAGCCCGAGGAGAGGCGGTGCGGCCAGATCTGCCTGCTCATGATGTCGCGCACCTCCGCGCACGCCTCGGCGGTGCCCGCCTCGTCGCGCCAGACGGAAGCGAGCAGGGTGGTGATCTCGCGAGGCGTTCCCGCGGTGGTCCGTTCCGGATCGCGCACGGCCAGCGCCCTGATCCGATCCTCGGGGATGCCGGCCACGTCGATGGTGCCCAGCTCCTCGACCACGGACTCGAACAGCGTCGCGCAGCCGCCGATCAGACGGGTGCGCCTGAGCCCGAGGCCCTCCAGCGTGGCGTTGACGCGGTCGAGGCCCACCCGGCGCAGCAGCACGTCGGTGGCCGCGTTGTCGCTCATCGACATCATGAAGTGGGCCAGGTCGCGCAGCGTCAGCGACACGTCGTCGGCGCAGCCCGAGGTGCCGATGCCGCCGTCCTTGTCCGCCGCGGTGACGGTGAGCCGTTCGGTGCGGTCCACCTCGCCCGCCGCGGCCTGCCTGGCGTACTCCAGCAGGATCGGCAGCTTGAACACCGAGGCCAGGACGACCGGGGCGTCCGGGTCGAGCCCGATCTCGGCCCCGCCGTCCACGTCGCGGGCGTGCACGAAGCCGCGCACGCCCGCCGCCGCGAAGACCTTCCGCGCGTCCGGCTCAAACACGCGGGACCGCCCGGCCGTTGTGCAGGTGCGTGGCGACCCCGTCCCGCACGACGAACGTGACGGTCTCGTGCCTGCCCTCCTCGGGCTGCTCGGCGATGAAGGTGTCCTCGGCGAGGTGGACGTACCTGGCGGTGGTGCCCTGCTGGCCCATGCTGGCCATGAGCGCGCCGGGGATCAGGGTGACCTCGACGCCGCCGCCCGCCGCCGAGACCTCGTAGGCCAGCTGCGGCCCCTCGTACCGGCCGGTGTACGGCGCGGGGTCCACGGCGCGCGGCTGCTCCGGCGGGGCGGGCAGGTCGGGGGCCGCCAGCCCGCCCTCCCTGAGCAGCGGCAGCAGCAGGTCGTTCATGACGCCGATGAAGTTGCCGCCGTTGATGCTCATCGCGATCGCGTACGAGCCGTCGTCGGCCACCCGCCAGAACGTGCTCTGGCCCGGGGTCCCGCCGTCGTGGCCGTAGGCGCCCCAGGTGAACAGCTCGAAGCCGAGGCCCCAGTTGGCGGCCATCAGGCCGGGCACGCCCGGCACCGCGGTCTGCGGGGTGCGCATCGCGGCGACGCTCTCCGCCGACAGCACCCGGGTGCCGTCCTCGGCCAGGCCGTCCGCGGCGAACATGCGGCCGAACCGCACCAGCTCGCGCGGGGCCAGGCACAGGGTGGCCCCGGCGGGCGCGTTGGAGCGGGGCATCTGCCACTGGGCGTAGACGTCGTTGCCCGGCCCGATGTGCCCGGCCGCCGCGCGGAACAGCACGGCCTCCTCGGCCAGCAGCGCCGCGTGGGTGGCGCCGAGCGGCTTCAGCAGGTGCTCCCGCATGGCCTGCTCCCAGGTCGTGCCGCGCAGCCTGGCCACGATGGCGCCGAGCACGCAGTAGCCGGCGTTGCAGTACGAGAACAGCTCGCCCGGCTCGTGCACCTTGCCCGCGCCGTGCAGGTAGGCCACGAACTTGTCGAGGCTGTCGTCGCCGCGCCCGGTGTCCTCGAACAGGTCGCCGTCGAAGCCGCCGGTGTGCGTCAGCAACTGCCGGACGCTGATCACGGCGTCGTAGGACAGGGCGAACTCGGGCAGGTACGCCCCGATCTCCTCGTCCAGGTCGAGCAGGCCCTCCTCGACCAGCTGCATGATCAGCGCGGCCGTCCACACCTTGGTGGTGGAGCCGACCTGGAAGATGCTGTCGGGGGTGGTCTCCACGCCGGTGTCCCGGTTGATCACGCCCGTGGCGGCCTCGTGCAGCCGGCCGCCGGTCCACACCGCGATGGCGGCGCCGGGCACGTCGTGGGCCCTGGCCGCTTCGTCGAGGCGCTTCTGCAGATCCATGTGGTCTCCTCAGGCGATCTTGGGGGTGGCGCGGACGCCGAGGTGGAAGTAGGGAGAGCCGTCGTCGAGCTGGTAGAACACGCCCGAGACCCAGTCGGGGTCGCCCTCGCGGCGGCCGACGAAGGTGACGTCGTCGACGGCGACGAGGTCGAGGTCGAACGGCTCCTGCAGGGCGGCGAGCGCGCCCGTCGACTCGACGCGCAACCTGAGCGCGCCGTCGTGCACGCTCGCGGTCATGCGCGCGCCGACCCGCTCGTAGACGCCGGCGTACCGCTCGACGTCCACCTGCACGGGGGTCTCCGGCGGGCCGAGCACCGGCGGCACGGCCAGGCCGTCGAGCTCGGCGAACAGCTCGGTGGCCACGGCGTGGGTGAGGGCGCCGCTGTGGCCGCCGTTGGTGGTCACGCACACGACGGTGCCGGTGTCGGGCACGACCCAGAGCATGGCGTGCTGGCCGATGGTGTTGCCGCCGTGCGAGATGACGCGGTGGCCGGACCACTCGTCGAGGATCCAGCCGATGCCCCACTGCCTGCCCAGGGTGTGCGGGTTGGGGATGTCGACCTGCGGCTCCCACATCGCCCGCGGGTCGTCCAGCAGGCCGCCCCCCAGGTGGGCGCGGCCGAAGGCGACCACGTCACGCGGACGGGCGCAGATGAGGCCGGCCGGGCCGCACGAGCGCATGAGGCCCCACACCGGGGCCGCCTTGCCGTCCTCGACGTGGCCGTGCGCGGCGCGGAAGCGCAGCACGTCCTCCGGCAGCGTCCAGGTGTGGGTCAGGCCGAGCGGCTCGCAGATGTTCTCGCGCAGCACCTCGTCCCAGGTCTTGCCCTCCAGCACCTCCAGGATGCGCCCGGCGATGACGAAGCCGGAGTTGCAGTAGGACTGGGTGGCGCCGAGCGGGTGGTTCTGCGCCAGGTCGGCGCAGGCCTCGACGTACTTCTGGATGCAGTCGTCGCCGCGGCCGGTGTCGAGGAACAGGTCGCCGTCGATGCCGCTGGTGTGCGACAGCAGGTGCCGGACCGTGACGGTCTTGGTCACCTCGGCGTCGGCGACCCGGAAGCCGGGCAGCAGCTCGGCGACCGGGGTGTCCAGGGTCAGCCGGCCGCGCTCGACCTGCTGCATGAGCAGGGTCGCCGTCCAGACCTTGGAGACCGAGCCGATCTGGAACAGGGAGTCGGGGGTCGCCTCCACGCCGGTGTCGACGTTGAGCACGCCCGCGGCGAACTCGTGCAGTTCCCCGTTGTGCAGGTAGGCGAGCGCCGCGCCCGGGACCTCGTACTTCTCGATCAGTTCGGCGAGACGCTGACCCATTGATCCAGCCACGCGAGGATCCTTTCGTTGTAGTCGAAGCGGTGTGAAGGGCGTCCGTTGAGGATGAACAGGTGTGAACCACCGGGATACCGGACCAGACGGACCGGTACCCGGCGCTCGCGCAGCGCCTCGAACCACTGCTCGGCCTGGCCGATCGGGCAGCGGTCGTCCGACCCGCCGTGCAGGATCAGCGTCGGGGTGACGACGTCGCCGGCGTAGGTGAGCGGCGACTGCTCGACGAACTCGTCCCTGACCTCGTGCTTGGCCAGGAAGTAGCCGAGGTCGGCGGTGCCGAGCATGCTGCGCAGGTCGACCACGACCCCGCCGGGGACGGCCGCGGCGAAGCGCCCGGTCCTGCCGGTGAGCCAGCAGGTCATGTAGCCGCCGTAGCTGTAACCCGTGACCGCCAGCCGGGCGGGGTCTGCGACGCCCTCCTCGACCAGGACGTCGAGCGGGGTGAGGAAGTCGTCCTCGTCCGACAGGCCCCAGGCGCCGGCGGTGGCGGTGTAGAACGCCTCGCCGTACCCGTCGCTGGCCCGCGGGTTCACCAGCAGCACGGTCCAGCCCTGGGCGACGAGTGCCTGGTGGTAGAGGTGCACGCCGTCGAAGACGGGCGCCCAGGCGTTGTGCGGGCCGCCGTGGATGTCCAGCAGCAGCGGGCCCGGCTCGGTCAGTGTCTCGTCGCGCAGCACGAACGCCTCGACCGGCGTGCCGTCGGGGGCGGTGAAGGTGCGGCTGCGCGCCTGGAACAGCTCGACGCCCTCGGGGGCGTGGTCGGTGAGGGCCTCGCCGTCGAGGTAGACGTCACCGGAGCTGCGCGGCGTGGAGGCGACGTAGGCCACCCGTCCGGCGGCGACGCTGACGCCGGCCACGTTCCGGTCGGCGTCCACGATGCGCTCGGCGACGCCGCCGGGCGTCAGCCGGTACAGGTGGGTGAATCCGCGGTCGCGGACGCAGAACAGCAGGTCGTCGCCGTTCATCGTGGGCGTCGCCCCCGGGTAGCCGGGCGCGCCGATCATCACGTTGCGGTCGAGGCCGATCTCGATCTCGGCGAAGTCATCCCCTTCCAGGGCGAACAGGCGGGTGTGGCCCTCGGGCACTCCGCGGTAGCCGGCCACGACCCAGCGGCCGCCCAGCCACCAGACGCCCGCGCAGATCACGCCGTCGCCGCCCGCGCGTTCGAGCGCGCCGTCCTGCTTGGGCTCGACCAGGTAGAGGCCGCCGCAGATGTCCAGGTCGCGGTCGGGGTCCAGGCCGGCGGTGAAGGCCAGCAGGCCGCCGTCCGGGGCCCAGGCGGGCGCGCCGGCGTGGAAGTCGCCCGAGGTCACCTGCGCCGAGGCGCCGTCCTCGACGTCGACGACGAACACGTGCGTGGTCAGGCCGCACAGCAGCCCGGCGCCGTCGGCCTTGTACTCCAGCGTGTCGATGACGATCGGCGCGTTCGGGTCCACCTCGCCGGACGGCCCGGCGTAGGCGATGCGGGTGCCGTCGGGCGACCAGACGGGCACGCCGGCGCCCAGCGGCGCCGAGGTGAGGACGCGCGGCTCGCCGCCGTCCATGGGCAGCAGGTGGATCTGCGGCGGCCCGCCGGCCGGGCGCAGGAAGGCGAGGGTGCGGCCGTCGGGCGACCAGCGGGGGGCCGCGCCGGTCGCCAGCCTGCGGGGGGCGGCGCCCGGGGTGGCCAGCCAGATCTCGGTCACGTTGGCGTCGGACTCACGGTCCGCGGTCGTCAGGGTGTAGGCGACGGCGGAGCCGTCCGGACGCAGCTGTGGATCACCGGGTACGGCCAGGCCGTACAGGTCGTCGAGGGAGAGGCGGCGCATGACCGAACGCTAGGCCAGGCCGCCGCCGTCCTCTTCATCGTGGACGACGAATAGCGTCTGAGACCTTGTGCCCGGGGCCAAAGCGCCCGGGCCGCCGGATCGTGCGGGCCTTCTACCGGGTCGCGGCGCTCTCCCGCTCGGCCCGCTGCCTGACCAGCTCCTCGACCGCGCTCGGCAGCGTCGTCTCGAAGTCGATCAGCTTCACCCACGTCGGGGTGACGACGATCCGGACCATGCCGTCGTAGAGCGAGCGGACCTCGGCCTCCCACTCGACCCGCTGCTCGGCCGTCATCTCGTACGAGCCGTTCATCTGGAGGAACTCCTCCGGGATGCCGTCCACGACGTCCAGTTCTGCGCGGCCGCGGATCAGCAGGATCTTGGGCGGGTGCACCTCGGTGTCGATCGTCAGGGCGACCGTCGGGTTCGCGCGCAGGGCCGCCAGCTTGGGGGCGTTCTTCGTGGTGCACATGACGATCTCGGAACCGTTCCAGGTGAACGAGATCGGGATGTTGCGCGGCGTGCCGTCCTTGGCCACGTACGCCAGCCGGGTCAGGTCGCGGGCCAGCAGCTCCCGGCTGATCGGCCGGTCCAGGATCTCGGTGATCTCGTTCGTTCGCATGGTCGTCCCTTCAGGGTCGTCTTCGTGTTCCGCCCTGGGACGGAGCCGCCGGAGGGTTCTCGACATCCGCCGGCGAACATTTTTCCGGCCACCGGTGACCTACCCCTGACGCCCCGGACGGAGCACCCGGCGCACGGCGTCACGCAACCACCGGTGGGCCCCGTCGGCGGTGTGGCGCGGGTGCCAGGCCATGCCGATGGTCAGCGGCGGCAGCGCCAGCGGGATCTCCAGCAGGCGCAGGCCGAGCGCGCGCGCCGCGCCGCCGAGCGGCGAAGGCGGCTCCCCCGGCGGCTCGGCCGGCACCAGGCAGACGGCGTCACCGGCCGCGGCCAGCGCCATCGCCGCCAGATGTCCGGGCAGGACGGCGCTGACCCGCCGGCTGAGCCCCTGCTCGGCCAGGGCCGCGTCCAGCGGGCCGGTGAAACGTCCCCGCCGGCTGACCGCCACGTGCTCGGCGGCGGCCAGGTCGGCGGGGGTCAGGGGCCGCCCGGCGAGCGGGTGCCCGTCCCGCACCCCGGCCGCCATCCGCAGCGTGACCAGCTCCTCGACCCGGGTCTCCGGGTCGACGTGGTCGATCGCCCCGACCTCCAGGTCGACCCGGCCCTCACGCAGCGCGGGGCCCGCCTCCCACTCCTCGGCCAGCACCCGCAGCGAGACGCCCGGCGCCCCGCGCCGGGCCAGGTCGAGCAGGCCCGGCGCCAGCGCCGCGCCGACCAGGTCCGACGCCTGGACGGTGAAGGTGCGCCGCATCGCGGCCGGATCGACCCCGCCGCTCGGGGTGAGCAGCGCCGTCAGGCTGCGCACCACCGCGGCGGCCTCGTCCCGCAGCGCCTCGGCGCGGGGCGTGGGCACCATCGCCTGCCCCGCCCGCACCAGCAGCGGGTCCTGCAGCACCCGGCGCAGCCGGGCCAGGGTGCGGCTCATCGCCGCGGGCGACGTGCCCAGCCGGGCGGCGGCACGGGTGACGCTCTGCTCGGTCAGCAGGGCGTCGAGGGCGACGGCGAGGTTGGCGTCGAGGTTCGCGGCTGTGCTGGTCAACGGTGTCATTCCAGTTCCGGCAAGGATCGCATGCTGAAGTTCCCATTGTGGCAATACAGGGCGGATCTCCACGATGAAAGCGCTGTACCGATCCGACACGAACCGCGAGGTTTTTCATGATTGTCATCACCGCCCCCACCGGGAACATCGGCCGGCGGCTGCTGTCCCTGCTGGTCGAAACCGCGCCCGCCCGTGGAGAGGAGCTGCGCGTCGTGGTCCGCGACCCCGCCCGGCTCCCCGAGGCCGTCCGCGGGCGGGTCGAGGTGGTCGCCGGCTCGCACGGCGACGCCGCGACCGTCGAGCGCGCCTTCGCCGGGGCCGACGCCGTCTTCTGGCTGGTGCCGCCGGACGCCTCGGTCACGCCCGAGGAGGGGTTCAGCGGCTTCACCCGACCGGCCGCGCGGGCGTTCGCCGCCTGCGGCGTCGGCCATGTCGTCGGCGTCTCGGCGCTCGGCCGCGGCACCCCGCAGGCCGCCCGGGCCGGGCTGGTCACCGCCTCCCTGGCCATGGACGACCTGATCGCCGCCTCCGGCGTCGCCTACCGCGCCCTGGCCTGCCCGTCCTTCTACGAGAACCTGCTGGAGGAGGCCGGCTCGATCCGCGCGGACGGCGCCTTCACCGACACCGCCGCCGCCGACCGCCCGGCCCCGATGGTGGCCGTCGCCGACATCGCCGCGACGGCGGCCGGGCTGCTGCTGGACCGCTCCTGGACCGGCGTCGGCAGCGTTCCGGTGCTCGGCCCCCAGGACCTGTCGCCCGACGACCTGGCCCGCATCATGACCGAGGAGCTGGGGCGCCCGGTCCGCTACCGGCGTCAGCCGCTCGGCGAACTGCGGTCCGCCCTGCTCGGCCACGGCCTCGACGAGACGTTCGTCGAGGCCGTGGTCGCCATGAAGCGGGCCAAGGACGAGGGCCTGGACGCGGGCGTCCACCGCGCGCCGCAGGCTACGCCGGCCACCGGGTTCGCTCAGTGGTGCGCGCACACGCTCAGGCCCGCCGTCCTCGGCACGCCGGAGGCAGCCGATGCCCACTGACCGGACCGAACCCGCCGGGCGGCCTCCCTCGTCACCTGACCCCGGTCAGGCGGGGCCGCCGAACCAGCGGGACAGGTGGCCGTCCAGGTCCCGCTGGTCGTCGCCGGCCCAGGCGACGTGGCCGTCCGGACGCAGCAGGACGCACGGGACGTCGAGGGCCGCGGTGGGATCCGCGAGGTGGTCGACCCGGTCCGACCAGCCGCCGGGGGTCAGGCGTTCGGTGCGGTCCAGCAGCAGGCCGCGGCCGCGGCGCAGCAGGTCGTAGAGGCGGCCCTGTTTCACGTCGATGTCGCGCAGGCGGCGGCCGACCAGGTCGGGGCCCTCGCCGAAGTCGTAGCGGACGCCGATCGCGGTGATCTTCTCGATCAGGTGGCGGTTCACCTCGTCGAAGTCCATCAACTCGGTGAGCAGCCTGCGCACGGCCCGCGGGCCCGGTTCGGCGGACAGCAGCTCCGCCTGGGCGCGGGTGTTGTCCAGCACGTCGGCCGCGACCGGTCGGCGTTCGGCCTCGTAGGTGTCCAGGAGCGGGTCCGGCGCCCAGCCGCGGAGCTGCGCGGCCAGCTTCCAGCCCAGGTTGACGGCGTCCTGAACGCCCAGGTTCAGGCCCTGTCCGCCGATGGGCGGGTGGATGTGCGCCGCGTCGCCGGCCAGCAGCACCCGCCCGGCCCGGTACCGCTCGGCCAGGCGGGTGGCGTCCCCGAAACGGGACAACCAGCGCGGGGAGTGCACGCCGAAGTCGGTTCCGGCGACGGCGCGCAGCTGCCGCCGGAAGTCGTCGATGGTGGGCGGTTCCGCACGGTCGCCGGCCTCGGCCGCGGGCACGACGACGCTGTAGATCCCCTGGCCGAAGGGCCGGAGCCAGAACGGCTGGGGCTTCTCGCGCATCCCGGCCACCGTGGCGGCGATCTCCTCCTGCGGTACGCCCGCCTCCATCTCGCCCATCAGCGTCCCGTTCCGCGAGGGTTCGCCCGGGAAGCCGACACCGAGCAGTTTGCGCACCGTGCTGCGCCCGCCGTCGCAGCCGACGAGGTAGCGGGCGCGCACCCGTTCCCCGCCGGCCAGCTCGACGGTCACGCCCTCGTCGTCCTGGTCGAGACCGGTCACCTCGTGACCGCGCCGGACGTGCGCGCCCAGGTCGAGCGCGTGCTCTTCGAGCAGCCGCTCGATGACCGGCTGCGGGATGCCCACCATGTAGGCGTGCGCGGAATCCAGGCTCTTGGGCGCGGGCTTGTCGATGGCGGCGAAGAAACCGGCGGCCGGACGCCGTCGTCCGTGCTGGAGCACGCGCTCCAGCAGGCCGCGCATCGCCATCAGTTCGAGGCTGCGAATGTGCAGACCGACGATGCGGACGAACGACTTGGGCTCGGTCTCCTTCTCCAGGACGAGGACCCGTACGTCGTGCAGCCGCAGTTCGGCGGCGAGCATCGCGCCGGTCGGCCCGCACCCGGCGATGACCACGTCGTAGGCGAGGGGCGCTGCGGTGGGCTGCGGAGAATGCATGGTTGTTGCCTTTCGGGAGTGCCTGCTGGCGCGGCGCTCCCGGCGACACCTGCCTCAGTCGCCGACCGTGACCCCCAAGGGGAGCACCCATGTCGTTGCTGTGTCCACGGGTACCACCTCCTCGATCTCTCGCACGGCCACCGGCAAACTAGCAGCGGCCGCCGCGGCCCGCCAACAGGTTTTCACGCAGGCTCCTCGCGGCAGGCGGCCGGTTCCCGGGACGGCGCCCGGTAGCGGGTGGCGAGCGCGGTCGCGCGGGTGTGCAGGGAGTCGCGCAACCACTGCGGGGACAGGGCCTCGGCGTCCGTGCCGAGCTGCCACAACGCCCAGACGGCGTGCCTGTCGTCCTGGAACGTCACCTCCAGCCGCAGCAGGCCGTCGGCGTCGGCCTCCTCGGCGAGGACGGCCAGCGCGGTGCCCAGCAGCTCCTCCCGCCGCCTCGGGGCCATCCGCACCAGCACGGTGACCTGGTCGCCGCCGCTGCGGAACCGGGTGCTGCGCTCCTGCCAGGCCCGGTCCAGGTCGACCCGGTCGGGCCGCTGCGCGGGTTCGGGAAGCGCCCTGGCGGCCTGGACGCGCGACAGCCGGTAGGTGCGGTCGGCCCCGGACCTCGTGGCCAGCAGGTAGCCCCGGTCGCGGATGGTGACCAGGCCGATCGGGTCGACCGTCCGCCACTCAGGCGCCCCGCCGAAGGGCGCGTAGTGGATCTCCAGCTTGCGTCCGGCGAAGACCGCGCGCAGGACCTCGGCCGCCACGTCGTCGGGCACCTCCTCGGCGGCCAGCCGGCGCGACAGCAGGTCGGTCTCCGGGTCGATGAGCAGCCGCTCGGCCGCGCCGGCCGCGGTGTCCCGGTAGCTGTCGGGGAGCGCGTCGACCACCTTGAGCATCGCCGAGGCGAGCGCCGAGCCGAGGCCGAACGCCTGCGCGCCGCGCCGCGACCCGGCGACCAGCAGGGCGAGCGCCTCGTCGGGGTTGAGGCCGGTGAGCTCGGTCCGGAAGCCGGGCAGCAACGCGAACCCGCCGTGCCGGCCGCGTTCGGCATAGACCGGGACGCCCGCCGCGGACAGCGCCTCGATGTCGCGCAGCACCGTGCGGGTGGAAACCTCCAGCTCGCGGGCGAGGGTGGTCGCCGACAGCCGTCCGTGCTGCCGCAGCAGCAGCACCAGGGAGACCAGCCGGTCGGCACGCATGCGAAAACCCTATCGAGATACACGACACAGGATGTCGTGATTCGTTGGGAGGCTGATCACCATGACGTCGAAGAACGTGACATCGAACGGAGCTGACATGACACTGGAACGTACGGCGATCAACCCGGTCACCTGGTCGGTCGAGATGGGGTTCAACCAGGGCGAGCTGGTCTCCGGGCAGACCCGCACCCTGTACTGCTCGGGGCAGACCGCGATGGGCGACGACGGCACGCCCCGGCATGACGGTGACCTGGCGGCGCAGCTGGCGTTGAGCCTCGACAACCTGGAGGCCGTCCTCGGGAAGGCCGGCATGTCGTTGACGGACCTCGTCCGGCTCAACGTCTACACCACGGACGTGGATCTGCTCTTCCAGCACTACGGCGTGCTGGCGGCGCGGCTGGGGGCCGCCGGGGCGGCGCCGGCCACCACGATGCTCGGCGTGACGCGGCTGGCGATCCCCACCTTGATGGTCGAGCTGGAGGGCACCGCGGTCGCCTGACGCGCCCGCGCCGCGCTCCTCCGCCTCCCAGGCATGCTCGTGCGAACTGACCAACAGAACCAATTTGGTCAGTTCGTTCGCTAGCATGCTCATGGAAGCTCATGAAAGGAGTGCGCCATGACGAATGCGGGCAGGACGACCGGCCGGGCGCTGGTGGTCGGGCTGGGGATCGCCGGCATCGCCACCGCGTTGCGGCTGCGCCAGATCGGCTGGGAGCCGGTGGTGGTGGAACGGGCGCCCGCCCGCCGCTCCGGCGGTTACTTCATCATGCTGTTCGGCGCCGGCATCGCCTCGGCCGGGCGGCTGGGCGTGCTGGAGGCCATCGGCGACCGCAGCGGCCCCCATGTCGCCAGCTACGAGGTGGACCGGGCGGGGCGCCGGCGTCCCGGGATGAACCCGTCCCTCCTCCCCGGCGGGCCCCGGCCGCTGCTGCGCGGCGACGTGGAGCGCGGCCTGTTCGCGGCGCTGCCGGACGACGTGGAGATCCGCTACTCCACCGTCCCCGCCCGCATCACCCAGGACGACGCGGCGGCGGAGGTGACGCTGCGCGACACCGCGTCCGGCGCCACCGTGACCGAGCGCTTCGACCTGGTGATCGGCACGGACGGCCTGCGCTCGACGGTTCGCCGGCTCGTCTTCGGCCCCGACGAGGAGTACCTGCACCCGATGGGTTACATGGTCGGCGCCACCGTGCTCGACGGCCCGGTCGACGGCTTCGGCCTGCACGAGGGGCTGGTCCTGGCCGAGCCGGGCCGCTCGGTGTGGGCCTTCCCGTTCGCCGACCACGCCCCGAGCGTGCTGTTCTCCTACCGCACCGCCGACGCCGACGCCGAGTTCCGCCGCCCGCCGGTCGCCTCCATCCGCGCCGCCTTCGGCCCCGAACCCACCGGCCCCCTGCTGGAGGGGCTGCTGACCCGCTACGAGCAGGCCCCCGACGCGCTGTTCGACTCGGTGCAGCAGGTCAGGATGCCGCGCTGGCGCCGTGGCCGGGTCGTCCTGGTCGGCGACGCCGCCTGGTGCGTCACCCTGTACGCGGGCATGGGCGCCTCCAGCGGCATGGCCGGCGGCGAGCTGCTGGGCACCATGGTGCAACGCCACCCCGGCGACCTGCCCGGGGCGTTGCGGGCCTGGGAGGCGCGGATGCGGCCGTTCGTCCACCTGCAGCAGGAGAGCGCGCTGCCCGGACGGCGCATCTTCACCCCGCACGACCGTAAGGAGCAGTTGCTGAGAGCTGGGATGATGCGCCTGATGCGGATGCCGGGCGTCGGCAGGGCCATGGGCAGGAGAATGCTCAACAACAAGGACATGCGGGCCAAGAACCTCGACGTCGCCGCCCTCTGACGCAGAACCGAACATCCTGCCCCACGACCCGGAGGACAGCGCAGTGAGCCGCCTGATCGAACACCACTCGCACAAGGCCGCCCGCATTCTGGACAGCGCGCGCGAGCTGGTGGCCGACCACGGCGTGCGGAAGGTCACCGTCAGCGAGATCGCCGCGGCGGCCGGGGTCGGCAAGGGCACCGTCTACCTGTACTGGCCCACCAAGGAGGACCTCGTCCTCGGCCTGTTCGCCCGGGAACTGCTGGCCTTCCTGGAGGCGGTCATCGCCCGCATCACCGCCGACCCCGCCGCCGTGCTGCCGCGCCACCTGGCTCCGCTGCTGATCCGCACCGGGTTGAGCTCCCCGCTGGCCCGCCGCCTCGCCACCAAGGACGCCGACCTGGTGCGGCTGCTCACCGAGCAGACGGGCGACCGCGACCTGTTCGACCGCACCCGGCCCAGCGCGATGTGCCAGGCGGTCATGCCGGTCCTGCGCCGGCACGGGCTGCTCCGCCCGGACCGCCCGCTGGCCGACCAGTCCTACGCCATGCACGCCCTGCTCACCGGCTTCGGCACCGCCATGTCCGTCCCGGACTCCGCACCGCCCAGCGCCGGCGACCCCGCGGACGTCCTCGCCGACGCCGTGGCCCTGCTCCTCGAACCGGCGGTCGTCCCCGCAGGCGAGGCCGTCACCGCGGCCGCCGACGACACCGCCGCCGCCTTCCGCGAGACGAGGAACGCCGTCCTGGACATCATCGACCGCACCCAGACCGCCGACAACGCCCCCGGCCGGCGGTAGCGGGGGCGTTGGGTCGTGGCGGCAACGCCGACTCCTGGATGAGCACCGGGCCACTGCGCCGTGGTGTCCCAGGGCGCGGGACGGTCAGCCGGGAGCGGGCTGGGTGCGGCGGGCGTAGGCGCGGGCGGCGCGGGCGCGGTCGCCGCACCGCGTGGAGCACCAGTGGCGGCGGCCGTGCCGCAGCAGGAAACGGTTGCAGGGCGGAGATCCGCAGCCGGTGAGGCGTTCGGCGTCGGGGCCGGTGAGCAGGTCGGCCGTGTTGGCGGCCAGGGTGGCGAGGGCGCGGTCGAGGATCTCGTTGGTGGGGCACGGCGTCGCGCGGTAGGGGCCGTTCTTCTCGTCCCAGTACAGCAGGGCGGCGGTGGGGGCCTTGCTCAGCGCGTCGTTGACGGCGGACAGAGCGGTGGGCAGGACGGGCAGCCCCGCGACCCGCGCGCTGAACAACGCCCTGACGTGCTCGCGCAGCGAGCGCAGCTGCGTCGCGCACATCTCCTGCACCCCGGCGTCGGCCGGCGCGAGGCCGCGTTCGGTGAGCCAGCGATTCGTCGCCGCCGGGGTGCCGAGGAGGTCGATGAACTGCCCTCCGGGCAGCGCGATGGCGCTGTTGACGAAGTCGAGGGCGAGGTGGTCCTCCGCCCCCGGCGCGGGCGGCAGCACGGACTCGGCGGTCGGCGTCTCGCTCATATGTCTCATGGTACGGCTTGCGCTCGTCCGTGAGACACCGTTACCGTCATCACGGATAAACCACTTCCCATCCGTGAGGAATTCGCATGGCTACTTTCGGCGCGCCCATCGAGCAGATCCCCGTCCGCGTCCTGGGCGGTCCCACCGCCCTGTTCGAGTACGGCGGCCTGCGCTTCCTGACCGACCCGACCTTCGACGCCCCCGGCGACTACCACGTGCCGGGCGGCCGGCTGACCAAGACGGCTCCCCCGTCCGCCGCGCCCGCCGACCTCGGCCGCATCGACGTGGTCCTGCTCTCCCACGACGAGCACCCCGACAACCTGGACCACGCGGGCCGCGCGCTGCTGGCCGACGTCCCGCTCACGCTCACCACACCTGGGGGCGGGCAGCGCCTGGGCGGCACGGCCAGGGGTCTGGCGGACTGGGAGTCGATCGAGCTGGACCGCCGCGACGGCGGCCCGATCACCGTCACCGGCGTGCCCGCCGTGCACGGCCCCGGCCCCCGCGAGGAGGTCGAACCGATCACCGGCCAGGTCGTCGGGTTCGTCCTGACCGGGGAGGGCCTGCCCACTGTCTACGTCAGCGGCGACAACGCCTCGCTGGACGCGGTCCGGCAGATCGCCGACCGGTTCGGCCCGGTGGACACCGCCGTGCTCTTCGCCGGTGGGCCCCGGTTCTCCGTCCTGTTCGACGGGCGGCTGATCGTGCTCGACAGCGCGCAGGCCGTGGAGGCGGCCGGGATCCTCGGCGCCCGCCGCGTGGTGCCCGTGCACTACGACAGCTGGGCCCACTTCACCGAGGGTCGCGACGACCTGGTGGCCGCCTTCACCGCCGGCGGCCTGCTCGACCGCCTGGACCTGGGCGACCGAGCCTGACCCCGTCTGCGGGCCCGGGCCACGCCGTCTATGCAACCCCCTCTTCGAAAGAGCTCTCTCGTGACGACCAACGTGCCCGTCCGGGCAGACGACGTCCCGCGCGTCGAGGCGCAGCGCCGCTCCCTGATCGTCCTGGTCATCGCCCAGGTCCTCAGCGGCGTCGGGCTCGCGGCCGGCGTGACCGTCGGCGCCCTGCTCGCCCAGGACATGCTCGGCTCCACCGGCCTGGCCGGGCTGCCCAGCGCCGTGGGCACCGCCGGCTCCGCCCTGGCGGCCGTCGCCGTCGGGCGCCTGTCCCAGGCCCGCGGCCGCCGCCCCGGCCTCGCCCTGGGGTATCTCGCCGGCGCCGTCGGCAGCGGCGGCGTCATCGTCGCCGCCGTGGCCGGCCACCCCGGCCTGCTGTTCCTCTCCCTCTTCCTGTACGGCGCCGGCACCGCCACGAACCTCCAGGCCCGCTACGCCGGAGCCGACCTGGCCGCGCCCGCAGGCCGGGCGGGCGCGGTGTCCACCGTGCTGGTCGCCACCACCCTGGGCGGCGTGGCAGGGCCCAACCTCGCCGCGCCCACCGGCAGCCTCGCGGCCGCCCTCGGCATCCCGTACCTGGCCGGGCCGTTCCTGCTCGCCGGTGCCGCCTACGGGCTGGCCGCCCTGGTCCTGGCCGTCTGGCTGCGCCCCGACCCGCTCCTGCTGGCCCGCGCACTCGAAGCCGGGCCCGCGGCCGCGCCGGACGACGCCGCCGGCCGGCCGCGTCCGGACGCCGCGCGGCGCCGCCCCGGCGTGCCGGCCGGTGCGCTGGTCATGGTGCTCACCCAGGTCGTCATGGTCGCGATCATGACCATGACGCCGGTCCACATGCACGACAGCGGCTCCGGCGCCGCCGCGTCCGGGCTGGTCATCGCGATCCACATCGGCGCGATGTACCTGCCCTCGCCGCTGACCGGCCGGCTCGTGGACCGCCACGGCCCGCTCGCGGTCGCCGCCGCCTCGGGGCTGGTGCTGCTGGCCGCCGGAACGCTCGCCGCCGTCGCCCCCGACGACTCCGTCGCCGCGTACGCGGTGGCTCTCGCGCTGCTGGGGCTGGGCTGGAACCTCGGCCTCGTCACCGGCACCGCGATCATCACCGACGCCGTCCCGCTGGCCACCCGGGCCAGGACGCACGGCTGGGTCGACGTCTCCATCGCGATCGCCGGCGCCGCCGGCGGCATGGCCTCGGGCCTCGTCGTCGCCGTCGCCGGTTACCCGCTCCTGGCCGTCGGCGGCGGCGTTCTGGCGCTGGCCATCGTGCCGGTGGCCGTCAAGGCCGCGCGCGACCGGTGATCGTTCAGGGACGTTCACCGGCGGCGGGGGCGCCCGCCCACCGCGCCAGGGCGTCGGTGAGGCCGGAGACGTCGGTGACGGAACCGGCCCAGCAGACGTACCCGTCGGGCCGTACCAGGACGGCGTCCGCCCCGAGCTCCGCCTGCGCGTGCACCCGTCCGATCCTGGCCGACCACGGCCCGGCGGCCCGCGCGAACGCCGCCTCGTCGGCGGTCGTCAGCAGCAGGCCGCGTCCGTCGCGCAGCAGCCGCGCCACCCGGCCGGGCCCGGACGGCGTCACCAGGTCGAGGTCGGGGACGCGGCTTCCCAGCAGGTGGTGGCGTCGGCCGGGCAGGTCGTAGCGGACGTCCAGCCCTGAGATCATGCCGGCGACGATCCGGTTGGCCTCGGGCACCCGCACGAGCTCCTCGACGATCTCCCGCAGGGCCAGGTTCTCCTCCTCGGGCACGATCAGCACCGCCTGCGCCCGGGTGTTGGCCAGCACGCGCGCGGCCACCGGATGCCGTTCGGCGTGGTAGCTGTCGAGCAGCCCCTCGTGCGCCCACCCGCCGATCTCGGCCGCCAGCTTCCACCCCAGGTTGAACGCGTCCTGCAACCCGAGGTTGAGCCCCTGCCCGCCCATGGGCGAGTGGATGTGCGCGGCGTCCCCGGCGAGCAGGACCCGGCCGTGCCGGTACCGTTCGACCTGCCGCGAGGCGTCGGTGAACCGGGACGCCCACCGGACGCCCGTCAGCCGGACCCCCGGGCCGAACTCGTTGCGCAGCGCCCGCTGCACCTCCTCCTCGGTGATCGGGGTGTCGCGGGACAGCGCCTGCTGCTCGGCCCCGTAGAACAGGAACCGGTGCACGCCATCGCCGATGGGGGCGATGTAGCCCTTGCCGGTCTTGTCGGGCGTCATGACGGGCAGCGTCCAGGTCTTCGGCACGGCGCCGTCCGGGTCGGAGATCGTGATGTCGGCGACCACCGAGAGCAGCCTGCCGTCCAGGCCGGGAAAGCCGACGCCCAGCAGCTCGCGGACGGTGCTGCGGCCGCCGTCGCAGCCCACCAGGTACCGCGCGGTGACCCGCGACCCGCCGCCCGCGGGCCCGAGCAGGGTCGCCTCGACCCCGTCGGCGTCCTGCGACAACGCGGTCACCTCGTGCCCGCGCAGGACCTGGACGCCCAGCTCGCCGAGCCGCTCCTCCAGCAGCGCCTCGACGCGCCCTTGGGGGATGCCGATCGAGTACGGATGCCGGGTGTCCCAGGCGGTGTAGTCCAGTCGGAGCCCGGCGAAATGCCCGCCGGGCACCCGCTGGATCGCCCGGTCCATGAGGGGTTCGAGGAGACCGCGTAACTCCAGCGCCTCCGCGGAGCGGGGCTGGATGCCGAGCGCCTTGGACTGCCCGCTGCGCCGGGGAAGCCGTTCGACGACCACGGTCGCCACCCCTGCCAGGCCCAGCTCGGCGGCGAGCATGAGCCCGGTCGGCCCGGCTCCGACGACGATCACATCGACGTTCATCACGGATGCTCCGTTCGACAGGGATCGGCGATGAGGCCGCCGACCGCTGCGCCGACGCTAACGGCGAGGGTGCCGGTTCCCGCAACGATAGTCACCGCGCCGACGACCGCCTCGCCGTGGAGAGCGCCGCCGGGCTCTGGCACGCCCGCATCGTCGTCAGCGCCACGGGCACCTGGTGGCGGCCGTACGTGCCGTACTATCCCGGCATCCGCGACTTCCGCGGCGAGCAGGTGCACACCGCCGGCTACCGCGGCCCCGAGCCCTTCCGCGGCCGCCGGGTGCTGGTCGTCGGCGGCGGCAACTCCGCCGCGCAGATCCTCGCCGACCTCTCGCGGGTCACCGAGGTCGCCTGGGCGGCGTCGCGCCCGCCCCGGCTGATGCCCGACGAGCTGGACGGCCGCGCCGTGTTCGCCCTCACCGCCCGCCGCTACCGGGCCGTCCTGGCCGGGCGGGACCCCGGGGACATCCCCGACCTGGGTGACATCATCGCCGTCCCGCCCGTGCGCGAGGCCCGTGACCGGGGTGTGCTCAAGGCCGAGCCCATGTTCACCCGGATCACCCCCGACGGGGTGACGTGGTCCGACGGCAGCGCGGCGGCCTTCGACGCCATCGTGTGGGGCACCGGCTTCCGTCCCGCTCTCCACCACCTGGCTCCGCTGCGGCTGCGCGGCCCCGGCGGCGTGATCGCCACCGAGGGCACCCGCGTCCTGGCCGAGCCCCGCCTGCACCTGCACGGCTACGGCGACTGGACCGGCCCCGCCTCCGACACCCTCATCGGCGCCGGCCACAACGCCCGCCACCTCGCCGCCGAGATCGTCACCCAGCTGCGCTCCGGGCCGCCGCGCCGGCGCCCCGCGTAGTCTCATCGGCCGAGCGGGCAGCCGATCTAGGTGCGGTTCAGGCCGGCTTCCAGGTGTGCCAGTGCGGTGTCGATCTCAGCCGGGCCGTCCAGGCCGGGGTCGTGGGCCCACTGCATCCAGACCATGGCCACGATCCCGAAGACCGCGCCGACCGCGTCGCGTACGCGCGGGTCGTCAGGAGCACAGCCGGCCTTGTCCGCCACGAGCCGGCGGACCTCTGCGATCAAGCCGGGACTCCTGCGCACGTTGGCGGCCAGCAGCTCAGGCACGGTGACCGCGAACACCTCCCGCGCGCGCCCGGCGGCGATCTCCTCCGGCGACAGGGACGCGAAGGCGGCGCGGAAGGCCCCCCGTAGCAGGGGGACGGGGGCGCTCGGCGGCTGAGCGGCCAACGCCTCGGTGAGAGGCGGGAAGCGGTCGAGGACGACCAGATGCTCCTTGGTCGGGAAGTAGCGGAAGAAGGTGGCCGGAGAGACTTCGGCGGCCTCGGCGATCATTTCGGTGGTGGTGGCGTGGTAGCCCCGCTCACGAAAGAGCCTGAACGCCTCGCGCAGGATCGTCTCCCGTGTCCTGGCCTTCTTGCGTTCGCGCAGCCCGCCCTCTCCCATGCGGGACACTCTACCGAAGCGATAATGAGAGTGGTCTATCAAACGAGGGTGTACTCTCAAAAATCCCCTGAAGTCCGATCGGGGCGAACACGCCCCAGGACCGCACGCATGGAGGCTCTTCACCATGGGCGACGACATCACCACCCCAACGGCGCCACCGGGCTGGTCGAATGCGTGATGTGCGGCGCCGACGAGGCGCTCCCCGCGCTGATGCGGCGTTATGCCACCTACTTCGGGCAGGCGTGCGGCGGCCGTCCGCACGTCTTCGACCGGGCGGACGTCACCGTCGTCACTGCCTCGACGCTCGGCGACCTGCTGCCTGGTGAGCAGCCCGCGGCCCTGCCCGCGTTCGTCGCCTGCACGGTGTCGGTGCGTGACATCACCGCCACGCGACAGCACCTGCGCGACAACGACGTGCCAGTAAGCGTGACCGGCCGCCAGGAGATCTTCGTGCCCGCCGGGGCCGCGTCGGGCACCGCGATCATCTTCCGCCAGGAAGAGTGAGTCCCAGTGTCCGGACGGATGCTAGGCTGCCGTTCGTTCGGTACTGGATCTGTGTGGAAGGGAGGTGAGGTTCGATGACCGCGGTGAAGACCGCTGCCCCGTGCAGCGCCCGGACCAACCTCACGTCCCGGGCCCCGGTCTGACCCACTTCCTCTCCCTGCCATGAATCAGGCGGGGTGACGTCCACGTCTCGTCGGGGCCCCTTCTCCGCAAGGGTCTCACGTTGTCACACACGTACACCGATCCATCCGGCCTGTCCCGGTACGGATGGACCGGCGCACTCGACCGAACCTTCACCGAACACTACGAAGCGGGCCTCGTCCCGGCCCGGATCTCCCGGGTCGACCGCGGCCTGTGCACGGCGGTCACCGCCGAGGGCCCGACGCGGGCCACGTTCGCCGCGCCGCACCCGCCCGACCCGCTGCTGACGCCGTGCACCGGCGACTGGGCCGCGCTGCGCCCCGGCGCCGAGCCGCACCTGGTGGCGCTGCTGCCGCGGCACAGCGCGATCGTGCGTTCGTCGGCGTCCAGGTCCTCGCATGGACAGGTGCTGGCCGCCAACGTCGACACGGTGCTCATCGCCCTGTCCCTGGCCACGCCGCTGGACGCGGCCAAGCTGGAACGGCTGCTCGCCCTGGCCTGGGAGAGCGGGGCGCAGCCGGTGATCGTCCTGACCAAGGCGGACCTGGCCCACGACGCCGGGGCCGTCCACGACGAGGTCGAGGCGCTGGCGCCCGGCGTGGACGTCCTCGTCACCAGCGTCGCCACCGGTCGTGACATCGACGTGCTGGCCGCGCTGGTGCGCGGCACCACCGTGCTGCTCGGCCCCTCGGGCGCGGGCAAGTCCAGCCTCGGCAACGCGCTGCTCGGCGCGGAACTGCTGGCCACCGGCACGGTGCGGGCGCAGGACGGCAAGGGCCGCCACACCACGGTCCGCCGCGAGCTGCTCCCCCTGCCGGGCGGCGGGGTCCTCATCGACACGCCCGGCCTGCGCGGGATCAGCCTGCACGACGCCGCCGACGGCCTGGAGCAGGTCTTCGCCGAGATCGAAGAGCTGGCCGCGCTCTGCCGATTCACCGACTGCGCCCACGACACCGAGCCGGGATGCGCGGTCCAGGCCGCCATCCAGTCGGGTGAGCTGTCCGGACGCCGCCTGCGCAGCTACCGGAAGCTGCAACGGGAGAACGCCTGGGCGGCCTCGCGGACCGACGCCCGGCTGCGCGACGAGCGCGTCAACCACAAGAAGGCCATCACCGGTCACCTGCGTGCCACCTACAGGTTCCGGGACCGGCAGTCATGACCGGCCGCACCCGCCGCCCGTCCGTTCCGTCCGCCACGAACACCGGCCAGGTCCCGCATCCGCAGAAGGACAAGGAGACGAACCCGATCATGACCTCTTCCTGGATCACCCGTCCCGAGAACGCCGCCGACGCCGCCGCCGTCCGCGAGATCAACCTCTCGGCCTTCCCCGGCCCGCACGAGGCCGACCTCGTCGAGGCGCTGCGGGCCGACCCGCAGGCATGGCTGCCCGGCCTGGCCTGGCTGGCCGAGGCTCCCGGCGGCGAGCTCGCTGGATACGCGCTGCTCACCCGCTGCCACGTCGGCGACTCCCCCGCCGTCGCCTTGGGCCCGTGCGCCGTCCGGCCCGGACGCCAGCGACAGGGGGCGGGTTCCGCCGCCATCCGCGCCGCCCTGGACGCGGCCCGTGAGCAGGGCGAGAACCTGGTGGTCGTGCTCGGTCACGCCGAGTACTACCCGCGGTTCGGCTTCACCCCGGCCTCCGGGTTCGGCATCCGGCCGCCGTTCGAGGTCGAGGACAAGTACATGATGGCGCTCGCCCTCGACCCCGAGCGGCCGGTCCCGAACGGCGTCATCCGCTACGCGGCGGCGTTCGGCGTCTGATCACCCGCTTCTCGCCCGCGGCGTACGGCCCTCAGCACGGCTGGGGGCCGTACGGCCGAGCAGGCCGGAAATTCCCTCCGGCCCGGACGTCGAGACCGGCGCCGCCGCTCCGACTCCGCTGTGACCGGCTCCCAGCAGGGGAGCCGCCGACGGCAGGGAGTCGACATGGGGACGCTGGAGAACAAGAACGCCCTGGTGACCGGCGGATCGCGGGGAATCGGGCGGGCGATCGTGGTGCGGCTGGCCCGCGAGGGCGCGGCGGTGCTGTTCACCTACCACCGCGACCGGGCGGCGGCCGAGGCGGTGGTGGCCGAGGTGACGGCCTTCGGCGGGCGGGCGATCGCCGTACGGGCGGACCAGGGGCGCCTGGAAGACCTCAAGCACCTCTTCGGCGAGCTCGACCGGCGCCTGGGCGGTCTGGACGTGGTGGTCAACAACGCGGCGATCAATCCGATGGGAGACATCCGCGACGCCGTCGAGAGCGACTTCGACGAGGTGATGGCGGTCAACACCAAGGGCCCGTTCTTCGTCATGCAGGCCGCCGCGGAAAGGCTCGGTGACGGCGGACGGATCGTCAACATCTCCTCCAGCGGCGCGGCGGCGGGCCTGGCCCTGTACTTCGCCAGCAAGGCGGCGCTGGAGTCGATCACCGCGGTCGCGGCCCGAGAGTTCGGCCCCAGGGGCATCACGGTCAACAGCGTCTCCCCCGGCGCCACCGACACGGACATGATGCGCGCCGCCGCCGGTGAGCACCTGGAGCAGGCCATCGAGCACACCGTGGCCCTGACACCGCTGCAACGGCTGGGACGTCCGGAGGACATCGCCAACGTCGTCGCCTTCCTGGCCGGGCCCGACGCCCAATGGATCACCGGCCAGAACCTGCGCGTCTCCGGCGGCCTGGTGATCTGACCGGCGGCGGCGAGCCGTCCCGCCGGGGCGTCGCGTCAGGCAGTGGGTTCCAGGGACTCGTCGTACGGTTCCAGAGGCCGGGCGCCGAGCACGCACCCGGCCGGCACGTACGGCAGGCACGCCTGCACGCCGGCGACCTCCTCCTCGCCGATCGACCAGTCCATGGCGGCCGGGCCCGTGTCCATGAGGATCGCCTCCATGAAGTCGTTCCAGCGTCCGTACGAGCTGAGCAGGACCAGGTCGTCCGGCACGTCCAGGTCCAGGACGACGTAACGGGCGTACTCCTCCTCGGTCTGCGGGCAGAGCAGGGACTCGGCGGTCACGGCCACCATGGCGTCGCGGGTGTCCGGGCCGGGCCACGCCCACACCGGCGGACGCCCCCGGCAGTCGAGGCCCCGCCTGGCCATCTCCCCCACCATCGCCTCGTACACCGGCCGGTACGACGGGATCGACAGGCGGGCCCAGTCGCCGGCCAGTTCGCCGCCGGTCTCCAGGTTGACCAGGACCGCCCGGTGCTGCACCGTCCACAAACGCATCCGACGATTGTGGCAGGACCGGCCGCCGCGACCGGGTGTATCGCGGGCGTATCGAAAAACGCATACGTCACGGCAACAGCCGTCTCCCTTGACTGGGGGGCATGGAAAGGGAGAAGGCTTCGGCCGATGACGGGAGATGGGACCGGCGTTCGCTGTTCAGGGGGGCCGCCGTGCTGGCCGGCGCCGCCGCGACGGCGCCGCTGCTGGACGGGGCGGCCACGGCGCTGGCCGAGGGCGGCGACGCCGACGCGCTGTTCAAGGCCGGGAAGTTCGAGCAGGCCGGCCGCGCGTACGAGGAGATCCTGAAGAAGGACCCCGGGAACCTGCACGCGGCCCGCCGGCGCGGCCATGTCGCGCTGCTGTCCAACCGGTTCCCCGAAGCCGAGAAATATCTCAAGACGGCCGTCCGCCTGGCGCCCGCCGACAAGGAGGCCAACGAGCTCCTGGGCGACTGCTACATCCGGCAGGACAAGTTCGCCCTCTCCGTTCCGTGCTGGAAGGCGGCCGGCGCGGAGGACTACGCCAAGTGGTTCGCGGCGATCAGCGGGGAGGCGTACCAGATCAAGGGCGACGTCGGCCGGGTGCGGTTCCTGCAGATGGACCCGCGGCCGCTGGTGGAGGCCTCGGTCAACGGCGGACCGGCGAAGCGCTTCACGTTCTACACCGGCGCCCCGAACCTGAGCCTGACCGCGTCGGCGGCCAAGGAGGCCGGGCTGAAGGCCGTCGTCAGCCAGCAGACCGACTTCGAGGGCACGCCCATCTGGGTGCACTACGGGGTGCTGGACTCCTTCAGGCTGGGCGGCATCGAACTGCGCAACGTCCCCGTGGGCTGGTCGTCGACGGAGTCGGGCGCGGACGTCGGCACCGACGGCGACGGCCTGATCGGCACGTGGGTCTTCTACCACCTGCTGACCACGTTCGACTACGCGGGCCGGCACCTCATCCTGCGCCGCCGCACCCCCGAGACGGCCGCGAAGGCACGCGCCGCCGCGGCGCGGGCGGGCGCCGAGCCGCTGCCGATGTGGCTGGCCCGTGACCACGACGTGCACAGCGTGGGCAGCATCGCGGGGTCCGGCCCGCGGGTGGTGGGCGTGAACCTCGGCGGGGTCGGCGAGATCGCCGCGGGCATGCCGGGAGAGGTGGCCGGACGTCTGGGGGTCCGGATCGACCACGAGCGCCCGATCGAGACGTTCGCCCACAGCCACCCGACCGTCACCCACCCCTGCTACCCGGAGGAGATCCGCCTCGGCGACGCCGTCGCGCAGCGGGTCTACTGCGAGGCGGACCCGAACATGCCGGTCAACGTGCCCTGGCCCTACGGGTCGGGCTTCGACGGGATCGGCCACTTCGCCCACTGCTTCTTCAAGCCCTACAACCTCACCCTCGACTTCACCGACATGAAGCTCTACATCGCCCGCGGCAAGGCCGCCTGATCACCCTGGCAGCAGCCGGTCGCGGCGGCGGGTCAGGGAGGCGGTCTCGGCGGTGTTGCCGGCCAGGTCGATGGCCCGGTCGTAGGCGGCGCGCGCCTCCTGGCCGCGGCCCAGCCGGCGCAGCAGGTCGGCGCGGGTGGCGTGGTAGGCGTGGTACCCGGCCAACCTGTCCCCGAGACGGTCGACGGCCGCCAGCGCCACCTCGGGCCCGTCCAGCTCGGCGACCGCGACGGCCCGGTTGATCGCGACGATCGGCGAGGGGTCCAGGCGGACGAGCTGGTCGTACAGGGCGAGGACCTGCGACCAGTCGGTGTCGCGCATGTCCCGGGCGGAGGTGTGCACGGCGTTGATCGCCGCGAGGATCTGGTAGCGGCCCGGCGCCACCCCGGCGGCGGCCGCGGCCAGGCGCTCGCGCACCAGCCGGTGCCCCTCGGCGATCAGCGCCGCGTCCCAGACCCCGCGGTCCTGCTCGTCGAGCGCGACCAGCTCGCCGCCGGCCGAGAGCCGGGCGGGGCGGCGGGCCTCGATGAGCAGCATCAGCGCCAGCAGCCCGGCCACCTCGCCGTCGCCCGGCATGAGAGCACGGATCAGGCGGGTGAGCCGGATCGCCTCGGCGGTCAGCTCGTGCCGTACGGGATCGGTGCCGGGGCCGGTCGCCAGGTAGCCCTCGTTGAACACCAGGAACAGCACGGCGAGCACGCCGGAGACGCGCGCCGGGAGATCTTCGGCGGACGGCACCCGGTAGGGAATGCGCGCCGCCTTGATCTTGGCCTTCGCCCGGGTGATCCGCTGCCCCACGGCGCTTTCCTGGGCCAGGAAGGCGCGGGCGATCTCGGGCATGGTCAGGCCGGCGACCAGGCGCAGCGTCAGCGCCACGCGGGCCTCCATCGCCAGCGCGGGATGGCAGCAGGTGAAGATCAGCCGGAGCCGGTCGTCGTCGATGGCGCCGGCAGGCTCGGGTGGGTCGTCGTGGGACATCTGAGCCTTCCTGTGCTTGTCGTCGCGCTTGCTCTCGCGCCGGATCCGGTCGATGGCCTTGCGGTTGGCGGTGGTGGTCAGCCAGGCGCCCGGGTTGGGCGGCACGCCGTCGGCCGGCCACCGCTCGACGGCGGTCGCGAACGCCTCGGCCGCCGCCTCCTCGGCGATGTCGAGGTCACCGAAGCGCCTGGTCAGGGCGGCGACCACCCGGGCCCACTCCTCGTGGTGGGCCCGGGCGACCGCCTCTCGGACGTCGGTCACAGGAACGGTCGCACCTCGACCTTGCGGTTGCAGTGCTTCGACCCGTCGGTGACCATCGCCTCCGCGCCCCGGTTGTCGATGACGGTGGCCGTGGCGGGCGCGGCGAGGCCGCCGGCGAAGACCCAGTGGCCCTGGGACCGGAGGCGCTCGTTGAACACGTCGATCGCCGCGTGCTCCTCCGGGGTGGCCGAATTGGTCCTGTCGTCGATCACTGAGATCAGGTATCGCATGTGAAGATCGTCTCCTGTGGGGTCAAGGCGGCGGATCTCTTGTACGTACTTTTACCTGGAACGCCGAGGGCGGGACGCCCGATCATCTGGTGTGCTCCTCAGCAACCGTGCCGTCTTCGCCAGCTCCGACCTCGACGAGGTCCGCGGCGAGGTCGCCAAGGTGTTCTGCCCGCACCGGCTGGACCTGGCCGGGGACGCGGACCTGCTGTCGGCCCGGTTCAACTCCGTGCAGCTCGGCTCGGTCCGCGTCAGTTACCTCGACTACGGGGCCGACGTGCACATCGAGCCGGGCGACCTCGACACGTTCTTCCTGGTCATGATCCCGCTCGCCGGACGCAGCCTGATCCGCGCCGGCGACGAGGAGGTCGTCTCCTCCCCGTCCCTGGCCTCGCTGCCCTCGCCGACCCGCCACCTCGACATGCGCTGGGCCGCCGGCTGCCCGCAGTTGCTGGTCAAGTTCGAGCGCACGGCGATCGAACGCGCGCTGGAGCAGATGCTCGGCGAGCCGCTCGACGGCCCGGTCGTCTTCGACCTCGCCATGGATCTGACGACGGGCTGGACCCGCTCCTGGCGCGACATGGCCGACCTGCTGGTCAGGGAGGCCGAGCGGGACGACGGGCTGGCCGGCCACCCGCTGGCCGTCGCCCATCTGGAGAACGCCCTGATCACCCTGCTGCTGACCATGCAGCCCTCCAACTACCTGGACCGGCTGACCGCTCCCAGGCCGCCCGCGCTGCCGAAGGTGGTGCGCCGAGCGATGGAGTTCATCGAAGGGCACGCCCACCTGCCGCTGAGCACCACGGACATCGCCGGCGCCGTCGCGGTCAGCAGCCGCTCCCTGCAGGAGGGTTTCCGCGCGCATCTCGGGCTGTCCCCGATGGCCCACCTCAGGCAGGTGCGGCTGACGCGCGTGCACGACGAGCTCAGGACGGCCGACCCGGCCAGGGCCACGGTGACCGCGGTGGCCGCCCGATGGGGATTCCTGCACCAGGGACGATTCGCCGCCCAGTACCGCGAGAGGTACGGGCAGCCGCCGTCGGAGACGTTGCGCAGAGGTCCCGCGTCAGGCGGATGAGATCCGCGCTCAGCGGATGGCACGGGCGCACGCGCCGCCCGTACCGTTCTTGTCAGGCGCCGATCAGATCCTCCACACCACACCAGAAGGACACCACCATGCGCGACATCCTCATCGTCGGCGCCGGCCAGGCCGGTCTCCACCTGGCCATCGGCCTGCTCCAGCACGGTTACGACGTGACCGTGGTCTCCAACCGCACCCCCGAGTCCATCCGCGACGGCCGGGTGATGTCCGGCCAGGCCATGTTCGGCACCGCGCAGGCCCACGAGCGCGAGCTCGGCCTCGACTGGTGGGCCGACGTCTGCCCGCCCATCGAGGGCATCGCGCTCACGGTCCCGAGCCCGGAGGGCGGCAAGGCCCTCGACTGGGCGGCGCGGCTGGACGTCCCCGCCCGCTCGGTCGACCAGCGGCTGAAGATGCCGGCCTGGCTGGGCGAGTTCGAGCGGCTCGGCGGCAAGCTCGTCCTGCACGACGCCACCCCCGACGACCTGGAGAGCTACGCGGCCCGGTACGACCTGGTCCTGGTCGCCGCGGGCAAGGGCCAGATCGCCTCGCTCTTCGAACGCGACCCCGCCCGCTCCCCCTACGCCACCCCGCAGCGCGCGCTGGCCGTCACCTACGTCAACGGCCTCACCCCCCGTCCCGGTCACTCGGCGGTCTGCTTCAACCTGCTGCCCGGCGTGGGCGAGTACTTCGTCTTCCCCGCGCTCACGCACACCGGCCCCTGCGACATCATGGTGTTCGAGGGCGTCCCGGACGGCCCCATGGACTGCTGGGGCGACGTCCGCGGCCCCGCCGAGCACCTGGCCCGCAGCCGCCGGATCCTGGAGACCTTCTTCCCGTGGGAGGCCGAGCGCTGCGCCGGCGTCGAGCTCACCGACGCCGGCGCGGTGCTGACCGGCCGCTTCGCCCCCACCGTCCGGCGTCCGGTGGCCGTGCTGCCCTCCGGCGCGCCGGTGCTCGGCGTCGCCGACGTCGTGGTGCTCAACGACCCGATCACCGGGCAGGGCAGCAACAACGCCGCCAAGTGCGCCGCCACCTACCTGCGGGCCATCGTGGAACGCGGCGACCGGCCGTTCGACGCCGACTGGATGCGGCAGACCTTCGACCTGTTCTGGACGCAGGCCCAGCACGTCACGAACTGGACCAACGCCCTGCTCGCGCCGGCCGAGCCGCACCACCTGGCGCTGCTGGGCGCCGCCGGTCAGCGCCCGGAGATCGCCTCCCGCTTCGTCAACGGCTTCGACGACCCGGCCGACTACGCCGAGTGGTTCATGGACGCCGGCCGTGCCGAGACCTATCTGGGCAGGGTGACGGCATGAGATCGCTCCGTGACGCCTTCGGGCAGTTCGCGACCGGGGTGGCGGTGATCACGACGGTGACCGCCGACGGGGAGCGGGCCGGTGTGACCGTCAACTCCCTCACGTCGGTCTCGCTCGATCCGGCGCTGCTGCTGTGGTGCCTGTCGAACCGGGCGCCCAGCGCACCGCTCTTCCTGCGGGCCGGGCGGTTCGCCGTCAACGTCCTGGCCGCCGACCAGGGCCACCTGTCCAGCCGCTTCGCCACCCCCGCGGCCGACAAGTTCGCCGGGGTGGAGCTGCTCGGCACGCCGCTGCCCATCCTCGCCGGGACGCTGGCCAGCTTCGTCTGCCGCACCGAGCGCGTCCACGACGGCGGCGACCACCACATCCTCGTCGGAGCGGTGGAACGCTTCCAGCGGGCCGGGGGCGAGCCGCTCGTCTTCCACTCCGGCCGGTACCGGGAGTTCTGGCCCGAGATGAGCGCCGGCGAGGGCCGCGTGGCCAGCCACGCGTGACGGCCACCGGGGGGTTGTCAGTCCTGCGCGGACGCCGCGGCCACGGCCGGCTGGCCGGACCGGTCCTCCGCCCGGAGGACCGGCACGCCCGGCAGGCCGCCCGCTAAGGGCGCGAGCCGTGCCAGGAGTTCCACAACCCCTGATAGACCCCGCCGGCCTCGACCAGCTCGTCGTGCGCGCCGACCTCCACGACGCGGCCGCCCTCCATCACCACCACCCGATCCGCGTCCCGCGCCGTGTGCAGCCGGTGCGCGATG
Source organism: Nonomuraea sp. NPDC049758 (assembly GCF_040674635.1). Taxonomy (NCBI): domain Bacteria; kingdom Bacillati; phylum Actinomycetota; class Actinomycetes; order Streptosporangiales; family Streptosporangiaceae; genus Nonomuraea; species Nonomuraea sp. NPDC049758. The sequence goes on from NZ_JBFAMZ010000009.1 coordinate 359,832, forward strand.
GCGATCACCGTGCGTCCGTCCAGCACCGCCGCCAGCGACCGTTCGGCGCGCCGGGCCGTACGTGGGTCGAGCATGGCGGTCGCCTCGTCGAGGACGACGGTGTGCGGGTCGGCCAGGATGACCCGGGCCAGGGCGAGCTGCTGCACCCGGTCGGGGCCGGGTTCGCCGCCGGAGGAATGCGGGCCGAGCTCGTCGTCCAGCGAGGCCACCCAGTCGGCGCCGACCGCCGCGAGGGCCTTCTCCATCCGGTTGTCGTCGGCCGTGGGGTCGGCCCTGCAGGACCTCGCGCAGCGTGCCGGTGAACAGCGCGGCGTCGTGGTCGGCGATCAACGACGTGCCGTCGAATCCGCCGAGGCTCTCCAGCAGCGCCGCACTCTCCTCGGGACGGGCGCTGACCAGCCCCACGAAGCTTCCCGGCGTGATCTCCAGTTCGGTGGAGCGGGGCCGGTCGCCGGGCCGCAGCGCGAGGAAGCGGGTGACCTGCCGGGCCGAGACCAGGCCGTGGCTGATCTGGAAGCTGCCCTCGATGAAGAAGGACACCGGGACCACGAGCATGGCGATGTATCCGTACACGCCGACCAGCTCCCCCACCGTGATCGTGCCTTCCGCGGCCAGCCTGGCGCCCAGCCAGGTCACCGCGGCCAGGAACAGCGCCGGCAGCCCGACGCCCAGCGCGCCGATCCAGCTCGTCAGCGACGCCACCCGGTACCCCTGCTCGCGCAGGCGCGCCGAGTCGGCGAGGTGACGCTCGGCGTAGGCGCCCTTGCCGCCGAACGCGTTGAGCACCCGCAGCCCCTCGATCAGGTCCACCAGCCGGGCGGTCAGCCTGCCCTGGCTCTCGCGGTAGCCGTTCTGCACCTTCATCAACCGCCCGAGCAGCGGCCCCAGCACGATCCCCAGCACCGGCACGCCGAGCAGCACCACCACGGCCAGCACCACGGAGACCTGCAGCAGCAGCGCCGCCACCACCCCATAGCTGATCACCGCGCCGACCCCCGGGCCGGTCACCGTCAGCGCGGCGGCGATCGTGATGACGTCGCCGATGCCGATCGTCACGACCTCGCCTGCCGAGGTGCGCCTGTTCAGGTCCGCGCCGAGCGTGTTGATCTGCTCCACCAGGGCGCGCACCGTGCGGAAGTTGGCGTCCATCCGGATCTTGGTCATCGTGCGGTGCCGCATCATCGCCAGCCAGGCGTTGACGAGGCCGGCGCCGAGCAGCGCCAGCACCCAGCCGGGCGCCAGGTCGTCGTCGATCGCCCTCGACAGCAGGTACGGCGGAAGCGTGAGGCCCACCGTCCACAGGGTGCCCAGCGTCGCGCCCAAGGCGACCCGGCCCTTCTGCGCCCACGCCAACCAGCACAAATACCGAGCAGCCGCCTTCATGGCGATCACGCTAGACCATGGCCGTACCGGCCTGCCGGCGGGGTTCCTCCGCGGCGGCGCGGTCGTTTCGGGGCCGAGGACGCCTTGGTTCAGCCCTGCGCGACGTCGAAGGGCGGCAGGTCGGCCAGGTCCGAAATGGCTGCGGGCGGGAAGTCCGGCCACGAGTCCGGCGGATCCTGGTTCAGGTTGCGCAGATGCCTGTCGATGAAACGCTGGTGTCGCGCAGCACCCTGGCCGTGGTGGCGGCGTCGATGACGCCGTCCCGCAGCGCGTCGGCGAGCTCGTCGAGGTCCAGGACCTCGTAGCGGGGTCCGGCCGGGGGCACGACGATGTCCACGTAGAGGTCGCGGACCGTCAGCCGGTTCGGGCTCGCCTCCTCCACCTCGACCAGGTCGATGTACCACCCGCCTTCGAGTGCGTCCACGAAGGTGACCGGCCTCCGGATCTGCACCCCTTCGTCGGCGATCACGAAGCAGCGATCGGTCGTGGGACGGCCGGGAACCCGCCAAGGGGGAAGGATCTCGACGTCGTAGGCCACGATGTTGTCGCCGGTTCGGACGCCGGAGCACCATTGCCCGGTGCGGTGGTGGACACGTACCTCTTCAAGAGTCACGAATCGCAGTATGACCGCGCCGGGACGGCAGGGCTGCTCCGACTGCCGTGCGTGGTCACCGGTCCGGAGCGCAGGCGTTCACGTCAGCAGTTCTTGGCCGGCGGCGCGCAGAACAGGACCTCGGGATATCGCTTGGAGGGCTTGTTCAGCAGGGGTTGCGGCCGGCCGCGCAGGTGCAGGTCGAAGAAGGCGGCGACGTACCTGCGGGTGAGGTCCAGCGAGCGGGTTCCCTTCAGCCCGCTGCCGAGGTCGACGCCGAGCTGCTGGAGCAACATGTCGTAGTCGGTGAACGACGGGTGCAGCGCCCCCTTCACCACCAGCCAGCGTTTCCACCCGGTCAGGCGTTCCCAGTCGCGTTGCCAGGTGCCGTCGTTCGAGGGGGCGCCCATCAGCATGAACGGCCGCGCCAGTCCGCCGTCGGCGATCGGGAGGAACAGGCTGCCGTCCATGTTGATCCCCGCGCGTACCCGGGCGTCCTGCAGCATGGTCTCCGGGACGGCGGCGCCGCCGATGGACTGGCCCGCCATCGCGATCCGGGCCGGATCGATCAGGGCGCCGCCCTTCCACGCGGGCTGCGGGCCGGTCAACCGGTCGAGCACGAAGCGCGTGTCGATCGCCCGGCTTCTGATCACCCTCTGGCCGAAGTCGTCGTCGTTGACGTTCGCGCAGGCGGCGCAGGTGGCGATCCGCCCGTCAGGGAAGGTGGTGGCGAAGTTCTCGTAGGTGTGGTCGATGCCGGCGACCACGTACCCCCGGCTCGCCAGGTCCTCGGCCAGGCCCGTGAGCGAACTGCGCGGCCAGGTGAAGCCGGGCGACAGCACCACGAGCGGCAGGCTGCGCCGGCGTCCCGAGGGCTCGGCGTCTTCGAGGGCGTTCGTACGGGTGCGGCTCAGCCCGTCCGGCGGGACGTCCTCCAGTTCCTTGATCCCCGATCCCTTCAGGAGCAGCTCCGACTCCTTGGGGGTGACGTACGGCGCTCGCCGCCCGGCCTGCGCACCCGTCGGGTACCACAGGGAGACCATGAGCTCCCTCGTCCTGGCCGCGGGGACCCACGGGTCGGGGCGGGCGGCGTCGGTCAGGTGCAGGGACGTCGTGCCGACGCGGTGCGGGCCGGCCGGCTTCGGGAGATACGGCGTACCGGGTGCCGCGGCGGCGGCGGGTGTCCCGGCGAGGGAGGCCGTGAGGGCGAGCAGCCCGGCCACGGCGGCCACGAGGACGGGCCTTCTGGGGTTGTCGTGTGCCATGCAGTTGATCTTGCGGTTCCGGGTCGATGCCGACATCGGCCACGAGTCCACAACCCCCTCGGCCGAACGGCTGATCTTGCCCCCGTCCATGGATGCGGACGTTCCGGCGTCCGACCCAGGACGGCTGCACGCCACGGCCCAGCCGGTGCCATTCGAGCAGGGCGACCTCGCGCAGTTCCCGGCCGACGAACGACTCCAGCCGATCGACAGCTCATCTCAGCCGCCGACCGGCAAGCGCGGCCAAGCGCGGCCCGTGGTGCTCGCGGACGGCTCGCGAGCGGTTGTCGAGGTGGTGCGGTCACCGTTGGCCGACGTGATCTTGCGGGGCGGCCGGGGCGCGGGCGGCGTCGAGGCGTTCGAACGGGCCGGGGCCGTCGTGCGGCTTCGGCGGGGCGTCGAGGTGGCGGACGCGCAGCTCGTCCATGAGCTCCTCGACGAACGCCGGGCCCTCGTCCCGCATGGCCTGCTGCCGGTTCCGGAGGTCGTCGCTGCCCGGACGCCAGTCGAGGCCCCAGTTCCCGAGGGCGTAAATGATCGGAAGGGTCCGGATGCCGGCTTCGGTGAGGCTGTAGCGGGCGCGCTGACCTCGCGCTGCGGTGCCGCGGGCGAGGATCCCCGCCTCGACGAGCCGCACGAGGCGGTCGGCGAGGATGTTCGAGGCGATGCCCTCGATCGACCCGGTGAGCAGCGCCCGGAAATGGCGGCGGTCGTGGAAGATGACGTCGCGCAGCACGAGCAACGTCCAGCGATCTCCGAGCACCTCGACGGCGGCGTTGATCGGGCATCCGGACCGTGGTTCCACGATTCCTCTCCTCCTTGACAGGGTTTTCGCTCCTCCTATAGTAGTTGCAAACTGCAAGCACTTTTTCCGAGGAGGAGCTGATGGGTCGCTTCGTCTACTCGATGCAGGTGTCCCTCGACCTGCGGATCGAGCAGGTTCCGGGGGACGCCGGCGCCGGCGAATGGCTGCGTGTCGACGAGGAACTGCACCGCGCGGCCAACGCGCAGATGCGGGCGCTCGCGCTCATGGTCCACGGCCGGGTCTACTACGAGGTCATGGAGGAGTACTGGCCACGGGCGGGCGAGGACACGTCGTTGCCGGACTACATGCGTGAGTACGGCGAGATGTGGACCGCCAAGCCCAAGGTGCTCGTCTCCCGCACGCGCCGCAGCGCCGCTCACAACACCCGGATCATCGGCGGCGACGACGCGATCGAGCAGCTCGCCGCCCTGCGCGCCGAGACCGACGGCAGCATCAGCGTGGGCGGCGCGACGCTCGCGACGCAGCTGCTCCGGGCCGGGCTGCTGGACGAGTTGCTGCTCTTCACCCACCCCGCGATCCTCGGCTTCGGCAGGCCGCTGTTCGACGACTACGACCTGCCGATCGACCTCGACCTGCTGGAGCAGCGAACGTTCGAGCAGGGCGTCACCATGCATCGCTACGCCGTCCGGGACGCGAAGGAGGCGAGCTCGTGCTGAAGCAGGTCGCGGAGGGCGTGTGGGTCCACGAGAGCGAGTTCGTGCAGAGCAACGCCGTAGCGGTGCGGGGCCGGGCCGGGGTGCTGCTCATCGACCCCGGGGTGACCGGCGCCGAGCTCGACTGCCTCGCGCACGACCTCGCCGAATCAGGCCAGCCCGTGGTGGCGGGGTTTTCCACCCATCCGGACTGGGATCACCTGCTCTGGCACGCCCGGCTCGGCGACGCGCCCCGTTACGGCACGGCGCGCTGCGCGGCCACCGTCAGGGAGCAGCTGCCGGACGAAGCCGCGAAGGCCCGCGTCGCCGACCACCTGCTGGAGACGGAGATCGCCGGCCAGGTACCCATGGACCTGCTCGGCCTCATCACCGGCCTGCCCGCCGGAACCACGCAGATCCCCTGGGACGGCCCCGAGATCCGGATCATCGAGCATCAGGCACACGCCCCCGGCCATGCGGCGCTGTTGATCGAGGACCGCGGGGTTCTCGTCGCCGGCGACATGCTGTCCGACGTCCTGGTCCCGATGCTCGACCTGGACGGCACCGCCGACCCGATCGAGGACTACCTCACCGCGCTCCGGCTGCTGGAGGACGTGGCGGGCGGCGTTGACGTCGTCGTCCCCGGCCATGGTTCCGTCGGCGGGTCCGACCAGGTGAAGGCGCGGATCGCGCAGGATCGGGCGTACGTGCTCGGGTTGCGGAACGGCCACGTCTCCGCCGATCCGCGGATCGGCCCGGCGGCCGAACCGGGCTGGGAGTGGGTGAGCAGCGTGCACGAAGGGCAGCTCCAGAGCCTCGCCGGAAGAAGCGAGGGCGACGGGACGTCCCGCTAGCGAGTGCCCACAGGCCGCCGGAGCCCCGGGGCCACGGGCGAGCGGGGATCTGTGCGGGCGGGCGCCGGTCAGCAGCAGGCGGGGGCCGGTCGGCCGCGTGCGGCGGACGTCTCCTCGTCCTGGGCGATGCGGCCGCGCATCATGACCTCCATGACCTTCATGAAGCGCTGCGTCCTGGCCCGGCCGATGACGAACGGGTTGGCCGCGCCCGTCGTTCCGGCGCGCAACTGCTCGATGCGAGTCAGGCCGTCGTCTACGCCGCCGTGGTTGGTCAGCTCGACCACCACCCCCGCCCGCCGCATCGTGGCGGCGAAGGCGAGCACGGAGGCCAGGGTGGTGCGCTTGTCGGCGGTCGCGGCGGGCGGGTTGGTGCCGCCCCAGAACATCGCGGTGTGCCGCCGTCCCCTCCAGTGCACGGGGAAGATCGACGAGACGGTGCCGGGCGTGTGCCCGGGCGTGTGGTGGAAGGCGATGGTGGTGCCGCCGACGGTGAGCTTCTGGCCGTCGGCGATCTCCAGGTCGCGTTCGGGCGCGTTCGCGGGACGTCCGGCGGCGATGAGGTCCCAGTCGCTCCGGCTCATCATGACGCGGGCGCCGTAGCGGTCGGCGAGGAACTGGGCGCCGCCGAAGTGATCGGCGTGGCCGTGGGCGACCACCACGTACTTGATCTGGGCGGGGTCCGCGCCCACGGCGCGCAGCCCCGGGACGATGATCTTCTCGGCGTCGTCCGGGGAACCCATCGCGTCGATGAGAACGATGCCCCCTGAGGTGAACAGCGCCGTGGCCTGCACGAAGGTGGTGCCCACCACCGCCACGTCGTCGAAGATGCGCAACGGGCCGAGGGGCTTCGGCTCCGGCATCGTGAGGTCGGGCGCGAGCGCCTTGACCAGGGCCCGCAGGACCGGGTCGTCCCCGGCCAGCGCGGCCGCGCGGTCGTAGTAGTGCTGAGCACGCCTGGGGGCGGTGGCGGCTTCGGCCGGGCGGCCGGCCAGCGGGAGGAGGGCCGCGGCGGCCAGCAACGCACGGCGGGATGGGACGGACTGCCCGAAGGACATGGTCGAACACCTGCTCTTTCACGGGCACAGATCCTGATCCGATCGGCCCAGAGGGACGTCGATGCCGGTCCAGCAGATCAGAACAGATCTTGTGGCGTCCAATACCGGTATGGGACGCCGGGCGATTGCGGAGTGAATATCGCTGCTGTTCCGGCAGGCGGACGATCGCCGTCGCCATCGGAAACTCCGGCGCATCCCCGTTCGCCGACTGCGGGCTCGGCCGCAGCCTCCTGAAGGACCTCGACAAACCGTTTCAGCCACGACCCCCTTCGGCCGCCGGCGGGATGTTGTGGTTGAAGCGGAACATGTTGCCGGGGTCGTGGGCCGTCTTGACGGCGACCAGCCGCTCGTACGCCTCCGATGTGAACGCCTGCCGCACGTCCTCCGGATCGGTGTGGGCGACGCCCGCCATGAAGTTGAGCGTGCGCATCCCGCTGTTCCATGGGGCGAGGGTCTGGACGACCCGGTCGTGCCCGGCGTGGACGGCCTCGTCCTCGCCGATGCCGAGGACACCGGCGGAGTACAGCTGGAACTGGGCGGCGGTGCGCGCGACCGCGTTCGGCAGGCGCGGCGGCCGGGTGGTGGACGACGGAGCGGTCGAAGCCCTCCGCCTCATCGGTGTACCCCGGGTCGCCGGGGAGGAGGACCGCACCCTTGACGCTGTCGGCGAGTCCCATCACCGCCCCGGCGGTCAGAGCGGGGCCACCCGTCGGCTGGGTCTGCTCGATCACCGGCATGTCCTCACGTGTCGTCGTTCAGGTGGCGCGGTCCAGGTCAGCCCGTGGTGAACTCGAAGGTCGGGTTCCGCCGGGCCCCCACCCGCTCCAGCGCCTCGGCCAGCAGGTGGACCTGGTCCAGGGAACTGCTGACCGGGTAGAGCACCAGGTCGTCGACGCCCGCGTCCGACAGCGCGATCAGCTCCTTGAGCAGGCGTTCGTCGGAGTCGAGCGAGTCGGCGCGGACCGACTCGTAGTACGGCGACTCCTTGGACCCGTAGTAGTGGGCCACGTAATCGTCGGTGAGCCGGACGGCCTCGGGACCGCAGCAGAAGTAGCGGCCGGTGAGGATGTGCGGCCTGCCGGGCCGCTCAGCCGTGGCCCATGCCTCGGTGACGCCTTGGACGCCGTTCACCAGCAGGTCCAGGCCCAGTGTCGGCGCCACCCAGCCGTCGCCGAAGCGGGCGGCGCGGGCATAGCCCGCGGGGATCAGGCCACCGATGAGCAGCTTGGGACGGCCCTCGCCGGGCAGCGGCGTCGGGCCGGAGATGCTGGTGACCTCACCGTCCCAAACGCGGCGCATTTCGGTCAGGGTGTCGTCGAAGAGCTTGCCGTGGCCCTTGTCGGGAGCGCCGCTGAGGGCGAAGTCGTCCGGCCAGCCCCCGATGCCCAGGCCCGCCGTGAGCCGGCCCTGCGAGATCAGGTCGACGGTGGCGAGCTGCTTGGCGAACAGGATCGGGTTGCCCCGCCATCCGACGTTCAGCACGCTGGTGAACAGCTGGACGCGCTCGGTCACCGCCGCGGCGATGCCGAGGGCGACCAGCGGGTCCAGGATGTCGTAGACCAGGCGGTCGATGGATCCCAGGGAGTGGAAGCCGAGGTGCTCGCTGTCCTCCGCCCACTGCTTGACCTCCCGCGCAGGACGTCCTGGAACGGCGATCGGCAGACCGATTCCAATGTTCACGAGCACTCCGTCTCAACCAGATCTCACTTGGGCACAACGATCCGGACGGTCCATTTCCGGCCGTCCTCATACGCCCGCCGAGGCGCACAGCCGTGACGATATTCAGCGAGGTCGGCATCGGGCTTGTACGGATCGGACATGCTCCGGGGATCTCCCGTCCGATCTTCCTCGCCGGGGCCTGCCACCCATCCGAACCGGCCGGCCCGGACGCCTCCGCATCGCGCTCTAGGCGGACGTCGTGAGACGCTGCGCCTGCGCACGGCCCACCGAGGCGGCCCGCTCCAGATAGTCGGCGATCAGGGCGAGCGCGTCGTCGTCGTAATGGTCGAGCATCTCGACGAACGCCCTGCCGGGAACGTCCCAAGCTGCACCGATCCGCGCGCGGGCCTCCGGGGTCAGGGCGACCAGGGCGCGCCTGCGGTCGGCCGGGTCGGCGTGCCGTACGACGAGACCCGCCTTGTCCAGGCGGTCGACCAGGCGGGTGGCCGAGCCGGGGGTGAGTCCGGCCAGGCGGGCGATCTCGCCGGTGCTGACCGGCCCCTGCTCCAGATCGAGCAGGGCCACGCATTGCAGGTCGGTGGGGTGGAGGCCGAGCCGGTCGGCCATGGCCTGGTTGAACAGGGTGTAGGCCGCGTAGTGGCGCTGGCTCTCGTCGCTGATGCGCTTGAGCATCTCGGCTCGATTTGACACGTGCGGCTCCGTACTCCTCATAATGTTCGTCACGCAATACTTGCGCGACGCAACCTCTGTGTCGCGCTTTCATTCTATCGACAGGCGTCGCGCTCACGTCGCGAAGAGTCTGCGAAGGGATCTGCACCGACATGACCATTCTTGTCACCGGCGCTCGCGGCGCCGTCGCGACCGCCCTCATCGGGCTCCTGCGCGAGCAGGGCTTTTCTGTACGGCCGGCCTCCAAGGCCCCCGCCGACCCGTCCGTCGTCAGGTGCGACCTGGGCGATCCGTCCACTTTTGACCGTGCGCTCGCAGGCGTGACCTCGGTGTTCCTGTACGCCGAGCCGTCGCACGCGCAGGAGTTCGCCGCGGCGGCCGAGGCGGCCGGGGTCGAGCATGTCGTGCTGCTGTCCTCGGCCGCCGTGCTCATGCCCGATCCCGACAGCAACCCCTTGGCCGCCACGCATCTCGTCCCGGAACGCGCCCTGGCCGCCTCGCCCGTGCCGAGCACCGTTCTGCGACCCGGCACCTTCTGCGGCAACGCGATGGCGTGGTCATGGGCCATCAAGTCGGGGACGCCGATCAACCTGCCCTACCCGCACGCACACGTCGACGCCATCCACGAGGCGGACATCGCGGCGGTGGCGGCCGCCGTTCTGGCCGACCCCGCCCTCGGCGGCAGAGCGTACACACTGACCGGACCCCAGTCGCTCACGTTCACCGACCAGATCGAGATCCTCTCCCACGTCACCGGGCGGGACATCGCGATCACGCCTGTCACCAGGCAGGAGTGGACGGCCGAAATGGCACAGTACATGGACGCGGCCTTCGCGGACGCCCTGCTGGACTACTGGCAGAGCTGCGACGGCCGTCCGATCGAGCTCACCCCGGCGGTGGAGGAACTGACCCGCTCGCCCGCGCGGACGTTCGCCTCCTGGGCCGAGGAGAACCGGGCGGCGTTCCTCGGCCGGCACGCCTGATCGCCGCGGCGCGGCCGCTTGCGACTCCGGTCGCAGACACGCTGCGGAGGTCAGACCGGGGTCGCATGCGGCTCTCGGCCTCGGGCCCGATGTCCGGCCGCGGTCATTGCGACACCGTGATCACATGAACGTGACCGTGTTCGGCCTGTCCCTCGTGGAGCTTCTGGCCCTGACAGCCGCCGTCGTGCTGGTGCTGGCCCGCTGGCTGCCGTCCGGAGCGCGCCGGCCGTCGATCCTGGCCGGTGCGGCGGCCCTCGTGGTGTCCGCGAGCGTGCTGGCCGTGCTCGGGATCCGCTGGCAGCTCCTCCCCGTCCTCGCAGGCGGGGGCATCGCGCTGGCGTTCGCCGCGCCGTCAGTGCTGGGGTGGCGTGCCGAGCGGCGGGCTCGATGGTGGCTGGCGCTGCCGGGGTCGGCGGCCTGCCTGGCGCTGGTCGTCGTGGGCGCGACGGCGGCGTGGGCGCTGCCCCTGCCCGTGTTCCCCGAGCCGTCGGGCGCCCACACCGTCGGCACCACCGTCGTGCAGTGGACCGACGCTGATCGGGCGGAAGCCGCCACGTCCAGGACCGATGACAAGCGGGTGGTCGTCGTCCAGCTCTGGTATCCCGCGCAGGAGGTCCCCCCGGCCGCCGAGCGCGCGCGGTACCTCGGCCGCACGGCACGCGAAGCACAGGTCGTCGCCCGTGGCGAGGCCGGCTACCTGGGCCTTCCCGCCTTCGTTCTGGACGAGCCGGCACGCGCCCGCACGCGTTCGGTGCCCGATGCGCCGGTGGCCGGCGGGGGCCGGTTCCCCTTGGTGCTGTTCTCGCCCGGGCTCGGAGGTGTGCGCACCCAGAACACCGCCTGGGCCGAGGAACTGGCCGGCCGCGGGTACGTCGTGGCCGCACTCGACCACCCGTACGACTCGGCCGTCGTCACCCTCGCCGACGGCCGCGCGGTTCGCACGCAGGTCGCGGCCACCGGCGACCAGGCGGAGGACAACAGACGCGCGGCGGGATGGACGGCGGTCAGGGCCGCAGACCTCAGCTTCGTCCTCACCCAGCTCGGCCGCCTGGACCGTGGAGAGATCCCGGGCCTCCTGAGCGGACGCCTCGACGTCCGCCGCGCCGCGGCGACCGGTCACTCCCTCGGGGGCGCCGCCGCCCTGCAGGCCGCCCGCCAGGACCCCCGCTTCGCGGCCGTCATCGACCTGGACGGCTTCCCCTGCGACCCCGCCGAACAACCGTTCCACCAGCCCGTGCTCGCGCTCACCCACGACGTCGAACCGGGCGAGACGCCGGACTACATCCCGCGCCTCACGCGGGTGCTCCAGCTCAGCACGGCGACCGGCTACCGGCTCACCGTCCCCGGCACGGCGCACCTCACCTTCACCGACGCGCCGCTCTTCATGCCGCCTCTGCCCGCGCTCATCGGCTCTCTCGGCCGGACCGCCGGGCCGCGCATCACCGCGGCCGCCACCGTCGCCTTCCTGGACGCCACACTCCGCGGCACCTCCGGCGACCTCGCCGCGACCCTGTCCAGGTACGGCCACCTGACCGTCCTGTGACGCCCGTTCGAACGGCCGCGACTCTCCCCTGAAGGACGCGCCCGAAAGCCTGCCCTCGCCGACAATTGACCCGAGATCAACGAATGTATGAAGGATGCCGTCTTCTCCCGGAAACTCTGACTTGGTGCACTGGTCGTCGCGTTCAGCGGCGTGACAGGAACGGCAGCAGGCGGCTGATCTCGTCGTCCACTGCCTGCTGTTCGTCCCGGGAGAAGCTGCCGAACGGTGCCAGTCGTACGTCACCTGCGGTGAAGGACCAGGTGCCGCGGACGTAGCCGTCAACGAGCACGGTGGGCAGCACCCTCGCCTGGCCGGGGGTGACGTGCTTGCGGTCGGCGTCGGCGATGATGCGGCTGCGGTCGGCGTGGCCCAGGAGGGCGTTGTCGTAGGCGGGCAGCAGCCGCACCGGCGCGGGGGTGTCGGGGTCAGGGAGCGGGACGTCGGGCAGGTCGAGCAGACGCCGGCCGTCGGGGCCGGTGTAGTGGCGCAGGTCCGGGCCCATGTCCGAGACGATCTCGTCCAGCCGGGTCAGCCCGCACCACGCCTGGACGTCCGCCACTGTGGCGGGCCCGAAGGCGGCCAGGTAGCGGCGAACCAGGTCGCGGAGCGCGGCGGGCTGCGGTGCCTCGACCGGCGCGGCGCTGACGATGATCGACGAGCGGGTCCCCCACCCGCCCCAGGACGCGGTGGCCGGATCGTGGACGAGCGGGGTGCGCAGCTCGACCTCACCCGCCAGGACTCGGCTGTCGAGGCCCGGGTGGAGGGACGCGAGGTGCCCGGCGAGCTCCTTCCTGGGCAGCGGCCCGGTCCGCAGCAGGGCGCGTCCCTCGGCCACCAGCGTTTCGGGGTCGAGTCCGGCGTTGTTGCGCCGGAAGTGCGCCGAGTCGGCGGTGCGGTTCAGGACGGGCTGCAGCACCGGCCGCAGCCGACGGAAGTCGTCGGCCGCGGAGAGGTGCATCGTGCTGCGCAGGAAACCGGACCGCACGACCCGTCCCTGGGCGAGCAGGGCGGTGAGGTCGGCGTGGGTGAAGTCGCGGATGCGGGCCCACAGGCCGACGTAGGGCCAGTTCGGCTCCTGCGCCTGCATGGCGACCAGGCGGCCGATCATCTCCAGAGCCGTCAGGTCGGCCCGCTCCAGCAGGAACTGCCGTTGGAGCAGGGCCCGGTTGAGCGCCCGGCGGGACAGGACGGTCATACCAGCCGCACCGAGACGTTGCCGCGGTACTCGCCGCGCAGCAGGGCCAGGAACGCGCCGGGCACGCCGTCGATGCCGGTCTCGACGACGGTCCGCGGGTAGACGAACCGGCCCTGGCCGAGCGCTGTGCGGAAGTGGCGGTGCCAGGCGGCGATCTGGTCGGGGGTGTGGTGGCAGGAGAACGGCAGCAGCTCGACGTCCCTGGCCAGGGCGGCGTCGCGGTCGGGCGCGGGGAAGCGGTCGGCGGCGGCGCCGAGCTGGGTGGACAACGATCCGCACAGGGCGAACCTGGCGCCCGGCGCGGCGACTTCGAGCGCGGCGTCGTACAACGCGCCGCCGACGGTGTCGAAGAAGACGGTGATGCCCTCCGGGGCCAGCTCCTTGAGCGCGGCGACCGGGTCGTGGTGGTAGTCGAAGGCGGCGTCGAAGCCGAGTTCGTCCACGAGGTAGTCGGCCTTGGCCTGGCTGCCCGCGCTGCCGATCACCTTCCTGGCGCCCAGGTTGCGGGCGATCTGCCCGGCCAGCGAGCCGACACCGCCGGCCGCGCCGGAGACGAAGACGACGTCGCCCTCGCCGACCTTGGCCACGTCCGCGACGCCGTGGTAGGCGGTCGGGCCCTGGGCCAGGTGGTAGCTCGGGTCGGGATAGGCGTCCGGGTCGAGCTTGACGTAGGAGGCCGCCGGTCCAGCCGAGTGCGTGCTCCAGCCGCTCATCGACTGGACCAGGTCGCCCTCCCGCAGGTCAGGGCTCGCCGAACGCAGCACGCTGCCGATCGCCATGACGCCCACCCGCCGCCCGGGCTGCCAGGCCGGGATCGGAAGGTGGCAGTCGGCGCGCATGAGTTCGAGATAGGTGGCGGCCAGCCCCAGATAGTCGGTACGGACCACGACCTCCCCCTCGATCTCGGCGGGCGCGACGGTGAAGTGCTCGGGGGCCGGGACGGCGGCGATCTGGGCGGTCAACTGAACCTCTTGAGTGATCATGCTGATCACCCTAGGGAGGCTTCCGGCCAGTTTCTGACCGGAAGTATCCCGATAATGGCGATATGGCCAACACCAGTTCCCGCACCCTCACCCTGCTGTCGTTGCTGCAGACGCACCGCCACTGGCCGGGCGCGGATCTGGCCGAGCGGCTCGGCGTGTCGGAACGCACACTTCGCCGCGATGTCGATCGCCTGCGCGAGCTGGGCTATCCCGTGCACGCCTCCCGAGGCACCGACGGCGGCTACCAGCTGGCGCCCGGGGCCGTGCTGCCGCCGTTGCTGCTCGACGACGAAGAAGGGGTCGCGCTGGCAGTCGGCATGGGAGACGCGGCGCAGAGCGGCATCGCGGGGCTGGAGGAGGCGGCGGTGCGCGCGTTGACCAAGGTGGTGCAGGTCCTGCCGCCTCGCCTGCGGGCTCGGGTGAACGCGCTGCGCGCGATGACCGTCTCGGCGGCCTCGTCCGGCCCGGTGATCCCGGCGGAGGTGCTGACGATGATCGCCCAGTCGTGCCGGGACCAGGAACGGCTGCGCTTCGACTACGTCGCACGCGCCGGCGCGCGCACCGAACGCGAAGTGGAACCCCATCGTCTCGTGGCGCTCGGGGGCCGCTGGTATCTGGTGGCCTACGACCTGACCAGGCACGACTGGCGCAGCTTCCGCCTCGACCGGCTGGCCCGGCCGCGCAACACCGGCGCCTCCTTCCTGCCACGGCCGCTGCCCGGCGGGGACGCCGCCGCGTTCGTCCGCACCGCGGCCCAGGTCCCCACCGCCAAGACCGTGGTCGCGCTGGTTCACGCATCGGCGGAACAGGTACGCCGGACGGCCGGTCAATGGGGTGAGATCGAACCGGTCGCCCCCGATCGATGCCGGCTCACGATGACCTCCACCAGCCTGGACTGGCCCACGCAGGCCCTGGGCAACATCGGCGCCGAGTTCGAGGTGCTGGAATCGCCGGAGTTCGTCGATCACCTCAGGAACTGGGGCACCCGGTTTCTCCACGCCGTCGACAGATCGTCCCGTGACAGCTCCGCATGTGGGTCGCCGGGTGGGGCGTGACGGCCGCCAGAATGTCGTGCGGATCTCGCTGCGGGGATCTCCCGGCACCAGGGGTCCCAGTAGCAATGACGAAATTTTCAACGAAGTTGCGTGTGACCTGCGGTAACGCAGGAGTCTCCGACCGAGGTCCCGGTTTGATCACGGTGTTGGATCATGACGCCAAGGAAAGTTCGCGGCTCGGGTACCGGCCAGGGACTACGGCCGTTGCTTCGCATCGTCGGCACCCAGCTCGGTGATGCTGGTGTCGTGGTCGCGGAGCATGCGCATGACGGTGGCCGGGGAGGGGTGCCCGCCCCTCTTGGCGCCCTGGGTGATGTCCAGGCGGGAGGCGATCTCGCGGAGGCTGAGGTCTTGGTCGCGCAGATGCAGGGCCATGGACAGCATGGCCTCATCGGTGACGGCGGCGCCGCCGATGGCCTTGCCGTTCTTGCGGGCGGACTAGTGACCTTCCAGGGTGCGGTCGCGGATGTACTCGCGTTCCGTCCCCGACAGGGCCGCGAGCACGGTGAACACCACGCCGGACGGGTCGTGGGTTCCTTGCAGCTCGCCGGTGAGGAACTCCAGGCCGACGTCGCAGGTGCGCAGCTGTTCGGCGAGCTCGGCCAGGGCCAGGCCGCGACCGAGCCGCTTGTGTTCGTGGACGACCAGGGTGACCGCGACGCCGGAGGCGCGCATTTTCTGCGTTCGGTCTCGGCCTTCGAGGAGGCTGGGTGCAGAAATCAGCGGTAGGGAGTTGATCTTCGTGCCGGTTTCGATGACGGCCCTCGTTCGGGTGGGTCGTTGGGCCTACGTTCCTGGGCCATGCCCTGCGGATCTCTCTCTGATGAGCAGATCGCCCTCCATGGCCGCTTCCCCGAGGAGCCCTCGTCTGCGGAGCTGGAGCAGTTCTTCCGGCTGGATCGCAGTGCCTTGGATGCGCTGGCGTCGAAGCGGCGTCCGGCCACGAAGCTCGGTGGGGCCGTGCAGTGGGGCACAGTACGCATGCTGGTGGTGTTCCTGACCGACCCGCTGGCCGTTCCGCCTGAGGCGGTGGGTTCGTCGCCGAGCAGCTCGGCCTGGATCCGGCGCACTCGGCCGGCCGCGTTCGTGCTGTGCGCGCTCATGCGCCTGCACACCGCGCTGCGCCGGCGCGATGTGTTCGCCGGGGGCTCGGAGCGGTGGAGCGATCCGCGAGCCCGGCTGCTGGACGGCCAGGCGTGGGAGCAGGCGCGGCCACGTGGTGTACGGGCCAGGTCTCGCGCCCGCGCTGGACACACCTGCGGCCCCTGTCTTGGTCTCAGTTGTCAGCTACGTGGTCAGCTTCACGAGAAGGGCCTTCGGCCGGCACCGCGGAGAGTGTCGGCAGAGGCGAGGCGATCCGAGTGGCGACGGCTGCCAGGATCGCGCCGGCCACGGCTGCGGCCGCGGCGGCGATGAAGGCGAGGGCGCCGGTGTCATGGGGACCGGTGAGCCGGCCCGCTACGGCGGTGCCCAGGCCGTAGCCGACCCACATGAAGGTGTTGAGCCAGGCGAAGACCTCGGTGCGGTACTCGGCGGGGGCGTGGTCGGCGAGCAGGGCCGGCACGACCGCGTCGCGCGGCCCCGTCACCAACCCGATCAAGGTGACCAGTACGGCGAGCGTCACGAAGCCGGGCGCCCAGCCTCCGCCGAGCAGGACTGCCGCCTCGGCGAGCGAGAGCAGGACGAGCCCGCGCCGGCCGGTGACGGGCCAGGTCCGCGCGCCGTACCCGAGGGTGCCGAGGAGAGCGCCGGCCGACAGCAGGCCCATCAGCACACCGGCGGCGGCCGCTGAGCCGAAGGTGGTGGCCGAGGCGACCGTGGCGATGCGCAGGCAGCCGAAGGTGAAGGTGCCGAAGGCGGCGATGGCCAGCAGCAGGACCGTAGGCCGGTGGGTGAGCGGCCCGGCCAGGCGGAGCCTGCTCTGTGGGCTGGGCGCTGCTCGCCGTACCGCGGAGGAGGTCAGGAGGAGCGCGGTGCCGAGCAGGACGGCGGCGCCGGCGGCGGTGACCACGCCCTGGGCCGGAACGGCCAGGGTCAGGACCGGCACAAGCAGGGGGCCGGCGATGAACGTCAGCTCGTTGACGGCGTTGTCCACCGCGTAGGCGGCGGGCAGGGAGGCGGCGGGGACGAGGCGTGGCCAGGCGCCTCTGACGACCGATCCGGCGGGCGGGGTGGTGGCGCCGAGCAGGACCGCGGCGCCGATCATCAGCGCAGGCGAGGCCAGGAGAAGGAGGCCGTAGGCGAGGGCATGGGCGGCCAGGTAGCCGGTCAGTGCCGGGCGGGGGCCGTACCGGTCGGCGATGCGCCCGCCGAATGGCGCGCACAGGGCCAGGGCCAGCGCGTGTCCGGTGAGGACGAGGCCGGCGTCGGCGTACGAGCCGAGCCGGTCGACGGCGGCCAGCAGCAGGGCGAGGCTGAGCACGGGCGTGCCCAGCTTGACGATGAACCCGGTGACGAGCAGGTGTGGGACGCCAGGCTGGGCGAGCAGGCGTCGATAGGGCGTGAGCAAGGCCGGCGACTCCGTTACTATCTAACTGGATTTTGCCTATGACACACAGAAGGGGTGTTACTAGTCAAGTGCAAATAGCCTGTAACGTAACCCGGCAGGCTCCGCTGATCGCCGAGCTGGTCAACCTGGCCACGGCGCGCTGGCGGGGTGGCGCCTCGGTGCAGCCACCGGCAGGCGAGGACTTGGCCCTGACGTTCGCCGCCCAGCTCAGTGATCACGCGGGTGCGGCCCTGCGCGCGGTCCCGGACGCGGGGCGGCGCCTGGCCGAGCTGGGCGCCGAACTGCGACAGGCGCTGCTGGCCGAGCATCCGGCGGACCAGGCCGCCCGCATCAACGCCATGATCCGCAAATACGGCGCGCAACCGTACCTGGCCGAGGACGTCGGCCAACCGTTCCACCTGCACTTCCACGGTTCGGGTGGCACCCCGGTGGAGGCGCTGGGCGGCGAGTTCGCCACGGCGCTCGCCCTCATCGTGGACGGCTACGGCCCCGATCGTTTCGGACCATGCGAGGCGCACCAGTGCGAGGCGGTCTACATCGACCTGACCCGCAACGCCTCGCGTCGCTACTGCAGCGCGGCATGTACGGCTCGCGCCAAGACCGCCGCCTACCGCAGCCGCCGCCAATCCTGATCGAGTCTGGTCGTGCTCGCGCATGAGACGGCACGCCTACGCCGGATGCCGATCGGCGGGCGCGAACTCGGCCAGGTTCGGCTTGATGTCCAGGGGGTTGAGTCGGCACGGCCCCGCGGTGGGCGGAGACGCCCATGCGCGGACCTCGCTCGCGACCTGCTGGTGGGGTTACGGCTGCTCACACCCCAGCTCTCAAGACCGTCAACCGGTCCCCGGTCAGGAAGTGCTTCGCCCTCTGTCAGCCCGGCATGATGTGCGGGAGGATGCCGTGTGCGGCCAGTTGCTCGGGGATGCCGGCCAGGGCCGGTAGCTGGTCGATGTGGTGGATGCCGGTGGGCAGCGTGCCGGCGAGGACTGTGCGGGTGACGTGTGCGGCGACGAGGGCGGTGGCGCGGCTCTGGCCGTTGCCGGTGAGGGCGAGCGCGGCGTGCCGGTCGCTGTTGACCGCGTCGACGCGGACGGCGAAGCCGTCGCCTCCGATGTGCACCCGCGACAGCGCGGCGGTGATGAGACGGCGCAGTGCGGGGCGCCGGTTGACGCGGAAGACGGCGAGCCGGCGCAGGCTCGCCGACAGTGTGGTGGAGAACGCGGAGTCGAGGCACATCCGGGTGGTGACCGCCGGCACGCCGAGGGTCCGTCGCAGGCTGTGCTGGTCGGAGAAGTCCAAGGGGTGGGCGATGCGGCGGCCGTAGCCGGGCATGGCGTATCGCCGCGGGCGGGTCGGGCGGGTCGGGCGGGTCGGGCCACGGTCCAGGCCACCGCGTCCGCGCCGTGTTGTTCGCCGGCACCGAGCAGCACGGTGATGTCGATGCGCCGCCGACACATTCGTGTACGCGCCGGGCGAGCAGGTTCGTCAGTCCTGGCGCGAGGCCGACGCCGAGGACCCCGGTCGCCCCGCTGACGGCGGCCCGGTCGGCTAGGTCTTCCACCTGGCCAGCAGGTGGTCGGAGGCGCCGACATCGACCAGGTGGATGCCGCGGGACAGGCAGGTCTCGGCGACATTGGCGTCGGCCGGCTCGACGCAGACATCAGACCAACCTCCTGTATTTGCTAGAGCATGACACTAGTCATTCGGGTCGCGCGAGCAGAGTGTCGATCAGAGTCCGGGCCGCCCAGTCGGCCCAGACGGGGTTGCTCCAGCCCCGGTGACGGGTGAGCAGGTGGTAGGTCTCCGGCGCCAGGACGGCGAGGGCCGTGTCCGCGGCGCGAAGTGCGTTGAGGTCGGCGCGCAGCGCGTTCTTGGCGGCCAGGGCGCCGGTGAACACGGCCAGGACCGTGTGCCGTTGCGTGATGTTGGTGCGCCACAGTTCGGCGATCTCCGGGTCCGTGGCGGCTGCCGAGCGGACGACCTCCAGCAGCGGCGCCACCCGGGCATGGATGTCGGCGGTGGCTTCGGCGAGCCGGCGCAGCAGCTCCGGCGGGGGCGCGGCGAGAGCTTCGGCGACCCACGGCCGGTCGAGCGTGGCGACCGGGGCGTCGTCGCCGGCCACCTCGACGTCGAGCAGCTCCTTGAGGATCGCGCGTTTGGTCTCGAAGGTGAAGTACAGCGTCTGCACGGCCACGCCGCCTTGGGTCGCGATGGCCTGCATGCTCGTGGCGGTGTAGCCGCGTTCGGTGAACAGCTCGCGGGCGGCGGCGAGCATGCGTGCGCGGGTCTGGGCCGTCTTGGTCGCGCGCACTCCGGACTTGGGTCGTGTCACCGGCGATCTCCTCAGCTTGACTAGAGCACCACTCTAGTGCAATCTTCGCTGGAGTGTCGCTCTAGCGAAAGAGGTGATGTATGGGCAACCGCACCATGACGGGTCACACGGCCGCGCTGGTGTTGATCACTGCGGTGGAGCTGGTGGTCTTCCTGGACACCACGGTCGTGAACATCGCGCTGCCGAGCATCAGCGCCGGCCTGCGACTGGACGAGGCGGGACTGGCGTGGGTCACGAACGCGTACTTGCTGGCCTTCGGCGGGTGCATGCTGGTCGGCGGACGCGCGGCCGATCTGCTCGGCGCGCGGCGGGTCTTCGCATGCGGGCTGGCCCTGTTCACCGCCGCATCGGCGCTGGCCGGATCAGCGGGCAGCCCGTGGATGCTGGTGGCCGCACGCGCGGCGCAGGGCATCGGCGCCGCCGTGACGGTCCCGGCCCAGTTGGCCCTGCTGACGCGGACGTTCACCGAGCCGGCCGCCCATCGCCGGGCGTTCGCGGTCTGGGGAGCGATGGGCGCGGCCGGCGCCGCCATCGGCACGGCGACCGGTGGCCTGCTCACCGACGGGCTGGGCTGGCGGTCGATATTCCTGCTCAACCTGCCCGTGGGCGTGGTGGCGCTGTCGCTGATCAGGAGACTGCTGCCCGCCGACCCGCCGCACCGTGCACGTCCCGCCAAGCGGCTCGACCTGCCCGGCGCCGTCCTCGGTACGACCGGCCTGCTGCTGCTCGGGTACGCCGCCGGCGCGCTCGCCGACCCCGGAACCTGGACATCGGCCGCGATCCTGCTGGCGGTCGCGCTGGTGCTGCTCGCCGGCTTCGTCGCCGCCGAGGCGCGCGCCGAGGCGCCGCTCATGCCGCTCCGGCTGTTCCGGATCCGCCAGGTGACCGGCTCCGCGATCGTCAACGCGCTGGTCGGCGCGGCCCACGTACCGGCGTTCGCGCTGCTCGCCCTCTACCTGCAGAACACCCAGCACTACAGTCCCACGCGGTCCGGCCTGGCGGTCCTGCCGGTCGCGGTGGCCGGGCTGATCGCCTCCCGAACCGTCATCCCGGCCGCCGTCAAGCGCTTCGGCGCCCCTGCGTTGCTGGCGGGCGGACTCGCGTTGCAAGCCCTCGCGCTGGCTTGGTTCGCCACACTGCCCGCCGCCGTGGACTATCTCCCCCATGTGCTGCCTGCCGCGCTGATCCTCGGCGTCGGCCTGCCCGCCTCGTTCGTGGGCGTCACCGCGCCCGCTGTCACCGCCGTGGACCAAGCCGATGCCGGGGTGACCGCCGGCATCGTCAACACCGCCCAACGCATCGGATCCGGCCTCGGAGTAACCGCCATCCTGGTCCTGGCCTCCACGGTTACCGGTACGGCCGGCTACCTGGCCGGACTGCGAACCGGCTTCGCCGCCGCGGCGGCCCTCGCGTTCCTCGGCTGCCTTCTCACCCTCGCCCTGCTGCGCCCGAACCCCTTGGCGACACCGGTCGCCCGCCCGGCGGAAAGGCCACACCGTTGAACACCCGCAGCTCCGCGGTCACCATGACGACCGCCATCGCTGGAGCCGTCCTGTTCCTGCTCGGCACGATCCTGCACCCGGCCCGCGACGGCCATGGCATTGCTGTCGTCGTTGACCGATACGGCATCACCCACGCCATCCAGGCCATCGGCCTGGCCCTGCAAGCGGTCGCCCTGGCGAGGCTGACCCCCGCTCGCCGCCTGTCGGCGCACCACGCCGCGCTGGCCGGCGTCCTCGCCTGGCTCGCGCTGATCGTCTACGACGGCTCCCACAACCCGGTCACCGCCCGATTCGCGCCCGAACTGGTCCACACGTCAGCCGATCTCAGCCCTGGTGGGGCGTTGTTCGTGCTGCCTGGGCTGCTGCTCTTCCCCGCCGGGTACGCCATCCTCGCCACGTCGCTCGCCCGCGGCGGAGCCCGCTGGTGCGCGCTGTTGCTCGGCATCGGCGCGCTCACCTACTGGCTCGGCGGCCTGCTCATCTTCGCGGCCGGCCCGCGTTCGCCGTTCGTCCAGATCCTCGAAGTGATCGGCGCCGGCCTGTACGCGCTCGGCTTCGCCCTGCTCGCCCGAACCAGGCTCACCGCACCAGGCTCCGGGCGAGCGTCGTGACCCCGGCCGTCGTCATCATCGGAGCCGGTCCGGCCGGGTTGGCGGCCGCGGCCGCACTGCGGCGGCGCCGGATCGACCCGGTCATCCTCGAGCAGGGCGACGCGGTGGGCACCTCCTGGCGTCACCGCCACCAAGACCTGAGCCTGAACACCATCCGCTGGCTCTCCAACCTGCCCGGTCTGCCCATCCCCAGACGCGCCGGCCGGTGGGTCGCCCGGGACGACTACATCGACTACCTCGAACGCTTCACCCGGCACACGCGACTCCACGTACGTTGCGGAGTTCAAGCCCGCCGGATCGACCCCGTGGCCGGCGGCTGGCAGATCACGACGAACGACGGCCACCACCACAGCCGGCACGTCATCGTCGCCACCGGCCACGACCGCGTCCCCACCATGCCGGACTGGCCCGGGCGCGCGGGCTTCCAACGGCCGATCCAGCACGTCGCCACCTTGCGCCGCGCCGCCGACCTCGCCGGCGCCCGTGTCCTGCTCGTCGGCGCCGGCAACTCCGGCGTCGAGATCGCCGGCCACCTCGTCGACGCGGGCGTCCAACAGCTGTGGATGTCGGTGCGCACCTCACCGACCATCCTGCCACGGCACCTGTACGGCGTCCCTCTGCACCCGCTCACCCTCGCGCTGCGTCTGTTGCCAGAGCCGATCCGCGACCGCCTCACCCACGCCGTGGCGCACCACGCGTTCGGCGACCTACGCGCCCACGGACTCCCCACCCCGAGGCAAGGCCCGTTCGAGCGCATGCGTACCACCGGGGTCACCATCGCGATCGACCAAGGCTTCGTCGGGCATCTCACCGCCGGCCGGCTGCGCGTCGTCACCGTCGTCGACCACCTCGACGGCCACGATGTCGTGTTACGAGACGGCGCCCGGCTACAACCGGACATGGTGCTGACCGCCACCGGCTACGACCCCGGCCTCGCCGATCTGGTCGGACACCTCGACGTTCTCGACCACGACGGCCGTCCCCACCGTGACGCGGGCAAGCACCGGCCCACCACGGGACTCTGGTTCATCGGATACCAACCGGCGATCGAAGGCAGTCTCCGCCGGCTTCCCATCGAGGCGCGGCGGATCGCCCGCGCGATCGGCAACGGCCCCAAGACACCGATCCGAACCTGACCGAGCCACCGAGACAACTCACGTCATCCCTCAACCACCCAGGAGTTCAGCATGTCCGTCCGCCACGTCGTGCCTGTGCCCAGAAGATCAGCCACCGGTCGAGTCGCCGAGGTGTACGCCCAATCGACCGCCGACTTCGGGCAGGTCGCGTTCATGATGTTGTCTCCGGCGCCCGAACTGCACGCCGCAGCCTGGGCCGTGCTGCGCGAGTCGGAACTCGCAGGACTCGCACCCCGCACCGACAAGGAAGTCGTGGCCGTGGCCGTGTCACAGGCCAACCGGTGCCGGTTCTGCATCGACGCGCACACCATCCTGATCCACGCCCTCGGCGAACACCAACTCGCCGAGGACCTGCTCAACGACCGAGACCCGACCAACCCTCACCACGCCGCGCTGGCGACCTGGGCGAAGGCCACCCGAACCCTCGACCCGGCACATCTGGCGGCCCCCCCGTTCCAGCCCGAGCTCGCCGCCGAATACATCGGCACGGCCCTGTCGACCCACTTCATCAACCGCATGTTCTCCACGCTCACCGACGAGCAACTGCTCCCCGGCAATCTGCAACGAGCACGGTCGGTACGCCGGGTCGGAGCCATGGCCTACACCCGCACCGTCCACCAGGAACTCGCCCGAGGTGACAGCCTGCCGCTACTGGCCGGCATCCCAACGGCGTCACGGCCGGCCTGGGCCGGCGACACCCCGATCGGGGCCGCGTACGCCGCCCTGCGCAGCGCGGCCGCCGACGGCGCCGCGCTCCTGGGCGAGCAAAGCCAGAACCTTCTCCGAGCCACGGTCGCCGAACCCACCGCCACCGGCCCGCTTTCGCATGGCACGTGGCTGACACAACGCTTGACCAGGCTTCCCGAAGCCGACCGACCCGCCGCCAAACTCGCGCTGCTGGCCGCTCTCAGACCACACGACATCACCGAAGCGGACGTCACCGCATGGCGCACCACGACCTCCGCCAACGACACCCATCTGGTACGCCTGCTCGGCTTCGGTGCCATCACCGCAGTGGAGCGGATCGAGGAAGCCATCACCAGCCGAACATCAACTCGATGAGGACGAACGCACTCGCGGAGCGATATCCACCATGACGACACCGTAGAGGACGCCCGTGTCCGTCGCGCTTTCCCCGGCCGGCCCGACTCCGCCCCCGATTCGGCCACCGGCGCGACGACCGGCATGACGACGATGGTCACAGTCGACCAAGAAGTCCCAGGTCGCTACCGCTAATTTCTGCACTCAGCATCCTCGAAGGCCTCTCTGAGGCGTAGCAGCGGGCGTAGGCCCATCCGTCGGCCATGGTGCGGGTAGGGTCGGCCGAACAGCGAGGTGCCAGTCCCGTGCGGGTTGGCCCTTTCCGTTCGGCCTCCCACCGAACCGGGCGGACCCGTTTCCGAGTACCCAGCTCTCCAGCGATCTACTGCGTGAGCGATGACGCAGGGCGCCCGTGGATCTGGTCGTGGCAGTCGCCGCAGACCACGAGGGCCTTGCGTCGGATCTTCGCCATGACCTGGACCCATTCGGGCGAAGGCCGACCGAGCCAGGAGAGATCGGCGAGCCGCCGGACGTGGTGCACTTGGATGC
This sequence comes from Nonomuraea sp. NPDC049758, assembly GCF_040674635.1. Lineage (NCBI taxonomy): Bacteria > Bacillati > Actinomycetota > Actinomycetes > Streptosporangiales > Streptosporangiaceae > Nonomuraea > Nonomuraea sp. NPDC049758. Next base: position 384,224 of record NZ_JBFAMZ010000009.1, read on the forward strand.
CGTCCGAGCGGTCGCAGAGCTCGCATCCGCCCTTGGTGAGCCGTCGGATCAGCTCCTTGTTCGAGTAGACGGGCCCGGTGTTCAGGCAGTCGGTGAGGACCGCCGTCTTGTGCCGCTTGAGCGGGATGCCGCCGAACCTTGCGACCAGCGGCTTCTTGCCCTCGCGGTGGACTGCTGCCTCAAAGCACGTGCGTTTCCCATGCGCGGCCGACGTAGAGCCAGCCGCCGCCGTCGGGGATGTTCCCGAGCTTCTTCACGTCGACGTGTCCAAGCGATCCGGGGTGTGGGTGCTCGTAGCGTCGGATCGGTTCGCCCATGGCGCGGTCCACGTGTGACAGCCGGTTGAGCCGCGCCGCGGTGAGGATGCGGTGCACGGTCGATGGCGCGATCCCGAGCCGCGCTGCGAGCTGAACGGGCCCTTCCCGCAACCGCATTCGCAAGGTCACGCACCGCTTCGACACAGCCTTGGACGTCTTGTTCGGAGACGACTTCGGCCGGGACGAGCGGTCATGCATGGGCTCGCCTGCCAGGTAGCGGCCGACCCACCGCTTCACGGTCGGCCACGACACCTGGAACCGAGCGGCGACCTCATTGACCGGCCAACCGTCCTCGACGACCAGGCGAGCCACCTTCAGGCGGTGGCGCGGGGTCAGGGCTGCGTTTGGGTGGGGTAGGGCGTCCCTTCGGCAGGTCGAGGGGCCCGCCAAGGGTGGCGGGCCCCTCGGTGCGGTGATACGGGTGCGATCAGTGGTTCCGCGTGCTCAGGCGCGTCGCAAGGGTGGCGATGAAGGTGGCGATCTCGTCGGGGTTCTCTTCGACCATGAAGTGCCCGGATGTGGTCGGCTGGTAGGTAAGGTCCGGCGCCCAGGCCCGCCACAGCGATGCTGCGTCGAAGCCGAGCTGGGAGCCCCAGTCCTGTGAGATGACGCCGACCGGCATCGCGAGCTGCGCGCCATGCTCACGGTTGGCTCGATCCATCTCGAGATCGATGCTCGCGGTGGCCCGGTAGTCGGCCACGATGGAGTCGATCGCGGCGATCGAGCTGTCGATGTAGTAGGCGCGCTCCTCAGGGGTGAAAGTCGTGCCGCTGGGGTCCCATGCGTCCAGGAATGAGCCGAAGAACTCCGGAGCGACTGCGCGGATCATCTTCTCGGGAAGACCGATGGGCTGAGCCATCAGGTACAGGTGCCAGGCGACCTTGGCGTCGACTCCTTGCAGAACGGCCCATGTGTCGAGGGTGGGC